>JAILLJ010000140.1 GCA_024693205.1 Clostridiales bacterium | reverse complement strand
GTCAACAAAAACTACGTTCTGAGCCGTGAATACGGTATCGGGATAATGAGAAGAGATCAAAATAAATTCCTGAAATATACGACGCTCAGCAAAAACGCCGTCTCCCTTATGGCGGCTCGGAATTTAAAGAGCGAAGAGATGCGGGTGCTCTACGTCGCGTTGACAAGGGCGAAGGAAAAGCTCATCATGATCTCCAATACCGATAACGCCGAAAAAACGCTGAAAAATATCGCTTCCAAAATGGGGCGAGGCGACGTATTATCGCCGTTTGAGACGACGGGGATGATGAGCTATTCCGAATGGATCCTCTCCGCGGCGCTCCGTCATCCCTCTTTCAAGGCGTTCAGGGATAAGGCGGATATAGGCGAGGAGTGTGTCGTCGACGCCGATTTTCCCTTTAAAGCAGTTTTGGCAAACCGCCTTGTATCGGAGGAGGAAACATTCAATACAAAGAGGGCAAAGGTCAACGAGGAGCTTAAAAATGAGATCGACGAGCGGCTTTCATACAGATATCCGTATGATTCGCTCGTCGGAGTGATCGCGAAATATTCGGCGTCCGGCCTCAATTCCGAGGAGGGGATAGACGAACACTTTGCTTCGTCCGTCCCGTCGTTTGCGTCGGACGGGGGAATGACCGCGGCCCAGAGAGGTACGGCGGTACATAAATTCATGCAGCTCGCCGATTTCAAGAAGATAGGCGCCTTTGGCGTTGAAAGCGAGCTTTCAAGGCTTTATAACGAAGGATATCTGACAAATGATGAGAGAAAAGCCGCAGACAGACCGTCGGTAAGAGCTTTCTTCAAAAGCGAAGCGGCAAAACGTATCTTTTCATCCGAAAAGGTGTTCCGCGAAAAGCGGTTCACGATAGAAAAGAACGCCTCGGATATCCATGGCGATCTTCCCGAAAACACCGCAAACGAAAAAATAATAATCCAGGGAATGGTGGACTGCGCCTTTGTCGAGGACGGGAAGATAGTCGTTCTCGATTATAAGACCGACAGATGCTCAACCGAGGAGCTTAAGGAGAGATATAAAAATCAGCTCCTTATATACGGCGACGCCATGAGGGCGATAACCGGAATGGATATAAAGGAGCTGATACTGTATTCATTTTATAACGGAGATACCGTTACCGTTTAAGAACGAGCTTATATTCTCCGCTTTCGAGAGGCAGGACATAGACGTCGTTATATCTTTCCTTGTCGGAAACAAATTTATATCCCGCAGGGGCTTCGATAACGCCGTGAGCATCGCTTGCGGCGTTAATTTTAAGCATAACGCCGTCGGACTGTCTTTCCCATCTCACCTCGACGCGACCGGCGACGGAATCGTAATGCGCCGCGGCGTAGTCGAGCTGTGAAATGAACGCGGGACAAATATTGATCTCGCTCGGATCGTCGCAGAACGGATTTACTTTTATTCCGACGACGTCGGAGATATAGAAGTATTTGATATCGCCTAAGAAATGATGGTTCATAGAATCCGGCTCGTCGTCGGGCGCCCAGAACGCCTCATAGAGGGATGTGGCGCCGCGGTGTATCCATTCGCCGTAGGAGGGGTATTCGGGCCTTGTGATAAGCTTATAAGCCTTTTCCGCTTCTCCGAAATCACAGAGGACGCGGAACAGGACGCGGAAACCTATCATGCCGACGTCGACAAAGTCGTTCGCCTCGTCTATAAGGTCGAGAAGCAGCTTGAACGCCGCAGGCTTTTCGGAATCGTCAAAGAGATCGAAATAAATGCCTGCTGCCTGCGAGGTCTGACAGCGTCCGAGAACAGTCACGCCGTCGCGTCCGATGAATCGTTTTCTCGCCGCAGTGCGGAATTCGTCATAGAGCGAATCGGCAAATGCCTTTTGGAGCTTAAGACCGAGGACGTCAAAGATCTTTGAGGCGTATTTGCAGATGCTCATCGAAACGAGCGTGTCGGTGACGACGAGGGGAGATTTATATGCGCCGGCGCTTCTTCCGACAGGCACCCAGTCGCCGAGGCCTATGGCGATAAGGCCGTCGTCCGAGCGCTTTTGGCTGATATAATTGAGATAACGGAATATTGAATCGGCGTTTTCCTTTAAGATCTCGGTATCGCCGCGGTATTTATAAGTGAAATACGGCAGCCATGTCAGAACGGAATCCCATGTGGGTCCGTTGCCCCATTCATATCCCCAGCCGCCCGTCGGGATTATTCCCGGAAGACTTCCGTCCTCGCGCTGCGCCTTACGGATATTGCGAAGCCACTCGAGGTATGACCTTTCGGGCGAAAGCGTCAGGAGCATATGCTCGCTTGACATCGAGGCGTCGCCCGTCCAGCCGTTTTTCTCCCTGTGGGGGCAGTCCGTCGGGAAGTAATAGAAGTTAGCGAGGTCGGAGCGCTGCGTGCAGTCGTAAATCGCGTTTGAGATCTTGTCGGAGCATTCAAACGCGGCGCGGTCGTTGTCGATATCGGAATTCATGACGAGATATGTCAAAAGTCCTTCCGTCGCCTGATCGTCGTCAAGTCCCATTACGACGCAGTAGCGGTAGCCGTGATATGTAAAATCGGGGACGTATGTTTCTTCTCCGCCGCGGCAGATATAGATATCGCGCTGTGAGTGACCTTTGGGATAAAAATGGATGTTGCGGTATGTCGGGTTGCCGTTTGCGTCGATATATTCACAAAACTGGAATTCGAGAGTCTGACCCTTTTTTCCGTTTATATGAAGCTTGAAAACGCCTGCCGCGTTTACGCCGAAATCGTAGAGCCATCCGGAATTATTCGACGGATCGTACTGTTTGTTCATATCCGTGAATACTTTCTTTTCGGGGAATTCGGCGAGGGTGGCGCGGCTTATTTTGACGGGCTTCAATTCCTTTGCCACTACTATCGGATCGGCGTCGCAAAGTCTCGCTTCGCCGCGCGGCTTTTCACAGACGACGGCGTTTTTCCAAGCGGAATCGTCAAATCCCTTTTCGCACCAGCCGTCAATTTCGCTTCGGGCGTCATAAAACGTTCCGCTGCGAAGGTCGTCGAAATATATGGGTGACGGGTACGTCTTAAAGCTTTCGTCAGTTTCGAGGAAAAACTCTTCGCCGTCCTTAAATTCGGCGGTTAAGCTTGCGGCGACTCTCGGAGCGCCTCTGAAACGCGCCTTGTCAAAGTCCCAGATAAGTCCGCCGGGAGCGTTCTGCATACCGTTGCCGAGGATGAAGCCTATGACGTTTTCGCCCTTTTTGAGAAGCGGGGCGACGTCGTAGCGGTCATAATAGATGATATCGTCGGGGCTTGAGATATACGGAGCGAGCGCGCCCTTCGTTATATCCTTCCCGTTGATAAACAGCTTATAAAAACCGAGCCCGCATATAAGCACCTCGGCTTTTTCGGGAGCTGATTTAAGCTCAAAGCCTCGGCGGATATACGGGGCGTTTACGAATTTTTCGTATGTGGAGTATTCGGGACCGGCGTAGATAAAACCAAGCGGAAGATCCATCGTATCACCCTTTCAATTTAATAATTAAGACAACGCCGTATCTGCGGCGTTGCCTTTATTTTTTAGCGTCTGCTTTAACGCAATTTGAGCAGATGCCTTTAATATAGACGTTGTAGATCTGAGGGACGCAGCCCTCGGGGCAGACCTCCGATAAAAACGTTGCGGAGCATTTTATGTCGTATATCTTTCCGCATTCGATGCATTTGAAGTGGCCGTGGTCAAACGGATTGGCGTCGAATCGCTGTTCGTCGGAGTCGATCGTAAGAGAGCGGATAAGTCCGGCGTTTTCGAGAACGTGAAGAGAGTTGTAGACCGTCGTCAGCGAAAATGACGGGTGAAGCTTGACAAGCGCGGTATAGACCGTTTCTGCCGTCGGGTGGATACGGTTTTGATAAAGATAGGAGTAGACGGCGATACGCTGCTGTGTTACGCGGATACCTGCCTTTGAAAAGAGAGCCGAGATTTCTTTATCAGTCATTATTCACACCTCGTTTTCATGAGCTTCGGGATAATATGATATTGCTTTCGGCTGTTTCTTCTCGTATTATATACCCCTGAAAATCGTTTGTCAAACTATTTAAGGCACATTTCGGAAACGAAATACGTCGGGGAACAAATATTTTTTCGCCGAATATGATAAAAGTGTGATTTGATATTGATTTTTTATCTTTCGTATTATATACTGAAAACCGACGCGTTTTAAGACAGACGACGTCGGACGTAAATATTGACAGGGAGTTATATAATGGTTTATTCCAATGTACTTGAGGCGATAGGGCATACGCCCATGATACGCCTTAACCGTATGGCCGATCCCGAGGGAGCGCAGATACTTGTAAAATACGAGGGACTCAATGTCGGCGGCTCGATAAAGACGAGAACGGCTTACAATATGATCTGTGACGCGGAGAGACGCGGACTTATAAATAAAGATACGATAATCGTCGAGCCGACGAGCGGAAATCAGGGGATAGGTCTTGCTCTTGTCGGAGCAGTGAGAGGTTACAGGACGATAATAATAATGCCCGATTCCGTCAGCGACGAGAGAAGGATGCTCGTCGAGCATTACGGGGCGGAGGTCATTCTGATACACGACTCCGGCAACATCGGCGACTGCATCGAGGAATGTATCAACACCGCCAACGAGATGGCGAAGGAGGACAAGAGGGTATTTATTCCTCAGCAGTTTGAAAATCCCGCAAATCCGCGAGTACACAGGCACCACACCGCGCTCGAAATAATGGAACAGGTGGCGGGGCCGATAGACGGCTTTTGCAGCGGAATAGGAACAGGCGGCACGATAACGGGTATCGGCGAAGTTCTCAGAGCGCAAAATCCCGAGATCGTCATTTGGGCTGTCGAGCCGGAAAACGCCGCGATACTTGCGGGCGGAACGATAGGGACTCATCTCCAGATGGGAATAGGCGACGGACTGATCCCGCAGATACTTAACAAAAAGATATATGAGGACGTCTGTATCATCTCCGACGAGGAGGCTTTGCAGACGGCGAAAGACCTTTCGAGGCTCGAAGGCTTGATGTGCGGGATATCGAGTGGCACGAACGTCGCCGCGGCGAAAAAGCTTGCCATGAAGCTCGGAAAGGGAAAGACGGTCGTTACCGTGCTTCCCGATACCGCAGAAAGATATTTTACAACACCGCTGTTTTCCTGCGACTGACGGGCAGGCAGGCTGAGCCTGCACGCAAGCCGAGCAGATAGGGTGATATAATCTTTACGTTTATTGCCCGAAAGCGACATTGATTTATAAAAACAGATCGAGCAGATAGCATTTTCTACGCTACCTGCCCGATTTTTTTGTTTTACGGAATACTTTTAAGGGGCTTAAACAGATGTCTTTTTATTGTTCTTCTCTATTGCGGCATATACTGTAGGCACGATAATGACCGCAGCGACAAGCTCAATAAGGCCGTTTACAGTTATGAGCGTTTTGAAGATCGTGTTGAACACGTCAAAAAAGCTCGAATAGCCCTTGTCGTTGAACTTCAGCCAGAGGTTCATCGCCGAAAGGACGAAGACCGTATTGGTCAGCGTTCCGACGACCGCCGCCGCTCCCGCCGATACCGCGGTGGGCAGCTTTGTCTTTTTTAGCCCGTAAAACACGAGCCCTGCAAAAAGCCCGACAAGAAGCCGAGGCAGTCCCGCGACAAAGAAGTTTCCGAATCCGGACTGAAGAAATACCGGAAACGCCACATATGCGCGGACGATACATGACAGTCCCCATACGAGCCCGACGACGGAGCCGTATTTTGGACCGAGGCAAACTGCCGCTAAGATCGTTACGATGTGCAGCGTCGTTATCTCGATCGCACCGTAGGAGATGTAGCCGAGATAGGGGACTACCGTCATCACGATTATCAGCGCACAAAATACGGACGCTAAGATAAGCTCGCGCAGTTTTGCCGTTCTTTTTTCGGATAATGATTTTGACATATATATTCCTCCTTGCTGCCGCTCCGAACATTCGTCGGATACGACGCAAAATTTTGAACATAAAATATATCAGTTATCAGCGCTTTTTCGATATGTTTTTTTCATATATTATTTTAAGGCCCTCGAGGATGAGCACGGGGTCGGCTGTGATCTCGTTTTCACAGCTTTTGATTATGTCGGATGATAGGCCGCCCGTTGCGACTATCGTCTTTATTTTTTCTCCGAGCTCCTTTTCGATCTTTTGGCACATTCCGTCGAGCATCGAAGCCGTGCCGAATACGGTGCCGGAACGCATACTGTCGACGGTATTTTTGCCGATTACGCGGTCGGGAGCCTTGAAGCTTATGTTCGGGAGCTGGGACGTCCTCGAGGAGAGCGCCTCGAGAGATATGGCTATACCGGGCGCTATGGAACAGCCGCAGAATGCGCCGTTTTTGTCGATAACGCTTATCTTTGTCGCCGTGCCGAGATCCATGACGAGACAGGGCAGGGGATATTTGTTTGACGCCGCCACGGCTCCGGCAACGAGATCGGATCCGACCTCGGCGGGATTGTCCGTCAGGATGTTGAGCCCCGTTTTAAGTCCGGGAGAAAGCGTCAGCGGCGATATGCCGAGTATTTTTTTGATCGCAAGACAGATGGTATTGCTCAGCTCCGGCACGACGGAGCTGATAATAGCTCCGGTGAAGGCATTGAAATCGACCTTGTTTAAGTTAAAGATACTTTCAAGCTCGACGGCGTACTGATCCTCCGTCCTCGCCCTTTCGGTTGCGAGCCTCGAAACAAAGACAAGGCTGTCGTTTTCAAATGCTCCGAGCACTATGTTTGTATTTCCGATGTCTGCCGTTAAAAGCATTTATTTCACCCCATTCGGTCATCACCTGATATTATACTACATTTCGCGAAAAAAATCAAATATATAAGTTATAGCTTTAAAAACTCTTGCATTTTGCCGAAAACATGGTAGAATAAAGTATACTTGTTAGGCATGTAATTATGAAAGGAGTCAAAAGTTATGGCAAAAAAAGAAAAAGGATTCATAGCGGAGTTTAAAAAGTTCATCGCGAGAGGCAGCGTTATCGATCTCGCAGTCGGCGTTATCATAGGCGGAGCGTTCCAGGCGATCGTTAATTCGCTTGTAAACGACATCGTTATGCCGCTTATAAGCCTTATCACAAAGGGCGTCGATTTCACAAACTGGTTCATCGTTCTCGGCGACGGAGAGTATGCAACTCTCGCAGAGGCTCAGGAGGCGGGAGCCGCCGTACTCAGCTACGGTAACTTCATTTCCGCGATACTTAACTTCATCATCATGGCGCTCGTTATTTTCCTTATCGTAAAGGCTATCAACAAGGCGAACGATCTCGGCAAAAAGGAAGAGCCCGCGCCCGCTCCCACGACAAAGAAATGCCCCTTCTGCAAGTCCGAAATAGATATCGAAGCAACGGTTTGCCCGTTCTGCACACATGATATCCCCGAAGAAGAAAAAGAGGACTGAAAATGAAAATAGGAATGATCGGTTCCGGAAATATAGCTGAAGCTATGATGAGCGGATGCACAAAGTCCGGAAAATTTGACGCGAAGGATATTTATGTATTTGACATTTTCCGCGAAAAGGCGGAAAAATGCGCCGAAAAATACGGCGTAAACGTCGCCGAAAGCGCAAAGGACGTTGCGGGGAACTGCGACGCGGTCATTCTTGCCGTAAAGCCAAAGGATTTTCCCGACCTTCTTCGTGACGTCGAAGGCGAGATCTCAAAAAACGGGACGCTCGTCGTGTCGCCCGCGGCAGGACTGTCGCTCAGCCGCATCGAGGGATATATCGGCTTTAAGCCTCATCTCGCGAGGATAATGACAAATATCAACGCCGCCATACGCGGAGCTATGACGGCGTACTGCTTTAACGAGCTTGTGTCGGACGATGAAAAAAAGTTTATCGCCGAGTTCACATCCTCGTTCGGCGGTTCGCTCGAGCTTCCCGAGGATTATTTCCCGCAGTTCGGCGTTTTGGCGGGATGCGGCCCGGCGTTCGCCTATATGTTCGTTGAGGAATTTGCCAGGGCGGGCGTTGAGATCGGTATCAATAAAAAGATGTCGCTTGAAATAGCGGCACAAACGATCCTCGGCAGCGCCAAGATGATACTTGAGAGCGGCGCGCATCCGTATGAGCTTGTCGACAGAGTATGCACCCCTGCGGGAACGACCATCGACGGCGTGACGGCGCTCCAGGAAAACGGCTTCGCAAACGCCGTCATAAAGGCCATCGAAAAGTCATACGAAAAGGACAGACGGCTTGCCGAAAAGAAATGACCGATGCTTTAAAATCAAACGATCCACGTGAAGAGCCGACCTATGTCGGCTTTTCCTTTATCCGCTTTTAAAAGAAAAAAGGAATCGAAAAATGAAAGAACTCTATATCTCCGATCTCGACGGCACTCTTTTAAATAACTCCGCCGTCGTCTCGGAAAGATCCGCCGCCCTTTTAAACAGGGCTATTGAGGAAAAGGACATTTATTTTTCCGTTGCGACGGCGAGGACCGCCGCGACGACGGTTTCCCTCGTCTCAAAAATAAACGTGAACGCGCCGGTCGTTCTGATGAACGGAGTCTCGATCTACGACATATCAAAGGGCGAGTACGTCAAGGTCAACGTCATAGAACGATCCGCTTGTGAAAAGGCGATGGAGATCCTCTCGAAGCACTCCCTTTCGGGCTTCTGGTATTCGATAAGAGGCGGCAGGCTCTCGACGTATTACGACAAAATACAGAACGAAGAAGCGCGTAAATTCATGAACGAGCGCGTATTCAGATTTAAAAAGATTTTCACACATGTCGATCATATCGAGGATTGCCTTCGCTATCCGCTCGTCCTTTTTTCGCTGATGGATAAAAAAGAAGTTTTAGAGGACGCGGCGGAGGAGATGAAAAAGGTCGAGGGGCTTCGCGCCGAGTTTTTCAGCGACACATATATCGACGGCTACTGGTACCTTGAAATATGCTCCTCCGAGGCGTCGAAGTCAAACGCCGTAAAGTTTTTGAGAAGCGAATACGGCTTTGATAAAATAACCGCTTTCGGAGACAACCTCAACGATATACCGATGTTCAAGGAATGCGATTTTTCATGCGCCATGGAAAACGCCGTGGATGAGGCAAAAAAATACGCCGACGTCATTATCGGAAACAATGACGACGACGGCGTAGCAAAATGGATAGCCGAAAACGCCTGACGAAAAGCTAAAAGCGCGTCGGCAAAATGTAAGGTCGGCGTTTATCTCAGAGAATCGTCATAAACGGCTCTTTCTCCGCCCGTGAATTTCGGGCGCGTCCTTGCCGCTATAACGAGGGCTTCGCCTATTTTTCGCGTTTCGAGGCGCATCGGTACCGCCACGGCTTTAAGATGCATACCTATCATGACCCCGCCTATGTCGAGTCCGGCATGGGCGGATATTTTTTCGACCGCGACGGGTTCCTTCAGTGCCTTATAAAGCGCCGTTGCAAACGAGCCGCCCGCCTTGGGTTGAGGGACGGCGTTCACCTGTTCGAGACCGTATTTTTCGGCGGCCTCGCTTTCGATTATTATTGCGCGGTTGAGATGCTCACAGCACTGCCCCGCAAGATATATCCCGTACTCCTTTGTGACGGGAAGGATGCCGGATAGTATCTCTTCGCCGATTTCCGGCGCGGAAAATGTACCGGGATTATGACCCTGTACCTCGCTTGTCGAGCATCCGACGACGAGTATCTGTCCGGGTTTTATTTTTGATCTTTTGATAAGCTCCGTTACGGCGTTTTTCGCCTGGTTTGATATTTCAGACATGTCTGATCGCTTCCTTTAAAGATTTTGTCAACGTGGGTCTATACGCCTTTTAAAATCAAGCTTGTCAAGCGCCTTTGCGAAGACGACAAAGAGCGCTCCGTTCACGACGGCTTGAAGGAGGTTCCACGGGATCGACATATATGCTCCCCAATTTCCGTAGATTATGACCTCGGAAAAGAAATAACCGACGACCGTTATCGGGATTCCGACGAGAGCGGCTATGTAATTTCTTTTGCAGAGGAGCTTCGTTCCCTTTGAGGTGAACGGCAAGACGAGCAGAGCCTTTATGACGAGGCTGAACGGCGCCCATGTCGCGAAGCCGGACACGACGTCGGAAAAGCATCCGCTGACAGCCGCCGAGATGATCGCGTAGGGCAGGGGAAGTATCGCCGCCTCGAGATAGATGACCATATCGCCGAGATGGACATATCCGCCCGCGCCGAACGGTATCTTTGCGAATACCGTCAAAACGACGCAGAGAGCCGTCAGCATTGCCGCCGAGACCGTGCTGAGTATTACCTTTCTTGACTTCATAAACACACCCCGTTTATGAGATTTTTTGTACGGTGTCCATGACGTAATTTCCGAATTCCTCACATGTACAGCCTGTATCTCTGCCTGTTATCGCGAGCTTCTTTTCTTCATACATGCAGATATCGAGCGCTTTTTCGAGGAGATCGGCTTTATCCTGCATACCGATATGTGATAAGAGCATTACCGTTGCGCGGAGCATCGAGCAGGGATCGGCGTAGATGCCGCGTCCTTCCTTGACCATTCTCGGAGCGGAGCCGTGGATGGCTTCAAACATAGCGTAGCGCTTTCCGATATTGGCGCTTCCCGCCGTGCCGACGCCGCCCTGGAATTCCGCCGCCTCGTCGGTGATGATATCGCCGTAAAGGTTCGGAAGAACAAACACCTTGAAGTCAGAGCGTCTCTTTTTGTCGATAAGCTTTGCCGTGGTGATGTCGATATACCATTCGTCGGTCGTGATATCGGGATATTCCTGTCCGATCTCTTTACACAGGCGAAGGAATTTTCCGTCGGTCGTTTTGATGATATTTGCCTTTGTGATTATCGAAACTCTGTCCTTGCCGTTCTTTTTGGCGTATTCGTAGGCAAGTCTCGCTATACGCTGAGTTCCCTCGGTGGTCGTTACGACAAAGTCCATCGCGAGGTCGTCGGTTATGTTTACTCCCTTTGAGCCGACGGCGTAAGCGCCCTCGGTGTTTTCACGGAAGAATGTCCAGTCGATGCCCTCATCCGGCACCTTGACGGGACGGACGTTTGCAAAGAGGTCGAGCGCCTTTCTCATAGCGACGTTTGCGCTCTCGATATTTGGCCACGGGTCGCCCGCCTGCGGCGTCGTCGTCGGACCCTTTAAGATGACGTGACACGCCTTTAATTCGTCCATAACGTCGTCGGGGATGGCTTTGTTGGCCTTTACACGGTTTTCAATCGTAAGGCCGTCGATATAACGAAGCTCGACCTTGCCGCTTTCGACCTCGTCTTTGAGCATGAAGCTGAGTACGCGAGCAGATTCCTTCGTTATGAACGGGCCTATGCCGTCGCCGCCGCATACGCCGATGATTATTTTGTCGAGCTTTGAATAGTCGATGAAATCGCCCTGACTCTTTATCCTGTCGGAACGCTCGTTTTGTTCCTTAACGAGAGATGTGAATTTTTCTATTGCGCTTTTAAGTTCCTGTTCTGTCATGTCTTTTCGCGGATTTTCCGCGCCGCTTTCTTAATATTTACGGTGATTACGGTTACCGCATGAACCTGCGGGAAAAAGCTTATAAAGCTTACGCTCTTTCTCTTGTATAGTTGAGAAGACCGCCCTCGAGGATGATATCTCTCTGGCGACTTGAAATGTCGCAGCAGAGCTGATATTCCTCGCCGTTTGTGAGGTTTTTAAGAGTTATCGGAAGATCGTTTTCGATCTTTTCCCTTATGCTGTCGACAGCGAGCATGTCGCCGACGGAGATCTTGTCGAAATCGGCGGGATCTTTAAAGGTAAAGGGGATTATTCCCGCGTTCACGAGGTTGGCGCAGTGGATACGCGCGAAGGATTTTGTTATTACCGCCTTGATCCCGAGATAGAGCGGGACGAGAGCGGCGTGTTCACGGGAGCTGCCCTGACCGTAATTCGAGCCGCCGATAATGACGCCCTTGCCAGCCTCTTTACAATGCTCCGCGAAATCCTCGTCGCACTGGCGGAAACAGAATTTTGAAAGGTAGGGGATGTTTGAACGGTAGGGGAGTATCTTCGCGCCGGCGGGCATGATGTGATCGGTCGTGATATTGTCGCCGACCTTTAAGACCGCCTTTGCCTCAAGCTTTTCGGGAAGCTTTTCCGTTGTGGGGAAAGGCTTTATGTTGGGACCGTATTTGATCTCGACGCTGTCTGCTTCGTCGGCGGGGACGGGGTCGATTATCATGCCGTCGTTTATGACGAATTTTTCGGGAAGGGAGACGGAGACGTCATCACTGCATGTCGTCGGATCGGTAAGTACTCCGGCTATGGCCGATACAGCCGCCGTTTCGGGGCTGACGAGATATATTCCGGCGTCCGCCGTGCCGCTTCTTCCCTCAAAATTCCTGTTGAAGGTACGGAGGGAAACACCCTTGGAATTCGGCGATTGTCCCATTCCGATACAGGGGCCGCAGGCTGATTCGAGGATCCTCGCGCCGGCGCTTATCATATCGGAGAGAGCTCCGTTCAGCGCCAGCATATTGAGCACCTGCATCGAGCCGGGAGCTATAACAAGGCTTACGTCCGGATGGACCTTTTTGCCCTTTAATATCTTTGACACCTTCATCATGTCGGTGAAGGAGGAGTTTGTGCAGGAGCCTATGCAGACCTGGTCTATTTTGATATTTCCGATCTCGCGTACCGACTTTACGTTGTCGGGCATATGCGGCATGGCGGCAAGCGGCTCAAGCATCGAAAGGTTGATGTCGATGACCTTGTCGTATTTTGCGCTGCTGTCGGGAAGAAGCTCGATCCAATCGTTTTCGCGTCCCTGAGCGCGCAAAAATTCCTTTGTTATCTCGTCGGACGGAAAAACGGACGTCGTCGCGCCGAGCTCCGCGCCCATATTTGTAATCGTCGCCCTTTCGGGAACGGAGAGAGTTTTTACTCCCTCGCCGCCGTATTCGATTATCTTTCCGACGCCGCCCTTGACAGAAAGGATCTGAAGGACCTTAAGGATAACGTCCTTTGCCGATACGAAGGGCGAAAGCTTGCCGGAAAGCCTTACGAGAACGACCTCGGGCATCGTGATGTAGTATGCGCCGCCGCCCATGGCGACCGCGACGTCGAGACCGCCCGCGCCGATGGCGAGCATACCGATGCCGCCGCCCGTCGGAGTATGGCTGTCGGAGCCGATGAGCGTTTTGCCGGGCTTGCCGAAGCGCTCAAGATGTACCTGATGGCATATCCCGTTCCCGGGACGCGAATACTTGAGACCGTGCTTTTTTGCGCAGCTCGCGATAAAGCGGTGGTCGTCGGCGTTTTCAAAGCCGGTTTGAAGCGTGTTGTGATCGACATACGCAACGGAAAGCTCCGTCTTGACTCTCGGAACTCCCATAGCCTCAAACTCGAGATACGCCATCGTGCCCGTGGCGTCCTGAGTAAGCGTCTGGTCTATTTTAAGGCCTATTTCCGTACCGGGGACCATCTCTCCGGAGAGCAGGTGGCTTTTAATAAGCTTTTGACTTAAGGTATAACCCATATTTTTTCCTCCGTTATTATAAATCTATACAAGCTACTATTTTATTATTTTTCTTACCTTTTGTCAATATTTCTTCTTAATTAGACGGAGCGTTACGAACGCCGTCAAGGTGAGGACGACTGCGGCGGCTACGCAGATGCCTATTATGGCGACAGGCGACAATTGACGTCCGGAATTACCGGGAGCTGTCTCTGTGACCTCGGCAGCAGCGCTTTCCTCGGGCGCCGACATGTCGCTTGACGCTTCGTTCGCCGAGGTGCTTTCGGATGCTTCTGTCTGTTCGGTTACTTCCGTCTGTTCGGTCGTATCAAGCTTTGCCGTAGTCGTTTCGACCGCTTTGGGATACGCCGTCACCTCGATCTCGCGAGAGTTTTCGCAAGAGAACAGATCGGGAATACCGCTGTCATATTCCGAATATTCTTCCGGAGCAGTCTTGATATCGGTGATCTTGACCCAGCCGTCGAGGGAATCCTTATTTATATGAGCCCATGGTTCACCGCCGCGGAATTCTGAGTCTTCGGAATACGCATAATACATATAATCTCTTTTAAAGTTTTCGCCGGACTTATAAACTACCGTTCCTATAGGATCGCCCTCGTCGGGATAGGAATAAACCTTGGCTGTCGAATCCTTTTCCAGGGTAGGATCATTTTTGCTTTGGTAGGTGTGAGTGCTTGCGACGACGTTATCGCCTCCGTCAAGGTCTATCGAGAAAAGACCGCTTTTTCCTTGATATGTAACATAGTAATAAATATCATACGGCATACGGTTAAATGAGTCAAACGTCAGCTTTTCGCCCTTTGGCACCTTGACGAGCTTGTTGCCGTCTTTGTCGGTAATAAAGGCGTTGTCGCGTACGACCCAAAGCGATCCAGTTTCGCCTTCGGGAAGAAGCTCCGCCATCTGGCAATCCTTTCCGTCGTACAGCCAGCAGTATGTCCATCCGCTCATCCCGTTATACGTCAGATATATCCACGAACCGACATCAAAACCGTTTTGGTTGAGCGTGTCGACGTTCACTTCGGCGCCCTTGGGGACAGTGCCGATCTCAGTATATGAACCGGAGGGGCCTGCATACAGCTTAATTCCGCTCGGCTCCATGACGCGAAGACGAACGGATCTGTCGAGCTTAAATGCTTTAACGGCGGGATACGTCTCTCTGCCCTCGACGTAAAGATCGCTTACGCGAACGTAACCGGAGGCGCCGTTCAGCGCCGGCGCGTTAAAGAAGTAGCCGTACATGACGCCGTTCACATCGTATTCGTTTGAGATCTCGAGCTTGGTATGCGCAGGGATCGTACCGACCTTTATGTAACGGCTTTCATTCGTATCGTCGTCCCACTCCGTGTCGAAGTAGTCGGTTTCGACCTTTGTTTTTGCTTCATAGCCGATAAATTCCGGCCCGCCCATGTCGGCAAACACCGGCATGCACATAAGCGCGCAAAGAATCATCGCTGAAAGAACAGCTGACAGTTTTTTCATAAAGACGCTCCTTTTATATAATATTGTTCCAAATAATACCGATCAAAAAGCTGCTGCCGTTGAGCACGGCGGAAAGAATAAACGGATTTCGTTTGCAGGGTTTATGGCTCCTATAGACCGCCGCCTCGGCGAAAAAAACCGCTGCTTCGAGAAAAAGAAGACTGCACCAATACCCGAAGCGCCCGTAAAGAAACGTAAATAAAACGTTGAGCGAGACTGCGAGCGGATTTGTCATGACGTTACTGAGAAGCACGACAGACTGTCCTTTTGGGGAGCGAACGCCTAAGAGAAACGCGAGAACGCCTTCCGACAGGATAGTGACAACAAGACAGCGCGCCATAACGGCAGGCAGTTCACTTATAAGCATGTGTCGTCCTCCGAATTATCGGACTTTCGCGGCTTGGTATTATGAAGCTGTATTCCGACCAAAACCGCTGTCACGGCAAGTATAAGCAAAAATACTACGGCAAGGACGATCAGCTTTTCACGCGCTAAATGTAAAAGCGCATCGTCCGTAAGGATACGAAAATCAAACATGGCTGCGATCCCTTCTCAATATAAAGTGCATCGCCGCAAGGCAGACGGCTGTCAAAATGACTATCACGGTACAGTTTGCGGCGACCGTTGTGAATTTAAAGAAGAATATAGGCGCCGTACCGATAAACAGACCGATCGTCGTAAGTCCGAACGCAAGCCCCGGCGAATCGGGGAGCACTGAAACAAGCAGCGCGAGCGTAATGGACATCGTCATACTGAACAGCATAACGCCCACGAGAGACACGAGCATACGACGGTCGCCGAATAACAGGAAGGGGAGAGCAAGGGCGGCGCTTAAAAGAGCTGTCCGGCGTACCCCGAAAAAGTCGGCGAGAATGCCTCCGAGCGCTTTTCCTACGCCCATGCTGACAAAAAGGAGGACAGTCTGAACGGTGGTTTTGTTCCACGAGGTCGGGATGCCGTAGCCCATATAGCCGCGCACAGCCACGATAAGCACCGATAAGATGACGATAACGACGGGCGGCAGCTTCGGATCATGATAAC
>JAILLJ010000116.1 GCA_024693205.1 Clostridiales bacterium | reverse complement strand
TCGCTGTCAAGGCCGTATTTTTCGATAAGCTCACGGTATTTATATTCCCAATCGGTATTCATCGACACCGTGACCTTGTCGATCGAGCTTACGGAAAGAAAGGTTTCAAGCGTCCGAATAAGAATGGGCTTCCCCGAAACCTCTAAAAACTGTTTCGGCATCACGGCGTTTTCCATACGCGAGCCGGTACCGCCCGCGAGGATTCCGGCAAAAATCATATTATCTCTCCCAAATCATAGTAACTCATTGTTAATAGATAATATCATATTCGGGACGTTTTTGTCAAGACCGCGATAGTTCGCGTGCCCTCCCTATATGAGATCTCAATTCGGAAAAAAGGAAAAAGGGCGATGGCGATAAAGCGCCAAAGCCCTTGAATCGTTATTATGTATATCGCGTTTTTTATCCGACAGCGTAAAACGGCATCGTTTCGTATCTTTAAGCTTTATTCTTCTGACTTTTTGCGACGGAAACGATATCGCCTACTCCGTCAAGAACGGCGCTCGGACGGTATGAATACGTCTTTAACGTCTCTCTCGTCGAAACGCCGGAAAGCACGAGCACCGTCGACATGCCGCATTCAAGTCCCGATATGACGTCGGTATCCATCCTGTCGCCGACCATGACCGCCTCCGCGGAATGGCAGTTTAAACGGCGAAGTCCCGTGCGCATCATGAGAGGATTGGGCTTTCCGCAAAAATAAGCCACCTCGCCCGTCGCCATTTCTATAGGAGCGACAAGCGCTCGGCACGCGGGAGCTATACCCGTTTCGAGCGGCGTGGAGACGTCGGAATTGGCGCCTATCAGCTTCGCTCCGTTCATAACGAGGTTTGTCGCGGTCGTCAGCGTTTCAAGGGTATATGACTTACTCTCTCCGACGACGACGTAATCGGGATTTATGTCGTTCATCGTTATCCCCGCGTCGTAGAGCGCGTTGAACAGTCCCGCTTCGCCGATAGCATAGACGGAGCATCCGGGAGCCTGATCCTTTAAGAACGCCGCCGTTGCCAAAGCGCTCGTATAAAAACGCTCCTCGGGAACGTCAAGTCCCATACGTTCAAGCTTTTGATGAAGCTCGCGCGGAGTACATCCGCTGTTGTTTGTCAGGAAGAGATATTCCTTCTTTTCTTCCTTAAGCCAATTTATAAATTCGACGACACCCGGAAGGATAATATTTCCGTGATATATGACGCCGTCCATGTCGCACATAAAGCCCTTTTTTTCGTTGAAATCTATCATCCGAAACGCCTCCCTGTGTATAATCGCTTAATATATTGATTTTACCAACATATTTAATGCATGTCAAGATTTTTGTCCGCCGTCCTTCAATATCGGCGGAAGAAAATTATGTTTTTTGGGTATTGCAATTATCACCTAAAATAGCTATAATCACGTCTGTAAGGCGATATCCCGAATGTCCGTTAAAGGAAGTGAAAAACATTATGACCGTAACAGCACACGCGGGCGCGTTCGATACTCCCGCCAATACGATGGAAAGCGTCAAAAAGATCCTTGAGAAAAAGAGCGAAGTAATAGAGCTTGACGTGACGTTCCGCCCCGATAAAACTCCGGTCATTATCCACAGCGGCGAGCCGTCCGAAAACGAGGGCGTACCGCTCGACGAGGTCTTTTCGGTCATTTCATCCGACAAAGATATTCAAATGAACCTCGACCTTAAAAGCATCGGAAACCTTCCGGAAACAGAAGCTCTTTTGAAAAAGCACGGTCTTTTCGGCCGAGCGTTTTATACGGGCGCGGCGGAGGATTGGTGCGCCGTTCTTCAAAAGTCCTCAAACGTGCCGTATTACCTTAATCTCCATATAAAGCTCCGTCAAAGGCGCAGTAAAAAAGTTCTCCTCAAGGAAGCGGAAAAAGCCGTCCGCCTCGGCGTTTGCGGAATAAACGTCAAATACTGCTATGTGACGCAAAAGCTCGTCGATATCATGCACAAACATTCTCTGCCCGTTTCTGTATGGACTGTCAATAACCCGAAGACGGCAAAAAAGCTTATCAAAATGGGCGTCGACAATATAACTTCGCTTGATCCCGACGTCATCAAAGCCCTTTTGAATAAATGATCGACCTTTAAATAACAAAAACGACGCGGATAAATCGCGTCGGGACAGGAGAAAGATATGATAAAGCTTATTTCAACCATTCTTGCAGCCGTAATGTCTATTACAAGCGTTTTCATAAGCGCAAGGGCGCCGAAGGACACGTCGGATTTTACGCCGGTACTTAGATTTATCGCGTCGAGCGATTCGCATATCGGAGGACAACCTCAACAGCCGGGACGCGTACAAAAGATGATAAAGACGGGCTACGCCGTCGCCGACGCGGACGAGGAATACGACAAGCTGGACGCCGTGCTTATCGTCGGCGATCTCACAAACCGCGGTCGCAAGTCGCAGTTCTTGACCTTTTACGCTTCCGTAAAATCAGTTCTTCGCGACGGAACGCAGTTCCTTCCCGTTATGGCGAAATCGCATGACGGCGGCACCATGTCAAACCACGACGTCCATGAATTTTTAGGCTCGCTTACGGGCGAAAAGCCCGACCTTCACAAGGTCATCAACGGCTTCCACTTTATCGGACTTTCCGCATCCGATCTCGACGAGCATTACAGCGAATATCAGCGCGAATGGCTCATTAAACAGCTTGACGAAGCCGTCGCCGACGATCCCGATAAGCCGATCTTCGTCTTTCAGCACGAGCATATATCCGACACCGTTTACGGCAGCTACATCCGCTGGGGCATGGATTATTTCAGGGATATCCTTGTACAATACCCGCAGGTCGTCGATATATCCGGTCATTCGCATTATCCGCTTAACGATCCGCGCTCGATCTGGCAGGATGAATTTACCGCCATCGGCACCGGCGCGCTGTATTATTCCGAATTTACTATTGACGACGTAGAAACATATCACCCGTCCGACAGATTCCAAACATCGACGTTCTGGATAATAGAGGCGGACGCCTCCAACCGC
>JAILLJ010000134.1 GCA_024693205.1 Clostridiales bacterium | reverse complement strand
CAAATCAAAGCTCGGCGAAGCTATCGAGATATTTCCCGGGAAAAGCGAAAGCTGGCTCATGCTCGGCTTTGAAGACAACTGCAAAATGTATTTTAACGGAAACGACAACGCCGATTCGGCATTTATCGAGGTAAAAATATTTGGTAAAGCCAATAAAAGCGACTGCGATAAAATGACCGAGAAGATATGCGAGATCATCGGCGATGAGCTTAATATAAGCCCCGCACGAATCTATGTTAAATACGAGGAATGCGATCTCTGGGGCTGGAACGGCAGAAATTTCTGATTAATCGTAACCCGACATATAACCTTCGCATATCATGATAAAAAAGATATGCGGAGGCGGTTTTATGCGGAGAAAAATAAAAAGACGCAGATGTTTTTCTCCGCGGCAAGTAAGGACATTATTATTTTTGTTCCTTTTTATCGTTTCGATCATATCATCCGTGATATTTGCGGATCGCCGTCTAAGCTCACAGATAAGAGCGATAGCCTTTGCGAGGTCGTCGGCGCTCGCGCAAAGCGCGGTAAATTCCGCCGTTGCCGAGACGCTTTCGTCGGGATATACTCTTTATGACGGCATGATATCCGTCATACGAAACTCCGACGGGAACGTAACGTCGGTCGAGACCGATCCGCTGAAAGTAAACCTTTTAAAGGCGAGAATATGCTCTGCCGTCGAAAGCAAAATTAGCGGATATAATAAATATGATATTTCCATACCCGCAGGATATCTCACGGGGATCGACATTTTATCGGGCTTCGGCCCGTTTATCCACGTTAAAACAACGATGACGGGCTTTGCCTCATGCGGGCTTAAAAACAGCTTCACATCGGCGGGAATAAACCAGACCCTCCATAATGTGATGCTGACCGTCTCGGCGTCTGTTTATATCACATTTCCCGGATGCAAAAAATACACCACGGTCAATACGGAGTTTTGTATAGCCGAAACGGTGATCGTCGGAGCTGTACCCGATTTTTACGCCGATATTTCAGGATAGGATGTTTTTTATATGGATTTTGAAAAAGCCTCTCTGCGCGCAAAGGAGCTTCGTGATACTTTAAATTATTACAGCAAAAAGTATTACGTCGACGACGATCCCGTCGTTGAGGACGACGTATACGACAAGCTCCAGCGTGAGCTTGCCGATATCGAAAACAACTTCCCTTCGCTTAAGACCCCGGACTCTCCGACACAGCGCGTCGGCGGAACGGTTGACAACCGCTTTGATCCCGTCGTTCATACAGTCAGGATGGAGAGCCTTCAGGACGCTTTCAGCGAAGAGGAGCTTTTTTCTTTTGCCGAAAGAGTTAATTCCGCCGTGGACAACGCCGAATTTGTCGTTGAGCCTAAGATCGACGGCCTTTCCGTTTCACTCGAATATGAAAACGGCGTATTCATAAGAGGCTCAACAAGGGGAGACGGCGACGTCGGAGAGGACGTCACCGAAAACCTTAAAACGATCCGCGCGATACCGCTGAGACTTTCGAGAGAGCTGCCGTTTATCGAAGTCAGAGGCGAAGTGTATATGCCTCACGACGTGTTTTTTAAGCTCTCCGAGGAACAGGAGCTTAAAGGGGAGATGCCCTTTAAAAATCCGCGAAACGCCGCCGCAGGCTCGCTTCGTCAGAAAAGCCCCGCCGTAACGGCAAAAAGACGTCTTTCGATATTCGTTTTCAACATTCAAAGGGTCGAGGGAGAAACATTATCGGGTCATAAGGAGTCGCTTGATTTTTTAAAGGAGCTTGGATTTAAAACAGTTCCGTTCTATAATAAATATTCGTCATTCTCCGACGCCGTTAAAGAAGTCAGGAGGATAGGCGAAATAAGGGGAACATTGCCGTTCGATATCGACGGCGCAGTCATAAAAACAAATTCATTCGCCCAAAGAGCTGTACTCGGAAGCACCTCAAAATTCCCGAAATGGGCGGTGGCGTTCAAATATCCTCCCGAGGAAAAAGAGACAAAGCTCTCCGATATCGAGATAACGGTGGGCAGGACGGGTGTTCTGACGCCGACGGCGATACTCGATCCCGTCAATTTAGCCGGCTCGACCGTCGGCCGCGCAACTCTCCATAATCAGGATTATATTACCGAAAAGGATATCCGTATCGGAGATATAATAAAGGTCAGAAAAGCCGGCGATATCATTCCGGAGATCATTTCGGTCGTTTCACACGATCCTTCGGGAACGCCTTATCTTATCCCCTCCGTCTGCCCGTCATGCGGTGCCGCTGTTATCCGCGAGGAAGGAGAGGCCGCTGTAAGATGCGTTAATCCCGAATGTCCCGCACAGCTTCTTCGCAACATCATTCATTTCTGCTCGCGCGATACAATGGATATCGAGGGACTCGGCGAAGCTATCTTAAAGAGTCTTGTCGAAAACGGGATGATAAATAATCCCGCCGATATCTATTCTTTAACGCCTTCACAGATATCGTCGCTCGACGGTCTTGCCGATAAAAGCGCAGAAAACCTTATCAACGCTATAGAAGGATCAAAGAAAAACAGCCTTTCAAAGCTTCTTTTTGCGCTCGGCATAAGACATATCGGTGAAAAAGCAGCCAAGCTTCTTGCCGTCAGATTCGGAGATATTGATTCAATAATTAACGCTTCCGTCGAAGATATCCTTTCGATCGACGGCTTCGGAGAGGTCATGGCAAAGAGCGTCTTTGATTTCTTCTCGATGCCGCAGACTATCGATCTCATTTCAAGACTGAAGGACGCCGGAGTGAACATGAAAACGCTCGAGGAAGTCAGCGATACGCGTTTTTCGGGCAAGGTGTTTGTTTTGACGGGAACGCTCCCGACATACGGCAGAGCAGAAGCGACAAAGATCATCGAGAGCTTCGGGGGAAAAACGTCGTCATCCGTCTCAAAAAAGACCGATTTCGTTCTCGCGGGCGAGGACGCGGGAAGCAAGCTTACAAAGGCTCAGTCTCTCGGAATAACCGTAATTGACGAAAACGAATTTAAAAAAATGTGCGGCGATAAAACCGAATAGCCTGAAAACCGATATGCAATTCAGCGTACCGGTTTTTATTATTTTTTTCTTGTTTAAAATGCCTTATATATTTTGTTGATTTAGTACATAAAACTGCATAATATGCATATATATTGTATTATTATGCAAGAATATGCTTGTTTGCTCTTGACTTATGCATTTTTATTTGATATCATAATTTCTTGAAAAAAATCGTTATTTTAGTTGATTATAAAGATTTAAAAGTGTATAATTAGTAAGATGTGCCGACGTATGTGACGGGCGATAATTTCGCTCTTCTGAAAAACCGCCGGCGGCAGAAAAATCCGAAAGGACTGTAAATAAATGAACGACATTTATCAAAATCCGCTTTGTACGAGATATGCCTCCGACGAGATGAAAAAAATCTTTTCAAACGACTATAAATTCAGTACATGGCGTAAGCTCTGGATCGCTCTTGCCGAGAGCGAAAAGGAGCTCGGAATAGATATTACCGACGAACAGATCGATGAGATGAAAAATAACATCTATAACATCGACTACGATAAGGCCAAAAAGTATGAATCCGAGATGCGCCACGACGTCATGGCGCACGTCCACACCTTCGGCGACTGCTGTCCGAAGGCGGCAGGCATAATCCATCTCGGCGCGACGTCATGCTACGTCGGAGACAATACCGATATCATACAGATGCGCGAGGGACTGTTACAGATAAAGAAGCTCCTTGTCAGCTGTATCGCCGCCGACGCGGCCTTCGCCGAAAAACACAAGGATCTTCCGAGCCTCGCATACACACATTTTCAGGCGGCTCAACCCACCACCATCGGAAAACGCGCCACACTTTGGACGCAGGACCTTCTGTTTGACCTTAAGCAGCTTGACTTCCAGCTCGACTCTTTAAAGCTCCTCGGCTGTAAGGGTACGACGGGCACGGGCGCGAGCTTCCTTGAGCTTTTTGAAGGCGATCACGAAAAAGTAAAAAAGCTCGAAAAGCTTATCGCAGAAAAGATGGGATTTGAAAGCTGCTATGCCGTATCGGGACAGACATATTCGAGAAAGGTCGATTATAACGTCATTTCCGTCCTTTGCGGAATCGCGCAGAGCGCCGCAAAATTCTCAAACGATATAAGGCTTCTTTCCCACCTTAAGGAATTCGACGAGCCGTTCGAGAGTAAACAGATAGGCTCATCCGCTATGGCATATAAGAGAAATCCGATGAGAAGCGAGAGGATAGCATCTCTTTCGAGATATATAATGACAGACAGCTTAAATCCCGCGATAACAGCTTCTGCGCAATGGTTCGAGAGAACGCTTGACGACTCGGCAAACAGAAGGATATCGATCCCCGAGGCGTTCCTTGCGACCGACGCGGTACTTTCACTTTATATCAACGTCGTATCAAACGGCACAATTTACCCGAAGGTCATCGAAAAGCATCTTAAGGAGGAGCTTCCGTTCATGGCGACGGAAAATATCCTCATGGACTGCGTCAAAAAGGGCGGAGACAGACAGATACTTCACGAATCAATCCGTCGTCATTCAGTTGATACCGCAAAGAGCATAAAGCTTTACGGAAACGACAACGACCTTCTTGACAGGATCGCAAACGACGACGCTTTCGGTCTTACGAGAGAAGAAATAGATAAAATAGTCGACGTTAAAAAATTCACCGGCCGCGCAAAAGAGCAGACGGAGGAATTTTTAAAGGAATGCGTCGCACCCGTGCTCGAAGAAAATAAAGATTTCCTCGGCGCAAAGGTAGTAATTTCGGTTTAAATTTTTTCTTAATATACAGAAAGGTGTGAATTTAATGCTTACGGCGATCACAGGCATTAACTGGGGAGACGAGGGCAAAGGCAGAATGGTCGATCTCCTCAGCAGCAGGTATGATATCGTTATAAGATATCAGGGCGGAAACAACGCGGGACACACGGTGGTAAACGACAAGGGCAAATTCATCCTCAATCTTTTACCCTCGGGTATCCTTCGCGACGGCACGGTAAACGTCATGGGCCCCGGTATGGTCATCGACATCGAGCATCTTGCCGGAGAGATGAAGCGTCTTACCGATCAGGGGATCAAAATTACTCCCGACAACTTAAAGATCAGCGACAGAGCGACTATTTGTATGCCCTATCATAAGCTTCTTGACGTTCTCGAAGAGGACAGGCTCGGCGACGCGAAGTTCGGCTCGACAAGGCGCGGCATAGCTCCCGTTTACGCCGACAAATATATGAAAAAATCGTTCAGAATAGGCGATCTTCTCGATTTTGAATATATCAAAAAGAGAATGCCCGGTATCATCGAATGGAAAAATCTGACTGTCCATAAAGGATACGGCCACGAGCCTATAAAGGCTGAGGATATGATAAGCTGGCTCGAAACATACGGTCTTCCCATAAAGGACTTCATATGCGATACAACTCAGTATCTCACCGAAGAGATCAAAAAGGGAAAGAAGATCATGTTCGAGGCTCAACTCGGCGCACTCCGCGACATCGACTTCGGCATCTTCCCGTACACATCGTCCTCGTCGTCGATAGCGGGTTATGCTCCCGTCGGAGCGGGCATACCCGGCGAAAAGCTTGACGACGTCTGCGGCATCATGAAGGCATATTCAAGCTGTGTCGGCGAAGGCCCGTTCACATGCGAGCTTTTCGGAGACGCTGCGTTCGAGCTTCGCGAAGCGGGCGGAGAATACGGAGCGGCAACGGGAAGACCTAGAAGGGTAGGCGGCTTTGACGTTCCTGCGTCAAAATACGGCTCGCTCGTCCAGGGCGCTACTTATATCGCGCTTACAAAGCTCGATGTGCTTTCGTTCTATAAAAAGATCCCCGTTTGCGTTAAATACGACGTCGACGGCGTTTTGACGGATAAATTCCCGTCGGGCGACAAGCTTAACAGAGCAAAGCCCGTCTACGAATATCTTGACGGTTGGGGATGCGATATCTCTGATTGCAAAAAATTCGAGGATCTTCCCAAAGCGGCGCAGGATTATGTGAAATATATCGAAAAAGCGGTCGAACGCCCGATAAAATATATTTCAGTCGGCGCCGAAAGAGAACAGTATATTGAAATGGATATATAAAATATAAAGGCTTAAGCCTATTACGGAGGTAAAAAATATGAAAAAGACAGAACAACTCTACGAAGGAAAAGCAAAAAAAGTTTTCAAGACGGACGATGAAAATTATTACATCGTATCCTATAAGGATGACGCGACAGCTTTTAACGGCCTTAAAAAGGGCACGATCGAAGGCAAAGGCGCTATCAACAATCAGGTCAGCAATTCTCTTATGAAGATGCTCGAAAAGAACGGCGTCCCGACACACCTTGTCGAGGAGCTTTCCGAGCGTGAAACGGTCGTTAAAAGAGTCGAGATAGTTCCCCTTGAGGTCATCGTGAGAAACATCGCCGCCGGCTCGCTTTCAAAGCGTCTCGGCCTTCCCGAGGGCACAAAGCTTAAAAGCACAGTCCTCGAATACTGCTATAAAAGCGACGAGCTCGGCGACCCGATGGTAAACGACTACCACATCGCCGCTCTCGGCATCGCGACTCCCGAGGAGCTTAAAACCATCGCCGATTATTCCTTCAAGGTAAACGATCTCCTTACCGATTACCTCAAGGACGTCGGAATAGAGCTTATCGACTTCAAGATCGAGTTCGGCAGAACGCCCGACGGAACGATCATTCTTGCCGACGAGATATCTCCCGATACATGCCGTTTCTGGGATTCCAAGACAGGCGAAAAGCTCGACAAGGATCGCTTCAGAAGAGATCTCGGCAACGTCGAAGGAGCATATCAAGAAGTCATGAAGAGGCTTTTAGGCAAATAATAAACCATTTAATATGAGCGTGAGGACGATAAAGATGAAATTTACAAAGATGCACGGTATAGGTAACGACTATATCTATTTTAACTGCATGGAAAACGATATTGACGATCCTAATTCTCTTTCCGAAAAGCTTTCCGACCGTCACTTTGGCGTCGGCGGCGATGGAATAGTCATGATACTTCCGTCCGAAAAATGCGATTTTCGGATGAGGATGTTCAACGCCGACGGCAGCGAAGGTAAAATGTGCGGTAATGCGTCAAGATGCATCGGAAAATACGTCTACGAAAGAGGACTTACCGATAAAACCGTCATCACGCTCGAAACATTGGGCGGCGTCAAAACGCTTTCTCTCGACGTTAAAGACGGAAAAGTGCTTTCCGTTTCCGTCGATATGGGCAAAGCGGAGTTCGACGCCGACAAGGTACCGGTAAAGTGGGATAAAAAACAGGTCGTCGGCGAAGAATTCACGGTCGACGGAAAGACATGGACGATAACCTGCGTCTCGGTCGGAAATCCGCATTGCGTCATATTTACAGATGAAGACATCTCTAAAATGCGCCTTGACGAGATAGGCCCCAAGTTTGAGAACAATCCCGCTTTCCCCGAAAGAATTAATACCGAATTCGTAAACGTGATCGACAGAAACCGTCTTAACATGCGAGTCTGGGAAAGAGGCAGCGGCGAAACGCTTGCATGCGGAACGGGCGCGTCCGCAGTTGTTTCGGCGGCGGTCAAAAACGGTATCTGCGACCCCGATACATTTGTGACTGTCGGACTTATCGGCGGAGAGCTTTCGATTATGTATAAGTCGGACGGCTCTGTGCTGATGAAGGGCCCCGCTGAATTTGTATTTGAAGGAGAGATGTGTAATGACTAAAATCAACAAAAATTATCTTGACCTTAAGGAGAATTATCTGTTTTACGACGTCGCCTGTAAGGTGAAAAAATATTCGGCTGAAAATCCCGATAAAAACATCATAAGGCTCGGCATCGGCGACGTTACGCTGCCGCTCGCCCCCGCCGTCATTTCCGCTCTCCACAGCGCGGTCGACGATATGTCAAGGGCGGAGACGTTCAAGGGCTACGGCGCCGAACAGGGCTACGGATTTTTAAAGGACGCCATCGTTTCATACTACGCCGATAGAAATATCGCTATCAAAGCCGACGAAGTATTTATATCAGACGGAGCCAAGAGCGATATCGGAAACATCCTTGACATCTTCGGCAAGGATAATGTAGTTCTCGTTCCCGATCCGGTCTATCCCGTCTATGTCGATACAAATATCATGGACGGCAGGAAGATAAAGTATATTTCGGCAAATACCGAAAACAACTTCCTTCCCTTGCCCGATGAAAATACAGAAGCCGATATCATCTATATCTGCACGCCCAACAACCCCACGGGAGCGGTCTACAACAAGGATCAGCTCAAGGTTTGGGTCGATTTCGCCAACAGCAAAAACGCGGTCATCCTCTTTGACGCCGCGTACGAGGCTTTTGTCTCCGATCCTTCGCTTCCGAGAAGTATTTTTGAGATCGAAGGAGCAAGGACATGCGCGATAGAATTCTGCTCATTCTCAAAGACAGCAGGCTTTACGGGAACGCGCTGCGCATATACGATAGTTCCCGAAGAGCTCTCCTTTGACGGAACAAAGCTTAACGGCATGTGGCTTCGCAGACAGACGACGAAATTCAACGGAGTTTCATATATCGTCCAGACGGGCGCCGCCGCCGTATTCACAAAGGACGGCATGAAACAGATAAAGGAAAATATAAACTACTACAGAGAAAACGCCAAGACTATCACCGATACGCTCGACAGGCTCGGAATATGGTACTGCGGCGGCGTCAATTCGCCCTATATCTGGTTCAAATGCCCCGATAATATGGGCTCATGGGAATTTTTCGACAAGCTTCTCTCCGAAGCGAATGTAGTCGGAACTCCCGGCGAAGGCTTCGGCGAAAACGGCAAGGGCTTCTTCAGACTGACCTCTTTCTCAAGCCACGAAAACACGGTCGAAGCTATGAGACGTTTTGAAAAGCTTTTCAAAAAGGATTGACAGATAAAGATTTTGAGGTGAACGAAATGTCCTTTGACGCTCTAAAAGTCAAAAATGAGATCGTAAAATGGATATCCGATTGGTTTTCCGAAAACGGAAAGGGCTGTAACGCCGTCGTCGGGATATCCGGCGGAAAAGACAGCTCCGTCGTCGCGGCGCTTTGTGTCGAAGCGCTCGGAAGAGACAGGGTCATAGGCGTTATGATGCCGAACGGGGAACAGAGCGACATTGACGTTTCAAAAGCGCTTGTCGATTTTTTAAATATAAAAAGCTATACGATAAACATCAAGGACTCGTTTGACGGGATACTTAAACAGCTTGACGAAAACGGGATCGAAATCACCTCTCAGTCAAGGATCAACGTCCAGCCGCGTTTAAGGATGGCGGCGCTTTACGCCGTATCGCAGTGCTTTAACGGCCGTGTCGCAAACACATGCAATCTTTCCGAGGACTATGTGGGCTATGCTACCAAATTCGGCGACGCGGCGGGCGATTTCAGCCCTCTGTCAAGGCTTACCGTACAGGAGGTCAAGGCGATCGGAAGGATATTAAGCCTTCCATCGATGTTTGTCGACAAGCTTCCGATAGACGGTATCTGCGGAAAATCAGACGAGGACAACCTCGGCTTCACTTACGCCGTCCTCGATAAATTTATCAGGACAGGCGTCTGCGAGGACGAGGATATAAAACAAAAGATAGACACGATGCACAAAAATAATTTATTTAAGCTTGAACCAATGCCTTTCTTTGATTATAAATAATCGGGAATAATCTTAAATTACGGAGGCTTTACTGTGAAAAAAGCTTATCTTGTTTTAAGCAACGGAAAAATTTTTGAGGGAGAAAGCTTCGGCGCGGTCGGTGACAGCGTCGGCGAACTTGTCTTCAACACAGGCGTAGTCGGTTATATCGAGACTATGACCGATCCGAGCTATTACGGTCAGATCGTCGTCCAAACCTTTCCGCTTCTCGGAAATTACGGCGTGATCGAAGAGGATTTTGAGGGAGTGCCGGCGTTAAACGGATATGTAGTCCGCGAATGGTGTCGGGAACCGTCAAATTTCAGATCGCAGTACGACGTCAATAAATTCCTTAAGGACAAAAACATCGTGGGAATTTGCGGAGTCGATACGCGTGAGATAACAAGGATGATCCGCGAAGAAGGCGTTATGAACGCCATGATATGCAGCGAATTACCCGCCGATATAGAAAAAATAAAGGACTTTAAAATATCCTCTCCGATCGAGAAGGTCTCAAATAATGAGATAAAGACCTATCCTGCCGACGGCGAAGAAAAATTCAGGGTAACTCTTATTGATTACGGCTCGGTCGGAAACGCCGTAAAAGAGCTTTGTAAGAGAGGCTGCTCGGTAAAAGTCGTTCCGTATAACACCTCGGCGGAGGATATCTTAGCCGATAAGCCCGACGGAGTTGTACTCGGAAACGGTCCCGGAGACCCCGCGGACAACGTGAACGAGATAGGGGAGATCAAAAAGCTTTTCGGAAAGGCGCCTATCTTCGGTATATGTCTCGGCCATCAGCTGTTGGCTCTCGCCGACGGAGGAAAAACATTCAAGCTTAAATACGGACACAGAGGCTCCAACCAGCCGGTCAAGGATGTTTTCGGAACGAGAACATATATTACGAGCCAAAATCACGGCTACGCGGTCGAATCGGGCAGCGTCAAGGACGGAAAGGACGTCTTCATAAACGCCAACGACGGGACATGCGAGGGTATCGACTACGACGGATATGACGCGTTTTCCGTTCAGTTCGTCCCCGATATATCCGCAGGCCCGATCGAAAAAGAAATGTTCTTCGATAAATTTGTAACAATGATGGGAGGTAAAAAATAATGCCTCTTTCCAAGGATATTAAAAAAGTAATGGTAATAGGCTCCGGCCCTATCGTAATAGGACAGGCGGCCGAGTTCGACTATGCCGGCGCCCAGGCGTGCCGCATCCTCAAAAAGAGCGGACTCAATGTTGTTCTCGTAAATTCAAACCCCGCCACTATCATGACTGATACAGCTTTGGCAGATGAGATCTACCTTGAGCCTCTTACAGCCGAAACGGTCAAAAGAATAATCCAAAAAGAAAAGCCCGACAGCCTTCTTGCCGGTCTCGGCGGACAGACGGGACTTACTATCGCCATGCAGCTTTCCAAGGAGGGCTATCTCGAAAAGCACGGCGTAAGGCTTCTCGGAACGAACGCCGACGCAATCGACAAGGCGGAGGACAGAAAGCTCTTTAAGGACACCATGAAGTCGATAGGACAGCCGACTATCCCGTCCGAGATCGCCAACGATGTTCCGACGTCGTTAAGAATAGCCGAAATGATCGGTTATCCCGTAATAGTCCGTCCCGCATTCACATTAGGCGGAACAGGCGGAGGCGTTGCGAACAACGCCGACGAGCTTAAAGTGATCGCTCGTACAGGCCTTGACCTTTCGCCGATAACTCAGGTGCTTATAGAAAAATATATATTCGGCTGGAAAGAGATAGAATTTGAGGCGATGCGCGACTCAAGCGGAAACGTGATAGCCGTTTGCAGCATGGAAAACGTCGATCCCGTCGGCGTCCATACAGGCGACAGTATAGTCGTCGCTCCCGCGCTCACGCTTTCTCCCAAGGAATATTCGATGCTCCGCGCCGCGTCGCTCGACATAGTTTCGGCGCTCGGCATCGTCGGCGGCTGTAACTGCCAGTTCGCTCTCGATCCCGACAGCTTTAAATATGCCGTCATCGAGGTAAACCCGAGGGTGTCGAGGTCGTCCGCTTTAGCGAGTAAGGCAACGGGATATCCGATAGCCAAGGTCACTACACAGCTTGCGCTCGGATATACTCTTGACGAAATAAAGAACGATATCACCGGAAAGACATGCGCCTGCTTCGAGCCGTCGGTCGACTATGTTGTCGTTAAATTCCCGAAGTGGCCGTTCGATAAATTCGTAAACGCCGACAGAATGCTCGGAACACAAATGAAGGCGACGGGCGAAGTCATGGCGATAGCTCCGAGCTTTGAAATGGCGATAATGAAGGCCGTAAGGGGAGCCGAAATATCCACCGATACGCTAAACCTTCCCCCGAAAATAAAGGCGTCCCTCGACGAACGTATACGTCACATGGACGACGTCCGCTTCTTCACCCTTTTTGAAGCGTTAAAGGCGGGCAAGGACGTCGAGGAATTATATCAGATAACAAAGATCGACAGATGGTTCCTTAATAAATTAAAGGGTCTCGCCGAATTTGAGCTTGCGATAGAGGGCAAGGGACTTTCGGACGAGGACTATATAAAGGGCAAAAAATTCGGCTATACCGACGCCGCGCTTATGCGTATATCGGGCGCAAAGAGCGTTCCGCATAAGGATGCGGTTTACAAGATGGTCGACACATGCGCCGCCGAATTCAACGCCGAAACGCCGTATTTCTATTCGACATACGACGACGACTGCGAGGCGCGTCCCTTTATTGACGACAGCAAGAAAAAGATAATCGTTCTCGGCTCAGGCCCGATAAGAATAGGCCAGGGCATCGAATTCGATTATTCGTCAGTTCACTGCGTATGGACGCTTAAAAAGCTCGGCTACGAAGTAGCCATCATCAACAACAATCCCGAAACGGTCTCGACCGACTACGACACGGCAGACAGGCTCTATTTCGAGCCGCTCACCCCCGAGGACGTTATGAACATCATCAATGTCGAAAAGCCTCTCGGAGTCGTCGTGGCCTTCGGCGGACAGACTGCCATTAAGCTTACAAAATTCCTTGACAGTCACGGCATAAAGATCCTCGGAACGTCGGCCGACGGAATAGATACAGCCGAAGACAGAGAGCGTTTCGACGAGCTGCTTGAAAAATTTGCCATAAGCCGTCCCAAGGGAATGGGCGTTATGACAATGGATCAGGCGCTTCAAGCCGCCAACACGCTCGGTTATCCCGTGCTTCTGCGCCCGTCATACGTCATCGGCGGACAGAATATGACTATCGCTCATACGGACGACGACGTTCGCGAATACATGAGCATCATTTTAAGCGGAGAGATCGAAAATCCGGTCCTTGTCGATAAATACATGATGGGTCCGGAGCTTGAGGTCGACGTTATTTCCGACGGACAGGATGTTCTCATTCCCGGTATAATGGAGCATATCGAGCGCGCAGGCGTCCACAGCGGCGACTCCATAGCCGTCTATCCGCCT
>JAILLJ010000031.1 GCA_024693205.1 Clostridiales bacterium | reverse complement strand
ACGGTTTTATTTGTGCAGAATGGATATATCGCCTCGGACTGATCGCCGAGAAAAATGTCATATACAAACGGCGGCGACCCCTCAGTCAGCCTTGCGGCTGACAGGGGCTGTCGCATTTAGATGAAGACGCCGTTTTCTTCGCCCGATAGGCGTATAAAGATACGTCGAGGGCGAAAAAACGGCGAGAAAAGAATCATAATTCAAAACCAAATTTTCTATATTAAAACGAAACAGGGCTGTTTTCCAAATTTTTCCGGATAAACAGTCCCTGTTTTTATTTATTCTTTTCGTTCTTCGCTAAATGCGACAGCCCCCGAAAAATCCATCGAACGCCCTTGCCCCTTACACATGTGAGTCGAAAAGCGGACATAAATATCCCGCCGGGAAGAAGCTCCTCCGGCGGGATGATCTTTCAATAATTTTTTTACTTCGCGTAATCCACCGCTCGGCTCTCCCTGATAAGGTTTACCTTTATCTGTCCGGGATAATCGAGCTCGCTCTCTATCTTCTTTACGATGTCGTGAGCGACAAGCGCCATCTGATCGTCCGAGATGACCTCGGGCTTTATCATTATACGGACCTCGCGTCCGGCCTGGATCGCGAACGAACGCTCTACGCCCTCGAATGAGGACGAGATCTCTTCGAGCTTTTCGAGACGCTTTATGTAATTCTGGACGTTTTCGCGTCTCGCTCCGGGTCTCGCGGCGGAAATGGCGTCGGCGGCCTGGACAAGACACGCTACGACGGTCTTGGCCTCAACATCTCCGTGGTGAGCCTGGATAGCATGGATGACCTGATCGTTTTCTTTATATTTCTTGGCGAATTCAACGCCGAACTCGACGTGCGAGCCCTCCATTTCGTGGTCAAGAGCTTTACCGATATCGTGGAGAAGTCCCGCTCTCTTTGCGAGCTTGACATCGGCTCCGATCTCGGCTGCCATAAGTCCCGCGAGATATGAGACCTCGAGCGAATGGTTGAGGACGTTCTGGCCGAAGCTCGTGCGGTATTTCAGCCTTCCGAGAAGCTTAACTATCTCGGGATGGATGCCGTTTACGCCCGCGTCGATGACCGCTCTTTCGCCCGTCTGTTTGATAGTCTGTTCGACCTCGCGCGTCGCTTTGTCAAACATCTCCTCGATACGCGCCGGATGTATCCTTCCGTCGACGATGAGCTTTTCGAGCGTCAGTCTCGCGATCTCACGGCGGACAGGCTCAAAGCTTGACACCGTTATGGTTTCGGGCGTGTCGTCGATTATAAGATCGACTCCCGTGATCGTTTCGAGTGTACGGATATTTCTGCCCTCACGTCCGATGATACGTCCCTTCATCTCGTCGTTGGGAAGGGCGACTACGGACACGGTTGCCTCGGCGGCGTGATCCGCCGCGCAGCGCTGGATGGCTGTCGAGATGACCTCTCTCGCGAGAGAATCCTCTTCATCCTGAAGTCTCTGACGGTAATCAAGTATCTTGACCGCTTTTTCATGGGCAAGATCCGCTTCGAGCGCCTTGAGAAGGTAATCCTTTGCCTGCTCCTTTGAAAATCCCGAAATTTTTTCGAGCATTTCAAACTGGCTCTTTTTGATGCTGTCGATCTCCGCGAGACGATCGTCGGCGTCCTTGATCTTTTTGTTCAGGACTTCGTCTTTCTTTTCAAGGTTGTCGGACTTTTTGTCGAGTGATTCTTCCTTTTGGATTATCCTGCGCTCCTGACGCTGGACCTCCGTGCGCCTTTCGCGAAGCTCGCGCTCCGTCTCGGTGCGCTGCTTATGGATCTCATCCTTTGCCTCGAGTATTGCTTCTTTTTTCTTTTGCTCCGCCTGCGTTAAGGCGTCTGAAATGATCTGTTTTGCCTGCTGTGTCGCCGAACCCAATTTTGCCTCTGCGGTCTTTTTACGGTAAAGAACGCCGAAAATAAATCCGAGAACACAGCCTACTATTATTGCAGCGACTGCGATAATAATTGCTGTTGTTTGGCTCAAGCCTTTGCACCTCCGATAAAATTTTTAAGAACACTGAATCATTAACAAGAAATAAAAAAACAGCGGAAAACGACGTCACAAAGACGCCGGATCTCCACCGTAAAAATACAGACACGGGAAAGCAGAATGCTCCCTTTAATTTGTTAAAGTTTTTCCTCGACCCGTTTAAAGCTCAGAAAAAGGCCTTAAAACGGACATCGGTTATTTAAAAAATCACACAATGATTTAAGGAAAAAGCGCACGGCTTTGCCTTACATAAAGAATGTGCCCTTGGCAAACTACGCCGGAAAGCACAAGCTCGACGATCTATCGGAAAAGTGCAGACAAAAGCACCGATAAAAACAAATCGGTCATATATATATAAACGCGGTGGAAATCTATAGCGTAAAATCCACATTACAATTACGCTATTTCAATTATTTTATAGCTTTTTTTACGGTTTGTCAAGTTTTTTTTATAATTTGGTAAGTTTTTTAATATTTACGCTTAAAAAAATTGTGAAATATTTTGTAAATTATTGACCTTTCCGAAACTGTGATATATAATCATTAAGTAAAAATCCTAATAGTAAAATCTGTTTTTCGGAAAGGATTTGTAAAAAATGAAAAATATCTTTAAAAGAGCGATATCCGTACTTTTAAGCGTCGCGATAATACTGTCCGCCTTCTGCTTTTCCGCGTCGGCGACGTCGGAAGCTCCCGCGGAAACGGCGGCGGCCGTGTCAAATGTCACTCCGGCGATAGTCGTTCCCGGAATAGGCATGTCAAAGGTGACGTTTTTTGACGAAAACGGAAACCCGATAAAGGACGAAAACGGCGAAATGGAGACCTGGACGGTATTCAATCTCTATACCGACGAGATCATGGACAACCTTTGGCGCATCATCCCGAGATTTCTTCTTTCGCTCCTGCTTCAATGCGACGTCGGGCTGACGAGCGCTCTCAAAAAATATATGCCCTCCCTCTTTAAATACGCCGCGCACGACCTCAAGGGCGAGCCGATCGAAAAGAACGTCGCCCCCCTGACGTATAAATTCCCCGTCTCACAGTTCGACGAGGACGCAAAGGGATATTTTTACAGGAGTCTTCCCATCCAGAAATACGCCGATAAAATAGGCGAGGACAATCTGTATGTCTTCAATTACATGGCGTTTTCAAACACATATGAGGAGGCCGACAACCTCCGCGAATTCATCCAGCTCGTAAAACAGCAGACGGGTTCTCCCAAGGTAACTCTCCTGCCTGTCAGCCTCGGAGGCACGGTCGCCAACGCTTATTTTGACAAATACAGCTCCGACAACGACGTCGCCTCGGTCGTAAACGTCGTAGCCGCCCTGAACGGCAGCGACATGGTCGCCGATATCCTTGACGAAGCCTACGCCGACGACGCCGACAAGCTGCTTTACGGAGAGCTTCTTCCCGAAATGATCGGCGAGGATACGGGCTATCTCGTGAACATCGCGCTGAGGCTTTTACCGAGAAAGCTCACGAGGAAAATAGTAGACACGGCAATGGGCGTCGTCATCGAAACGGTAATAAGAAATACGCCGTCCTTCTGGGCGCTCGTTCCGCCCGACAGATACGAAAAGCTTGCCGACAAATATCTTTCCGACAGCGATCACGCTTATATCCGTTCTCTTACCGACCGCTATCACAATGCTCAGAAAAACGTTGCGAACAAGGTAAAAGAGCTGACAGAGGAGCGCGGCGTAAATATCTTCAACATCTGCGGCTGTGACCTTGAATTCGGCAAGGGCTGGACGGATTATCAGTATTTCCGCTTCTTCAAGTCCGCAAAGGGAAGCAACGCCGACGGAATAATCCAGATATCGTCTACCGGCATGGGCACCGACAGCGTGCCCGCCGGAGAGAAATATCCCGCCGACAGGACGCCCGCGGGAACGATCTGCTGTAACGATCCGAGCCATAACCACATATACGCCTCCGTCAACGCCTCGACATGCTATCTGCCCGAGCGCACATGGTACTTCGTCGGACAGCATCACGAGATCGCCTATAACGACGTGGCCGTTGGGCTTGTCTGTAAGCTCATCCTCGGCGAGATAAGCGATATATATTCCGATCCCGGTTATCCGCAGTTCAACGGCTCGAGAAACACCAAAAAAATAGTGAGAGATTATATCCCCGATATGCAGAAGGCCGACCTTTCAAAGCTCACTCCGGAACAGAGAGAAAAGCTCGAAAAAGCAGCCAAGGCGGCAAACGATATGATGGAAAACACGACGGCGGACGCCGCTGAATGCGACAGGATCACAAAGGACTTTTACGACGCGCTCGTCGAATGCGGTATCTATACCGAAGAACAGCCGTCAAAATCTGACAAATTCAAAACGAAAATGCTTAAAGCCATAAGCGACTTTTTAAACAATAAATGCGGACAGCGCGGCTTCAGCGACATTTTACTGTTCAGAAAATACTAATCGTTTAAAGGGAGATAAAAACAATGAAACGCACGGAGATATCAGAGCTTTATAAAGATCCGGACGCGCTTTCGGGCAAAACGCTTCAGGTCAGCGGCTGGATAAGGACCATAAGGGATTCCAAAAGCATCGGCTTTATGGAAATAAACGACGGAAGCTGTTTTAAGGGGCTTCAGGTGGTATTTGAGGAAAGCAAGCTCGAAAACTACAAGGCGATAACGAAGCTCAACGTCAGCGCCTCGGTAAACGTAACGGGAAAATTCATCCTTACTCCCGACGCCGGACAGCCGTTTGAAATAAACGCCGACTCGGTAGAGCTTGAGGGCGCCTCCGCCCCCGACTACCCGCTCCAAAAAAAGAGACATTCGCTCGAATATCTCCGCACGATAGGCCATCTGCGTCCGCGCGCAAATACGCTGAACGCGGCGTTCCGCGTCCGCTCCGCCGCCGCGTACGCTATCCATAAGTTCTTTAACGAGCGCGGATTTATTTACGCCCACACTCCGCTCATCTCCTGCAGCGACTGCGAGGGCGCGGGCGAAATGTTCCGCGTGACGTCGCTCGACCTCGACGATATCCCGAAAACAGCGGACGGCAAGACTGATTTCTCACAGGACTTTTTCGGAAAGCCCGCTTACCTCACCGTCTCCGGACAGCTTCAGGGCGAGGCAATGGCTATGGCGTTCGGAAAAATATATACGTTCGGCCCCACCTTCCGCGCGGAAAAATCATATACTCAGCGCCACGCCGCCGAATTCTGGATGATCGAGCCGGAGATCGCCTTCGCCGATCTTTCCGACGACATGGAGCTTGCCGAGAGCATGATGAAATACGTTCTGTCATATGTGCTTGAAAACTGCATGGACGAACTCGAATTTTTCAATAAATTCGTCGACAAAAACGTGATCGAAAGGCTCCGCCACGTCGTAAATTCGGACTTTGTTCGCTGCACCTACACAAAGGCCGTCGAGCTTCTCGAAAAATATAACGATGAATTCGACTATAAGGTATCTTGGGGCTGCGACCTCCAAACGGAACATGAGAGATGCCTGACGGAAAAGATATTTAACTCTCCCGTTTTCGTTACCGATTATCCGAAAGAGATCAAGGCGTTTTATATGCGCATGAACGACGACGGCAAGACCGTCGCGGCAGTCGACCTTTTAGTCCCCGGTATCGGCGAGATAATCGGCGGAAGTCAGAGAGAGGAAAGAATCGATCTCCTGACAAAGAGGATGACGGAGCTCGGCCTCAACGAGGAGGACTACAGCTGGTACATCGATCTTCGCCGCTACGGCGGAACAAAACACAGCGGATTCGGTCTCGGCTTTGAAAGGCTCGTTATGTATCTCACGGGGATAAGCAATATCCGCGACGTCCTGCCCTTCCCGAGAACGACAGGCTCGGCAGACTTTTAAGCGCCACACCGGCGACACACTGCGTGTGTCGCAGCTAAATTCGCCTGCGGCGAGCTAAATTGACCTGCGGTCAGCTAAATTTGCTTCGCAAGCTAAATTCGCTTCGCGAGCTTACGGTAAATTTAACTTAGCTGAAAACCGCAGGTTTTCAATTTAGCTGAAGCCGCAAGGCTTCAATTTAGCTG
>JAILLJ010000030.1 GCA_024693205.1 Clostridiales bacterium | reverse complement strand
AAAACGCAAGCGAGATACAGTTCATCGCCAACGGCAAAGTCATCGCCAAGGGAGAGACGAACGGCGAAGCGTTCACGCTCGACCTTGACAGCGTCGAAAACGCAAAGGATCTCCTCTATGTCAGAGTTGAAATAAAGGGAGAGGGCGGCATATGTCTCTCTCAGGCTCTCGTCATCGACAGCGGCAAAGCTCCCCAAAAATTTGACGAAGAGGCGGTCAAGGGCACTCTCCTCCACCGCATCTATATGATTATTAAATCGTCAAAGCTATGGACGATAGTCAGTGAACTTATAAAGATGATAAAATAAACGTAGGACTTCCGCATTTAGCGAAGAACGAAAAGAATAAATCAAAACAGGAGCTGTTTATCCGGAGTGATTCGGAAAACAGCTCTGCTTTATTATAATTTGGAATAATCGGATAAAATTATCATTCTTTTCTCGCCGTTTTTTCGCCCTCGACGTATCTGTATACGCCTGTCGGGCGAAGAAAACGGCGTCTTCATCTAAATGCGAAAGTCCCTTTAAAGTCCCTTTATTTTTTTATTATCTGTGAAAAAATATCTTTAATATCGAATAGAGTACCCTTGTGATAAAGGCGGGGAACGAAAGCTTGATCGTGACCTTTCCCTTGCCCTCGGGTATTATCGGCGTATCATCGGACGGCGTTATCGTCATTATCTGAGGATTTTCTTCGGCGTCTGCCGAAGAAAAATACTGTACCCTGTTCCTTGCCGCGGTGTATTTTTCCTCTTTGACTATATATCCGACGTCAACCGAGACACTTTCCATGTCCTTTTCGGGCAGCTTGCCGTAAACCTCGACGTCCATGCTCTCTCCCGGAGCGAGCCTTGCGCCCTTGACATATTTGAAGCTGAGGCCTTTACATGAGCATTTGATGCCGTCGATCTCTATCTCGTTCTTTTCGGAAAGATTTGTTACGGTGAGCACCGTCGAATACTTCGTGATAAATCCCTCGGCGCATGAGCTGAATTTTGAAACAACGCCGCATGTCTTGTTTTCGGACGCCATAAACTGGGGATAGAGCGGCGAAGAATATACGTCGGTTATCTCGTTTTTATCAAAAAGTGTATTTATAAGATCCTTTATTTTCTTTTCATTACTGCCCATGCCGTGGCGCATTTCGCGGACGAACCATGTATGCTCGGGAAGATATCCTGTTGCGGCGTTTATCTCGGCAAACGGCGACAGGTGGTCGTGGCCTTCCGCGCCGCATTTTATGCCCGCTTCGTCCTCCGAAAGACGATCGCCGAGCTTTGCGACAGCCGCTCCGGACGTCGACGATACGTCGATAACTCCGTCGGAGCTTATCTTGTCGCTGACGACAAGATCGGATGAAGTGCCGCAGATTATGTATATCGGAACGCCTTCGGACTCGATATTACTGAACAGTTCCTTTCGCTTCGCGGCAACCTCGTAGTGATATTTGTCGCTCTTTTCGATTATCCCGTCGTGCTTTCCGTCGTTTAACAGCTTCTCCTTAAGGGTTTCGTATTCCGAAAGCGGTACAAGATCCCAAACGCTCGGGAAGTTTACGAAAAACTCGATGAAGAACCTGTCGATAAATTTCTGCATGAACCTTCCTAAAAACGCGGGACTTACGATCGCCGCAAGGTCGGAAACGGGGATCTCGGTCTTACTGTACGCAAGATAGAGGTCGGCGGCGTCTCTCCACGCGAATTTTATCTTTTTTTCCGAAAGAAGCTGAGACACGATCGAGCTTCCGTCGAGCGCGGGGCAATTCAGCACCACGCGGTTTATTTTATCGGCGCCGTAAAGGCAGATATAACTCGCCGCTACCTGTCCACCGAACGACACGCCGCAGAGATTAACCTTTTTTGCTCCCGTGGCCCTGAGAACGTCGTCGATATAGGAATCGAGCACAGCCGCGCAGTCGACCTGTCCCATACGCCAATCTATCGTACAGCAGTAGACGTTTTTGTCGCCTAAGCCCTCGCCGAGACCTTTAAGCGAATCCGCGTCCGGCAGATAGCCTATCTTTTTAAGCTTATCGAGACGCGTGTCCTCTACGGAATGGGGATAGACCTCAAGCTCATATTTCATCGTTCCGTCGGGATTCATCTTCATGTATTCGATGACTTCCTCGATATAAGGCTCGAGCGTATCGAAAAGCTTGTCGTAATATCCGACAAGAGCAAGTCCCGCGTCGCCTATTATGCCGGGCATCTCGCTTTTAACGGCGTTTTTGACCTTGTCCTCGATATGCGGCTTCCAGACTCTCATTTCATCGGAGGTGCCGCGCTTGTACCAAAGGCGCGTGCTCGTATATCCCGCCAAAAACACCACCGGGTATTTTTCCTCTTCCGCAGCGGTGACGGCGGGAGCGCCTACCGACAGGAGCATCAAAAGCGCCAGTATGAGGCTCAGCAATTTTTCAAAGCGTTTTTTCATATTTATCATCCTCTCGGATCTATTCGGCTTCCTTGTTCAAAATGTCGTTATACTGGTAAACATGGACGTAATCTACTATAAAGTCCGCGGGAAGAGCGTCGGGATCATTGTCGGTGATTATGCCCGACCATCCCTGATACGGCTCGCCTCGCGCGCCGTCTATCTCTATCGAAAGCTCGAGGAACTCCGGCACTTTAGACACTCCGCCGAAGGAGCTGCGTCCCGTCTCGATTCCGTTTATGTAGAAAATATATTCCTTTTCGTTCCACTCCACACCGTATGTGTTGTACTGGACATACGGATTGACGGCGCGAACGATGTTGAC
>JAILLJ010000007.1 GCA_024693205.1 Clostridiales bacterium | reverse complement strand
GTATCAGGATAAAATCGGATGGACTGCGATCATTTTAAAATCGTTTTTTGCCGAGGGAGGAAAACAATGAAAAAGCTGATGATGATCTTGGCGGCGGCGCTTATTTTGACGTCGTCGGTATTTACGGCGTTCGGCGCGAGGCCGGGAAAGTTTGCCCTCGGAAGCGCCGAAGGAAAGCCCGGAAGCGAGGTCACGGTCTACCTGACCGTTTCGGATAATCCCGGTTTCGTAGCCACGCGGCTTTTTATCGGATATGACGCGACGAGAGTTAAGCTTTTAAGCGCGACCGACAGCGCTCTTTTCGGAGCGGGGAAGTCGACGTTCGGAAAGGATATGTCCGCAAATCCTTATACAGTCATATTTGAAGACAGCCTATCCTCCGTGAACCATAAGGAAAACGGAAAGTTGGCGGCGCTTAAATTCAAGATACTTGACAAGGCTCCCGCGGGAAAAGCGGTGCTGACGCTGAACGTCGATACTACTTCGACATTCGACGTAAACCTCAGCAGCGTGATGTTTGAAGTTTCAAACGGAGCGATAAACGTCAAGGGAGCCGATACGACGGCGAAAAGCGGAGACGGTACCGTAAAGAGCTGTTCGCACAGTAAAACGGCTTGGAAGACGCTCTCTGCTCCGACATGTACCTTGTCGGGCCAAAAGCAAAAGGTCTGTTCGGACTGCGGAGCCGTGCTTGCGACCGAGCCGATACAGGCGACGGGACATAAGCTGAGCGAGTGGAAGGTACGCACGCCCGCGACCGAAAAAGAAAACGGTACTCAGTACAGGAAGTGCAGCGTCTGCGGATACGAGGAGATAAAGGGTATTCCCAAGCTTTCGGGAACGGCATCAAAAAATGAAAAGACGACGCCGACGACAAATACGTCAAAGAGCGAAAAGACTACAGAAACAGCCAAACAGCCAACTACCGTAAAGGAGTCAAAGCCCGCCGAAACAACAAAGGCTGTCAAGACGACCGAGACGACAAAAAAGACCGCGGCGACTACCGTAAAAAATACCGAGGCGCTTAAAACAAACGACGCGCCGACAGGCGTTGCGACTACGGCGAACACAAAGAAAGAAAATAAAGAGACGTCAAAAGCTGCCGAGACGTCGGCGGCGGAGACGGCGCCCGAAAATAAAAATTCGGAAACGGCGGTAAAGCCCGAAAAGGCGGCCGAAGAAAAAACATCGTCCGAAAAAGAGGAGATCAATTCAGAGAACGCCTCCGAAGATGAGACCGCTTCCGCTGTTGATACGATAGGCGCCGTTGATCCTACGGACGTGACGGAAAAGGCGGAGACCGAAACCGTAGAGGAAAGCGGCGAAAAGATCGGCAAGGGCGCGATAACGGCGATAATTGCCGTGGCGGCCGTCCTTTGCGCGGCTGTGATCGTGTTCATTATAATCAAAAAGCGTAAATGAAATAATAAAATAAAACAGAGTAAAAAGAAAGACAGGTGACATTATGAAAAGGATAAACAGGCTGACGGCTCTTTTAACGGCTTTGATCCTGATAATATCTTCTTCGGTTATTTACACATCAGCAGAGACAGGCGGGCTTTTGTCGGCGGAGAACGTTTCGGGAAAGGCGGGGGAGACGGTAGCCGTTCCGATAATCCTTTCCGATAACCCCGGGATAATCGCCATCAGATTAAGCGTAAAATACGATAATACAAAGCTGAAGCTGTTAAGCGCCGAAGACGGAGGACTGCTCGGTCAGGGTCACGCTCTGTTTTGCAACGACATTACGATAGATCCGTATGTCCTTCTTTGGGAGGACTCATTAAGCACGACGGATTATACCGAAAGCGGTACGCTTGCGACGCTGACATTTGAGATCTTAAAGGACGCGCCGGCGGGCAACACGGAGATCGAGGTGATACTCGACAGTGATTCGACGTTCGATCATGACCTCGAGCTCGTGACGATAAATACGGCTGACGGATATGTTACGATAAAGAATGAAGTCGTTCCGCCCGTAACGGGCGACGATCCGCTGATAAGCATAGGCAGCCGCGAAGGGACGTTCAAGAAGAAGGTACAGTGGTGGAAGCCGTATTCCTCCGCGGATATGCAGCTTTATTATCGGTCGATAAACTGCGACGACGCCGTTCGTATCTCCTGGTCAAGCAGCAACAGAAGAGTCGAAGTGGATCAAGGCGGCCGAGTGACAAACAACGGCTTGTTCAGCCGAAAGGCAAAGATAACGGTCGAGGCGATCGACAAGGATGATAACGTCATAGCGTCGAGCAGCGTCTATGTCGCGTTTTATAAATTTGCTTTCCAGAAAAAGCGTCTTAAAGTCGATTCCGTTTCTGACGGCGCTGTGTTTGAAAACGCTGCGGAAGAAGAGACGCCGGGCGTCGGGACATTGTATCTTATCGAAAGAATTCTTTTTGGGTAATAGGTGAGGTTGGTCAATGGAACGCCGAGGGCGGCGTTCCCTACGACACAAGGTAAGAACAGGGTGTAGGGAACACGGCCCTCCGTGTTCCTCGTAAAATTCATATCAGCAAAATAATCGGGCAGGTAGCGTAGATGAAATATCACACTACCTGCCCGAATTGCATTCAGATCCGGTCGATTATCGAGAATCAATTTCCTATTGTATGGTGAACGGTATACGAATTTTTTGACAGCACGTCAAACCTGTAACCGGCGTCCCTGTATGCTTTTATGATATCCGGTATGGCTGTCGCCGTATTTTTTTGGAGCGGAGCGTCGTGCATCAGGAGTATCACATGGTTGTCGTTGCCGATCGCGCGTGTAGCGTACCTTGTTATAGAGGCGACGTCCTTTGCGTTGGCAACGTCTCTCGAATCCCAATCCCAGTCAAAGTAGGCGTAGCCCTTTTCGGTGACGGCCTTCGTTAATCTCGTCATGATCCCGATATTGTATTTTTTGCTGACCGTATTGCTCGAGCCGCCGGGGAAACGCAGGATATCGGAGCGGTATCCCGTCGCGCTGTAAACTAAATCCGATATCTTTTTAAGGTCGTCGAAATACGCTTCTTCCGACTGATAGATCTTATAAAGATGGCTGTAGGTATGAAGCCCCACCTTGTTTCCGCGGTCATAGATATCTTTTATCTGTTTTTCACAGCCGTCGTATGAGTGGACGACAAAGAACGTGGCCTTTGCGCCGGAAGCGTCGAGCGCGTCGAGGATACGTGTCGTATTGGACGAGGGGCCGTCGTCAAACGTCAGGTAAACGACCTTATCGTCGTCGGAAAGCTCGGTCGTCGGCTCGGGCTCGATTTCTCTTTCCGTCTCGGTTTCCGTTTCTTTTGTATGCTTGTGCTTTTTTGTTTTTTCGGTGACGTCCTGTGATACAGCCGTTTTATCGCCGTCTTCCTTTTTGTCGGACGGGTAAAGGATCCCCTTGACCGCGACCGCGGCCACGATGATGATAAGTGCGGCTATGACGGTTGCGATCTGGGGAGATAATAATGATCTCAGATTTTTTTTACCTTTTTTTTGCATTGTATTAGTTCGCATCCTTAACATTACTTATTATAAACTATATCACAGATTTATTCATAAAACAATATTTTTTACGACGAATTGTTAAAATTTGTCGTATAGGAGATCGCCGGTTTTCTTTTATATTCTTATCATTCCGGTCGGGAGTACGCCTACGCGTTTGATGCCTCCGGCGCCGATGGATTCCTCTTTTACAAAGTCGCCGAAGCAGTCATATATTTTAACGTCTATGCTGTCTTCGGAGAGATTTTCCACGACGATGCCGTCGTCGTTGCCGCAGTGAAATACGTCGGAGTTTCCGCCCTTATAGCTGTAAACCCCGTCGGAATACAAGACGGTTATGCTCTTTTCTTTTCCGCGAGCAGTTATTTCGGGGAAATCCATTCCGGGATTTTTCGGGACAAATTCGCCGTGAAGGAGGATATGTCTGTTTTCGCTCCAGTAGCTTATGAAGCGCCGCAGCAGGCGAAGCTGATCGTCGGGGATATCTGAGAGGATGACCGATATCTGCGGAACGGAAAACATTATCTTGAGAAGCTGACGCGCGCAAAGGCGGACGTCCTCGTCCTTTGACCAGTAGAGCATATCGGAATGTATCGCGGCGGGATAGCCGAGAAGCCGAAGCTGAGTAAGATTTACCCTGTTGTTGTCGGCGTCAAAGGCGCAATCGCCGACGCGGAGCATGTTGCCGAATTTATTGATGGCAGGCCCGATGTAGCCCTGTCTGTATTCATACATGAGGTCGGGCTTGATCTTCCCAAGCTCGAATACAAGCTCGCTCAAAAGGCGCTCGATAGCTTCGTCCGCCGTCTCGCAGTCCATCCGCTCGGGATCGTATTTTTTATCGGACTTCGCGTTGAGCTTGTCGATGAAATCGAGCTTAAAGCCGTCGATATCGTATTTTTCGAGAAAACGGCGGCATGTGCCTATCATATAATCTCTCGTTTCCTTGAAGCGCGGATCGAGAACGCTCTGGTAGTCCTCGTCGCACAGATACATGTCTTTAAAATACTCGTAATGCGCGGCGTTCTTTCCGACAAACGGCAGAGCAAACCACACGACGAGCTTCATGCCGAGTTTGTGTATCCCGTCGGTGAATGCTTTGAAATCGGGGAATTTATCCTCCGCGACTACCCAGTCGCCGCAGTTCACATACGTCGGCCCCTTGGGCGGCCCGACGAATTGCCAGCCGTCGTCGAGAATGACTGTTTTAAAACCGAGCTCGGCGGCGATCGAAAGGTCGTCAAGGAGCATTTTTTGATCGGGAGTCTGGTGGAAATTGTACCACGAGGAGTAGAGCGGAAGCTCCGCCGCTTCGGGCGGCTCGGGGATCTTGAAGCCGTAGGAGCTGAAAAACGGGTAGACGTCGCGAAGAACCTCGTAATACGGCAGACGTCTTGAGTCGATGCGGATATCGACATGGTATTCCGTTATCGGGTCGCAGTTTCCGGCAAACAAATTGACGAAGTATATCACCTTAAAATTCTGATAAAAGTCGTCGACATAAAAGCCGATCTCAGACGGGGTGACGGGATCGCTCAGCGCGACGGCGCATCTGTTGAGGTCGTTTTCCGTCGTGGTATAAAGAAGGGGAACGCCTCCGCTGAAGCTCGAGTGATTTATCGTCGGGTTCCACGCCTGACACATGTTATGCTTTGTGCCGCATCCGGGTGAAAAGACGTTGAGACAGTCGGTCATGTCCTCCTCCCATTCGATCCGGATTTTCGTCGGCTTGCATTTTTCGGCGAATTTTACCGTTACGCCGCAAAGCTCTATCCCGTCGGAAATGAGCTTTGATTCGATCGTTATTTTATCCGTTGTACGTTCGGTGCGTACCTTAAAGCTTCGTTTTTCCATGATATTCTCCTTTTGATTTTTTCTTTTTCACATTCTAATATACATCCAAATCATATAATATACAATATGTCGAAGGCAAATTTATAAAATAAAAAGTCTTATAAAGGCTTCCCCTCGAGGGGAAGCCTTTTTACGT
>JAILLJ010000005.1 GCA_024693205.1 Clostridiales bacterium | reverse complement strand
AAATCGTAAAAAATAAGAGCAGACAACGCGGATAATTCTACGCTGTCTGCTCATTTTTTTAAAACAAGATCCGAACTTATTTCTTTCCGGAGCCTCTTACTATCCTCGCGTTGACTCCGTTGCAGGTCTGATCGGCATATTCAACGTCGACCTCCGCGGCGAAGTTCTGAAACATCGGTTCGCCCTCGTTGCCGAAGAGAAATCCGATATCCGCCATGCCGGTGATTTTTTCGCCGAGCGTGAAATTCTGGACATAGTCGAGAGTAGTCCCGATGAGATCGCCCTTCATCCCCGTAAAGTCAAGCTCGAATTTTTTCTTTGAATTGTCGTCGACGAGATAATACCTTCCCGTTTTGCCGTCCTTTTCGACGGTCACACAGGCGCCCGCCTGTGCTTCGAGAGTCCCGGAGGAATAGATAGTAAATGACGGATCGTCAAAATCGACGATGTAGAGGTTTTCCTGATAATTCAGGGCCCCGTCGTCGACCTTGAGCGATACGGCAAGCTCCTTATGGCCGTCTCCGTCGTAATCGTATGAATAGACCTCGGGGAAGGACGATCTTCTGAAATATTCCCAGTTATAGTAATATATCGTTTTTGCGTGTTTTATGAGGACTCCGTATTTGCCCGCCATATTGATATCGTAAAACCACATGTCGTCCTCCGGCACGCTCGCGACAAGCGGGAACTTTTCGGCGTCGTAGTCCTCCGTCTTTGTCTGAAGCTCGCCTTCGGAGAGCAGGGAAGGCTTTACGGGTAAATCGGACGGAATGTTCTTATAGGTATATCCGCCCGTTTTGCCGGAACATCCCTGAACTAAAACGGAAAGGAACAAAGCGGAAGCCAAAAGGACGCAGACGATTTTTTTCATTGTCCTTCGTCCTCCGTTTCGGGGAGCTCCTTAGGCTTTCTGAATACGAAAAGCTTACTGAAAACGTAGTTTAGGATAACTATTACGACCTGTACGATAAGCTTTGCTATCATGTGGTTCATCGACATGACGCTGACAAAAAGGAGCATGAGTCCTTCGTCTATGAGAAGAGTCAGAAGCCTTGCGCCGATGAACGAAAAGAACTCGCGCATAACGTCTTTTTTTTCGGTAACCTCCGAATGAAAGACGTATTTTTTATTTGTGATATACGCGTAGATGACAGCCGTTATCCAGCTTAACACGTTTGCGTCAAGATACGCGTAATCCTTGCCGGGCTTAAAGAAATGAACTATCCCCATCCAGCCGGCAATTCCCATCAGCTTATCGTAGACCCAAAACGACACGACCGCAATTATAGTAGTCGTAACGCCGAAAAAGAGATATGATATCATCTCGCGGTTAAAGATCTTTCCGAAAAGCTTATGCTCCGACAGGTATTTGTAAAGCTTTATATTTTCGAGCCATTCCCAAAAACGTTCCATGTTTTCCTCCGATATTTAACAGGTTTATTCGATTTATTCGACGGTGACGGTTCCGTCCTCCTCGACGGATATCTTCATCCCGTCCTTGACATAATCGAGGAATTCCTGTCCGAGGTTGTCGACGGCGACGATAGTGTTGTCCGTCCAGACGTCGGCAAGGATAACTCCCGCCGCGGCGAGAGAATCGATCGGCTCGGAAAAGAGCATAGCGCTCGGCGCCATTTTAAGCGCGCTGACCGTATAAAGCACCATTCCACCCGTGGTCGAGCCTATCGTCTGAGGAAGGCAGATGACCTTGTTCGTCAGAAGCTTTCCGAAAACGTCGGGATTGTTTTGATCGGAGCCGATGACCTCGTCCTTTCCGATTATCGGGATATCGTGAAGGAGCGCCGTCTTTTGGAAGGTGGCGAGCGTGTTGAGACCGTTATGTGAAACGACGGCGTCGCCCTTGTCTATTTTGCCCGCAACAACGGGACGTCCTTTAAAAACTTTACTCATATCAAAAACCTCCCTTTACAGCGATGCGCGTTATGTCGTCGTTTGTGAAATAGCGCGCCGTCGTATATGTGCGCAGCTTGTTGGAGCAGGTTATTACGTTGCTCTTTTCGTTGCCGCAGAGCGGATTGTTCATATACATAAGCGGACAGATGCTCGTAAGCTTTATGCCGAACGAGATGAGCTTATCGTACGCGGCTTTGTTGTCCTTTTTGAAATGCTCGAGGACTTCGGGGGCGGAGGTCATGACCGTACGGACGCCGACCTTTGTCTTGCCCTGTTTTTTCATTTCGTTTTCAAATCTTTCGGTCCATTCGCCGAGCTGAGTGAACGAGAGGTGGGGACAGCCGATGAAGCAAAGCTTCGGAGCGGCGTTCTTATCCTGCCACATTACGGGATAATTTTTATAAACTCTTTCAAGCTCCGCGTCGTCGATGACATATGTCTTTGCGTCGTCGCGGATAAGGCTTTCGCCGAGCTCGACAGCCTCGGGAGTAAGGTTTTCGATATGATAAAGTCCGACCGCTCCGTTTGAAGCCGTTGCCGCGCCGAAGTCCTTAAGATA
>JAILLJ010000178.1 GCA_024693205.1 Clostridiales bacterium | reverse complement strand
AACGTCGATCCCGAAAAGATCTGCATAGCGCTCAATAAGGAATACAATATCGAAGCGCGCCCTGCGTGGAAGCCCATGCATATGCAGCCGGTCTTTAAAGGATCAAAAGCTTTTTCGCACTATGACGACAGATTTTTCTGTGAAGAGCTTTATAAATACGGGATATGCCTCCCCGGCGGAGACGCCCTCACGCATGAACAGCAAAAATATATTACCGACAGTCTTTTGAAATTGATCGGAGAGTAATTATATGCAGCATAAAAAACGGGGTATATACGAAAAATATATTAAACGCTTTTTCGATATACTTATTTCATTTCTTGTGCTTGTTGTATTAAGCCCGTTTTTCGCGCTTGTCGCTCTTTCAGTCAGGATATTTTTGGGAACTCCCGTGATCTTTCGTCAGAAACGTCCCGGAAAAGACGAAAAAATATTTGTCCTCTATAAATTCCGCACGATGACCGATGAAAAGGATAAAAACGGAGAGCTTCTTCCCGATGAGATAAGGCTCACAAAATTCGGAAAGCTTTTGAGGACGCTCAGCATTGACGAACTACCCGAATTTTTCAACATACTGAAGGGCGATATGAGCTTAATAGGGCCCCGTCCCCTGCTTGTGTCCTATATTCCGCTCTATAACGAGAAGCAGCACAGGCGCCATGAGGTGCGCCCGGGTCTTTCGGGACTCGCCCAGTCGCACGGACGCAACCTTCTTTCATGGGAGGATAAATTTGAGCTTGACGTCGAATACGTCGACAATATAACATTTTTGACAGATGCGAAAATAGTCCTGACCACTATAGTCAACGTCATTCGACGCGACGGCATAAACGCCGAAAATTCCGCAACGGCAAAGCCGTTTACGGGTACAAAGAATAATGAATCGTCCGAGCCTGCGGCTATTATAAAATAAAGAAGGATGTGAAAGAGCTGTTTCAGCTCCCGACTATGAAAAAACGAGTTTTAAGTATCCTGCTCTGTATCGCCGTTTTGTTTTCGTCGGCGCAGATGTTCGCCTTTTCCGCTTCCGCCGCCTCCGTTTCTTCGTCTCTGACCGAGAAATGCGACTGCGGCTATGACCCGATCATCTATATCCACGGCTTCGGAAATCCGCTTTATATGAACTACGGCGCCGAAAATGAAAAAGAGATCTGGGTCCCCGAAAAGGACGTTTTGATGAACGGGATAAAAAAGCTCGTACCGAAGTTTTTTAAGTTCATGTTCACTCGCGACTACAGAGCGTTTGCCCTGGCGGTAAAGGACTTTGCGTTCGATCTTCTGACTCCCATAATGTGCGACGACAACGGAGACTCGATTTTAGACGGGATCTCCGCCGCGTATACCGAGCCGACCGGCGATCACCCGAAAAATACGGTAAAGATCTATTATTACGACTGGCGTCTCGACGTCTATGATAACGCCGACATGCTGCGCGACTTTATAAACAAGGTAAAAGCGGCGACCGGTCACGACAAGGTGGCGCTCGACAGCGAGAGCATGGCGACCTCCATCACCGTCTCATATCTTTTAAAATACGGCTATGACGACGTGAGCGCGCTCATCTTCCGCTCCGGAGCTTGGAACGGGATAAGCTTCATGGGCGAGGCGCTCAGCGGCAGGATGACCTCATGCCCCGAATCGCTTACGGGATATCTTCAGGATTTCGTTATGGGCAGGGAAGCCAAAAACGTCTTTTTCCGCTTCCTTATCGGTTCCGTCGGACAGGTCGTTATCGCTCCCCTGTCGCGCCTTATAGATAACCTTTTCAAAAAGGCTCCCGACATCCTTTATGACGACTGTCTTTTAAAGATCTACGGCAATATGCCCGGCGTATGGAGCTTCGTACCCGACGAGGACTACGAATCCGCCAAGAAATTCGCGCTCGACGAAAATAAAAACGCAGTTCTTATCGAAAAGATCGACCGCTACCATAACGAGGTTCGTCCGAAAATAAAGGAGATCGTTTCAAACGCGATGTCAAAAAATATCAACGTCGCGATAATCTCGAATTACGGCATGTACGGAGTTCCGGCGACGGAAAATTACACATATCAGAGCGACTTCATGGTCGACACAAAGTTTTCGTCCTGCGGTGCGACATGCTCGGAGCTGAACAAACCGCTTCCCGAGGGATATGTCCAAAAGGTTGACGACGGCCATAACCACATGTCGCCCGACCTCCAGATCGACGCCTCGACCTGCATGTTCCCCGAATATACATGGTTCGTCAAGGGAATGATCCATACCTTCTTCAACGACGGCTACCGCGAGATGACATATAAGATCATCTACGCGGATCATCAGATGAATGTCTTTGAGGACGAAAAATATCCGCAGTTCATGGTGAATGACGACAAGCATAAAACGATCGTCCCCATGACCGCGGACAACTCGGAGCTTCTGACTAAGGCGGAGCTGTTAAAGATAAGAAAGTCAAGATAAAATCATACATAAACAA
>JAILLJ010000173.1 GCA_024693205.1 Clostridiales bacterium | reverse complement strand
TCGCAGCTCAGGGAGATGTCCTTGCCATCGTTTCGGGACACGACCATGAAAACAGCTTTATCGTTCCTTACCGCGGGATCGATCTTATAAACACTCCGACATGCGGCTTTAGCTCCTACGGAGGAGATTCAACCCGAGGCGCCCGTATTATCGACCTTGACGAAGCAACAGGCACGTATTCGACCCACACGATCCTTTTATCCGATTATAACACCGGAAAACCGGAATATTTTGTCCAAACAGGCGGCAACAGATATGTCAAGGATATCGCGCTCTGCTATTTCCAGTCGAGTATAAACGGCGGGGTAGACGGAGCGAAGACGAAGGCGTACAACTGTATTTATAACGCTGTCGACGCAGCTCACGGCAACGGAGTCGTCATTGCCTCCGACCTTAATAACGGAACAAATGATACTTCCTCATCAAACCATATTGTCGTTTATATGGGTTATACGTACACAAACGACAGCACCCAGGCGCTTAGAAAACTCGGCATCTTTGCCGCCGAATCGAGCAGCTCACCGGGGCAATATGACGGGAGCGTCGTAAACGGTATAAGATGGTATCTATGTAACTCCGGCTCTCATACCGTTTCGGGAACTGACGGAGCCGTAGACCTCAATAAGGGCACAAAGGGCAATCCGATGTATTTTTACGCTTCATACGATACGTCGGCGGGACTGCCGATAACCGATATTGAAGTTGTATCATTGGGCTCTAAAATAGACATGAGCAATTATCCCAATCACAGTCTTACAATGCCTTTCGCGGGAACAAATCTGAGCGACGCGTACGCCGACCTCAACAAGACGGCAGGCGGAGATTATATCTATGCATTATATACGACCGGTACTTTGACAAAGCTCAATTCCGTCTCGCTTCGTGTTGCCTGTAATAAGGCGGACAGATACCTCTCAAAGCCCGTCGGATATTACGGCGTCACCGCTTATAATGCGCTTAATGACGCTGTAAGCTTTGCGAAAAACAATATTTTAAGGGATCTTGAGGATGGTTCAACTACTCAATATAATCAGGCCGCCATTGATAATCAAACAAATCTCATATTGAATTGCATGTCCGGCATGACGATACAAAGCTATGTGATAAGTTTTAACGGAAACGGCGTTACCTGTAACGAAAGTCCGAGAACGCGTCAATTCGGCGAAGTATACGGAACGCTTCCCGTGCTGTCAAGAACAGGTTACTATTTTGCCGGATGGTATACAGCCTTATCGGGCGGCGACATGGTGACGGAAAGCTCGCCCGTCGAGGTCTCGTCAAATACTACGCTTTACGCGCATTGGACGCCGCACAGATATACGATAATTTTTGATCCCAACGGCGGAACGGGAACAATGTCAAATATCGTTGTAAATTACGGCGAGCAAAGACAGCTTCCCTCAAACAGCTTCCAAAGGACGGAATATTCATTTGCAGGCTGGAATACCTCGATAAGCGGCAACGGTACCGCGTATCAGGACAGAGCGAGCGTAAAAAATCTTACTGCTTCAGACGGCGCAGTCATAACGCTTTACGCGCAGTGGAACGCGCATGTATATTCAATCAATTATGACCTTCAGGGCGGCGAAAACTCTCCCGCCAACCCGTCGTCGTACACAATAGACACTCCGACGATAACTCTCGCTAACGCTTCCAAAACAGGCTATATCTTTAACGGCTGGACAGGAAACGGAACGACGGTACAGACGTTGAATTTAACTCTGCCCAAGGGGAGTACAGGCGATAAAACTTATACAGCCGTGTTTTCACCGATATCATATACGATAACATATGACGGCAACGGAAATACAGGCGGCTCTACGGCGTATTCAAGACACACATACGACGCTGTCAGCGCTTTGACCTTAAACGGATTCAATAAAAACGGCTACGACTTTGCGGGATGGTCGGAAACACCGTACGGAAACGCCTCTTACACCGACGGCCAGAGTATTATAAATCTTACGACGGCGCAGGGGGCGAATATAACGCTTTATGCCGTTTGGGCCATTAAGGAATATTCGATAACTTACGATCTCTGCGGTGGAAAGCTGAGCGCACAAAATCCCGAAACATATTCTGCGGAAACGCCCGATTTCACTCTCAATAATCCGACAAGAATCGGCTATGCCTTTAACGGCTGGACGGGAACGGGATATCCCGACGCTTCTACGGAAGTTACGATACCGAGAGGCTCTTTCGGCGACAGATCATACACGGCGACATGGACTCCGAATACTTATATCATAATATTTGAACCGTCCGGCGGAATTTGTTCGACGATGAGTAAACAAGTCGTATACGACGATCCTTTCGGCGAACTTCCCGTACCGACAAGAAACGGCTATGTGTTTAAAGGTTGGTTTACCGCTGTAGAGGACGGAGATATCGTTACCTCCGAATCGGTCGTTAAGCTTACGGAAAACATCACCCTTTACGCACATTGGGAAAAGACAGAGATAATATCCGTTACCGTCAACACGATGCCGATGATAACAACATATTTTGTCGGAGATCAGCTTGACACATACGGGCTTACTCTGACGGCAAAATACAATAACGGCAACGTAAAGACAGTATCGAGCGGATTTACATGCACTCCGACTGTGTTCAGCGAAGCGTGCGAACAAAAGATAACCGTTACGATAAATAACAGAGAAACCGAATTTTATGTCACCGTTCTTTCGAGGATAACCGTATCATCCGATAAGACCGTACTGAAAACGGGCGAAACCGTTCAGCTGTCCGCAAGCGATACTCAGGAGCTTACCGGGATCAACAATGTCGTCTGGACGTCCTCCGATACAAAAATTGCGACGGTCGACGCTAACGGTAAGGTAAAGGCTATCGGAGTCGGTAATGTTCTTATTACGGCGACGGACGAAGACGGAAATGTAACTACTGTCTTACTTAAGATCGAACCGAACGACGCGGCGATATTTATTAAAAGCTCTGACGGCGGATTTGAGAAAAAGGTCGATTGGTGGAAGCCCTATTCGTCGGCGGGATTGTCGCTCTATTACAGGAGCTATAACTGCGTCGACGCCGAAAAGATCGTCTGGTCAAGCAGTAATTCGCGTGTTAATGTCGACCAAAACGGCAGGATAACCAATACCGGCTCTTTCAGCCGCAGCGCGGTCATCACCGTTACGGCATATGACGCAAGCGACAATGTGATTGCGAGCGACAGCGTTACCGTAAGATTTTATAAATTCAATTGGCAGTTCGGAAGATTAAAGACTCAATCGGCTGTCAGCGACAATGTTTTCATGAGTGACGCGCCGGAACAAGATTTCATGAATGATCCGAAAACGTCAGGCAGTATCATCATCGAGCTTATCGGATTTATATTCGATTTTTTCGGAAGAATAATTATCAAATAATTCAATAATTTCATTTCATACATTGACGTTTTAAATAAAGTTTGTTATAATACACCAGATCAAAAAGGTAAAGGAGTGTCAATATGGATAACAGCAACAAGCGTCCCGAAACAATGGAGAGAATTACAAACGCAGAGCTTGCAAACGCTTTTATCGAGGAGCAGATAGAGGCTCTCAAAAAGCAGATAGGGGATAAAAAAGTCCTTCTTGCTCTTTCGGGCGGAGTCGATTCAAGCGTCGTCGCGGCTTTACTTATAAAGGCGATCGGACAGCAGCTCGTCTGCGTCCACGTCAATCACGGCTTACTCAGAAAAGGGGAGCCGGAGCAGGTCATCGACGTATTTCGTCACCAGATGAACGCAAACCTTATCTATGTTGACGCTGTCGACAGATTCCTTGATAAGCTTGCCGGAGTATCCGATCCCGAAACAAAGAGAAAGATTATCGGAGCTGAATTCATAAGGGTATTTGAAGAGGAAGCAAGAAAGCTTGATAACATCGAATTCCTCGCTCAGGGCACTATTTACCCCGACATCCTGGAAAGCGTCGGAGTTAAGGCGCACCACAATGTAGGCGGACTTCCCGAAGATCTTAAATTCGAGCTTGTTGAGCCGGTCAAATTGCTCTTCAAGGACGAGGTAAGAGTCGTCGGCAAGGCGCTCGGACTGCCAGATTCAATGGTTTACAGACAGCCGTTCCCGGGGCCCGGACTCGGCGTAAGATGCCTCGGCGCAATTACGAGAGACAGACTCGAGGCCGTAAGAGAATCCGACGCGATCTTGAGAGAAGAATTTGCCAAAAACGGCCTTCAGGGCAAGGTGTGGCAGTATTTCACCGTCGTACCCGATTTCAAATCGGTCGGCATCAAAGATTCAAAGCGCACATTTGCTTATCCCGTCATAATCCGCGCGATCAACACCAAAGACGCCATGACCGCAACCGTCGAAAACGTCCCGTTTGAGCTTCTCCAGCATATAACGGCGAGGATAACATCAGAGGTCGAAAACGTAAACAGAGTCCTCTTCGACCTGACCCAAAAGCCCTCCGCCACGATAGAGTGGGAATAAGAGTCGAATCATTACTGTAATTCAAAACATATCTTCTGTAAAATTTCAGCCCATAGCTGTGAAAAACGCAGCTATGGGCTTTTATCTTTCTATTACGATAATGAGCGGGACGCTCCATATTCGGGCGTCCCGCTCAATAAAATCATTTCGGCATATTATTCAATTCACCGTCAGCAGTTTGTTTTTTTAATATGAGTTTAGCAACGATATTCGGACCGATAAATTTAATAACAGCTCTTTTTATTAAACTCATCATTTTATGTTTCGTATTATTAAAATAGTATCTGTTTTCCAACTCGGAAAAATCGTAATTATCAAAATCGTCCCAAAAGCGTTCTCTGTTATTCGGAGCCTTGGAAGGCTTCCACAACGTATAATTGAACGAAAACATTTCTTCCAATTCCGCTTTTTCAATAACGGCGACATTATTATTTATAAGTTTTTCAAAAAGTGTTTTAGCTTTTTCGGTGTTAACGAGCAGTGCTGACACTCCGTTTTTTAAAGGGATATCGTGTTTTTTAATACTGCCGATACCCATAAAATCACCCATCGTAAAGTCTGCGTTTCTCGGGAACGAAGCAAAAGGACAATGATAACAGCTTTTTCTCAGGTGCACATTCATCATGTATAATGAAAGATATGAGTCTTCCGTGTAGTCAACACAAGTGCTTGTACCGTCTTCCCAATGATATTCAACGACCTTTCTGATCAGCTGATCCCATTCTTTTTTCTTTGAAGACTGGCAGATCGTTTTGATCTTTTTATTATATCTATTTTCAAGAGAAGCGATGTATTTTTCAAACACCAATTCGGAACCGGATCCGTGACAGGGTATTTCAGCAGTATAAAGATTATCAAAATCCACGCCTGTAACAGAGTAAAGAGCCGAGATCTGACAGGGCAAACCCGTGAACAATACTGTTTTTCCTTGTTTCAGCAGGTTTAGCGCATCCCGATATGAGCCATTGGCATGACTGTAAACATACTTTGAACCCCTCATGGGGGAGATATCGGAAAGTGTTTCTGCTTTTTTGATCCTCACCTTTTTATCTTCGTCCCAAACGGCGCCGAACACAACGCCGCCGTCGGAAATTATGCTCGAGGCAAGAGCCGAAAATACGCCTCCGGAAGCGCTTTGAAGAAGTGTTGTTTCATCTGTATTCTTAAATACATAAGCTTCCGCGGGGATCGTATTTTTCACTTCCTGCTTATGAAGGACGGGGCAGGCTTGATGACATTTTTGACACTGAACACAGTATATCGAAGAAACGGTCGGATAATAATGACCCTCTTTATCGCGCTCCATGGTTATGGCGTCTTTCGGGCAAACTTCAGCACAGGCTCCGCAACCTGTACATTGACGCGCTTCAACAAGCAAATTCAATCTTTTATCTCCTTTTCCATTGTCTTTAATGCATCTGTTAAGTATTCCAAACTGCGATCACGCAGAACTTGAATATTCTTTTCAAAAACAGAATAATCACCCGAAAATTCGATTTCGTCATCTCGGTTTTCGTCCCAAAAACAGGATCCCATTTCTAACTGTGAGAGAAGACCCTTGATTTTATTTGTTCTTTTCGGCGCGCAAAAAGCCGCAAAGTTTTGATGATTCAATAATGAAAATATCGTACCGTGAAAAGTTGAGACAACGCAAAAATCAGCGCTGTTGAATAGATCCAATAATGCTTGCGGCGATTGAGCATCAATAAAATCGTCGCACCATTTCAAAGGCCAGCAAACAGAGTGGATGGGATAATGATTCTTTTCAGCGTATTTTTTAATAAGATCAATATGTTTTTCTTCAAAGTGTTCACCGTAAACGATGATGCCGCCGCCGGATCGTTTTTCTCTTTCAAAGAAGGGGAAAAGGAGGGTGGGATCCAAAGTGATGGGGACCTCTTTTCCGGTCCATTTCTTTATCCATTGTTGAGTTTCACTGTCTCTGACTGAGATCGCCGAAAAAGTATTTATGCCTTTACGCATTTCAGACTCCATTTCCGGCGGAGGGTCTTTTAAAGAAATAGCCGATGTTGAGTATGCCATATGCGGGACCCTAATATCTTTACCGAAATACACGGGGATATAGTGCATGATATCTAATGTGGCAGACCATAATTCATCGCTACCGACAATAATACAATCATATGTTTTGTTAAGCTTTTTGGCCTTAAACACTATAGGACCGATCGCATCATCTTGAAGAGCGTTTTTGATCGCTCGATATGTTTTAAAGGGGATATTCTTTTTGTCTATGAGATCTAAAACTTTATTCGGTAAATACTTTTCTCCCAAAACGCCGAGTAAAAATTTAGTTGCAACTTTACCTCGTATGGAAGCGTTGATGATTTGACACTCGTGCCCTAACTGCTCTAATTGCTTTTGCAGCGCAACGGCTTGGTAATAGGAGCCGTAATTGGCGTAGAAAACTGTTAATAATCCGATCTTCATCGTATTTTCTCCGTGATTATTTATATATTTCCTCGTATATAATAATTATAACAATTTGTTTATCTTATTGTCAATATAAAGCGTATTCAAAATTGTAAATATCGGAGGGACTTTTTTAATAGTGCTTTCTTCATTAACAGATGGAACATCTCAAAATGATATACGGCTTCGCCGCATGACATACCGCGCTACTGCGCGGCATGATATATTTGCCGAAGCAAATATGATATAATATCCGTTCCTTCATACGCCGCAGGCGTATATCATATGCGAAGCATATATCATACCGCAGGTATATCATCCGTGACCGAAGGAAACGGATATCATTGAAAAAAGCACGCTTAAGCGTGCTTTTTCCTGGCAGGGGCAGAAGGACTTGAACCCTCGGCACTCGGTTTTGGAGACCGATGCTCTACCAACTGAGCTATACCCCTATATTAAGTTTCAGATAAATGATAGGCCATTTTAAATAATGGCCTATCATAATTGGTGGACCATCAGGGACTCGAACCCCGGACCGACCGGTTATGAGCCGGTTGCTCTAACCAACTGAGCTAATGGTCCAAAATTGGAGCTGCTAACCAGATTCGAACTGGTGACCTCATCCTTACCAAGGATGTGCTCTGCCACCTGAGCCATAGCAGCATTTACACCGTATTCAAATCTAAAAAGTGGCGACCCGGAACGGGCTCGAACCGTCGACCTCTAGCGTGACAGGCTAGCGTTCTAAACCAACTGAACTACCGGGCCGCGCCGCGCTCGTAATTGAGCTTGATTATAATATCATAAAACATCGTATTTTGCAATAGTTTTTTTAAAATTTTTTATTTTTATTTATCGGGGCAATTCTGAATCATAAAAATCGCAAAATACGAGGTCATTTTTTATCCGCTACGCTTTTGAGATAATCCGACCATTTTTTTGAAACGGAGCTTAAAGACAGCGTATCGCGTATTTTATACGCCTCTTTTGAAAGACGTTCGGAAAGCTCGCCGTCATTCAAAAGTCTTTCGATAGCTTCGGCTAATGCTTCGGGATCTTCTTTTTTTACTAAAAGTCCGTTCACACCGTCGTCTATCAGCTCTTCCGGCCCCATGTCGCATCTTGATGAAACACAGGGCAATCCGCAAGCCATGGCTTCTATCAGTGCGTTCGGCATCCCTTCAAAGCGTGATGAAAGGACGAACACCGAGCATTTTGAGATCTCTTCGGCAACATTTTTGACAGTTCCCTTGAATATAACTCTATCGGATACGTTCCTTTCTTTTGAGAGCTTCATAAGACTCTCTTTCTCAGGCCCGTCGCCGAATATATAAAGCTTATAGTCGGGATATTTATCGGATATAAGCGAAAACGCTTCGATGAGGATATCAAATCCCTTTATATCGACAAGCCTGCCCGACGCGCAGATAACCTTTTCTCTTATATCGGGTATCGTAGTATTATAGACGTCCCGGTTAAAAACGGCGTTAGGTATGACCGCGGATCTTTTTTGAACCGATAAGGAGAAAAACGACTGCGCTCTTTTTGTCTGAAATACATATCCGTCGCAAAGCGTTGACGTAAGCTTTCTTAAATACGTCATGAATTTTGTGGCAGACAGAAGATAAGGGTTGCTTCTTTCGGTGCCGACAGCCTTGATTTTCGTAAACGCCGTACAAAACAGAGCGTAAGCCGACATAACGTGGCTCATTCCGACGACGACGTCCGGATCGAGCTTTTTTATCTCTTTTCTGATCGCAAAAGCTCTTTTGATAACAGCGGAGAGACGCTTGAGTGATGCGGATCGCGGGAGATCTGGGAGGTCTAAAAGTTTAAGCTTCACCGAGCCGTCAAAGTCAAAAAACGATCTGTCGCCCGAAAGTGATACAACGGTAACGTCCTCGCCGATCTCGGCAAGTCCTTCGGATATCCCGCAGACAGCGCGTTCCGCTCCGCCGCTTTCGCTTAGAGATAATATCAGAAATACCGTTTTCATAATTATTGATCCTTTAATTTCTGCGACTGCTCAACGGCGAGCTTGTCGCATCTTTCGTTTTCGGGATGTCCTGCGTGACCCTTTACCCAGATAAATTCGCATGAATTCTGTTTATCTATAGCCGATAAAAGAGCGTCCCAAAGGTCGGGATTGAGCGCAGGATCCTTTTTAGTCCTCATCCAGCCGTTTTGTTTCCATTTTTCAGCCCAGCCGAGCGTTATCCCGTCGACAACGTATTTTGAGTCTGTCGTAATACAAACGTCACACGGCTCCTTTAAGGCGTTAAGAGCTTCGATAACAGCGGTAAGCTCCATGCGGTTGTTGGTCGTATTGCTTTCTCCGCCGCAAAGCTCTTTTTCATGCCGACCGTATTTTAATATAGATGCCCAGCCGCCGGGACCGGGATTTCCGGAGCATGATCCGTCGCTGAAAATATCGACATGCTTCATAATTACGCAGCCTTTCGTGATTTTTAGAGATTATATCATATTTTATCCCGGCCGACAAGTATTTGCGGTTATTTTTGATTATTTAGCAAAAGGGCAAAATAATCATCGCATCACAGCCGCGACATAAACAATGCAGACGGCTGTCGAGATGTGCGACGGCTTTGAAAAGCTCATCAGAAACACGAAGCTCGCAAATCCGCGCAGTACGGACGTTTTGCGCACTTGACATCACGCCAATATTAGAGTAATATAATAATATTAGTGTTATTATAAACATTTTAAGGCCGAAGCGCCTTAAATACATATATCATTGAAACAACTTAACAGGAAGGACGGAAACGCGGAAACGCCGCCGGATGTTTAGCGTTCGGCATTTAAAGTGTGTTTCCCGTAACATGCGGTAAGCGCAAAAGCAGACGGTCTTTGTGCGTTATTTACCGCGAGGTGAAAAAATGACAGCAAAAAAATATGAAAAGATAGAAGCTACGGTTAAGCCCAAGAAAAAAACATCTGCCCATAAAAAAACGACTAAAGCCAAAAAATCCGTTGAAAGCATCACGTTGCCGATCGATAAAAAAACGACAAAGGCGATAAAAAAGAAAAAAGCTCCGTCGCTGAAGATAGCGTTTTTAGGAGGACTCAACGAGGTCGGAAAAAACATGACGCTTTACGAATATGACGGCGACATGTTCATCGTCGACTGCGGCCTTTCGTTCCCGGATCAGGATATGCTCGGCGTCGATCTCGTTATCCCGGATTTTACTTATATCGAACAAAATAAAGACAAGATAAAAGGTATCGTCATAACGCACGGTCATGAGGATCATATCGGCGGACTGCCTTATCTTCTTAAGCTCGCCAATGTGCCCGTTTACGCTACGGTATTGACTATAGGGCTTATTCAGGCGAAGCTTCGCGAGCATGGACTTGCAAATATCGCCGATCTTAACGTAATAAATCCCGGCGATAAAGTGTTTTTCGGCGATTTCGAGGTCGAGTGTATACATGTCAATCACTCTATTCCCGGGGCGGTTGCTCTCGCTATCAGATGCGGCGCAGGAACGGTCGTCCAGACAGGAGACTTCAAAATCGACAGCACTCCCATCGACGGCGAAATGATAGACCTTGCCCGCTTTGCTGAGATAGGTGAGGAGGGCGTATTATGTTTGCTCCAGGACTCGACTAACGCGGAACGCCCCGGTTTTACCGAGAGCGAGCGCAAGGTCGGCGAGTCGTTTGAAACGCTTTTCCACAGAGCCGAAAACAGGCGTATTATCGTTGCGACGTTCGCGTCAAACATCCACCGCGTACAGCAGATAATGGATATCGCAAAAAAAACGGGGAGAAAAGTTGCGCTTTCGGGCAGGAGCCTTGAAAACGTCGTTGCCATAAGCGAGGAGCTTGGCTGTCTTAAGATCCCCGAAGGGCTCTTGGTCAGCATCGACATGATAAACAAATATCCCGCAGACAAAATGGTCATTATTACGACCGGAAGTCAGGGCGAGCCGCTTTCGGCTTTGGCAAGAATGGCGTTTTCGGAACATCGTAAGGTCGAGATATGCTCAAATGACTGCGTTATCATCTCGGCGACGCCGATCCCGGGAAACGAAAAGACTGTAGGCAAGGTCATCAACGAGCTTATGAAGCTCGGCGCTGAAGTTATTTACGAAAAGATGTACGAGGTACATGTTTCCGGACACGCCTGTCAGGAAGAGCTTAAAATAATGATGGGTATAATAAAGCCCAAGTTTTTTATTCCCGTTCACGGCGAACAGAAGCACCTCAATAAGCACGCTTCCTTGGCGCTCAGCGTCGGTATACCGCCCGAAAATATCGTCATCGCCGACAACGGCTACTCCGTAGAGGTGTCGAGAGACGGTATTAAGGCGGCTCAGAATATCCCGGCAGGAAGAGTGTTCGTCGACGGCTACGGCGTCGGCGACGTCGGAAACGTAGTAATGCGCGACAGAAAACGTCTCTCACAGGACGGACTTATCGTTATAAGCGTCGCAGTCGACAGCGTTACAGGATATCTTATGTCCGGCCCCGACGTTATATCCCGCGGTTTTGTATATGAAAAAGAATCGGAGGAGCTTATCGAGGCCGCAAAAGAGGCGGCTATGGCCGTCTTTGACGAAATAAATTCAAGCGAAAGACGTGATTATTCGGCTGTTAAATCAAAGCTCAGAGATTCCGTATCGCGTCTTATGTACGAAAAAACAAAGCGAAGCCCAATGATATTACCTGTTATAATGGAGGTATAAATGAGCTTTAAAAAATTCCGCTTCTATACCGGCATACCGATAATATTTGTGATTGACGCCGTTGTTTTCGCGCTGATGATCCTGTTAAAAACGGACTATGACCGTATGGCGATCGTCGAGCTTTACGTTACCGGCGTTATGTTGCTGCTTTATATCATATGGATAATAGCGGCGAGGCGGGATTTTGTCAAAATAATGATAAACATCTCGTCAAAGCTCGATCTGACAAAGAAAAAGACGCTTGATTCTTTTCCTCTTCCCGTCGTCGTGACAGATGAGAACGGCGTTATAGAATATTTCAACGCCGGATTTTTACAGATACTTGACGGTATACATGAGATAGAGGGCAAGGAGCTTTCCGACTTTATCGAGGATAAAACAGCTGAGGAGCTTTTGCTTTCACAGGGAATAAACGTAAATTATAAAGACAAATATTTTTCCGTCTATTCAAATAAATCGACCGTCAAAGAACGGGAGCTTTACATATTTTATTTTCTTGAAGATACTGAGCTTAAAAAGACGAGCAAGGAATACGCGCTCAGCCGTCCTTCGGTCGTACTGATCTCAACGGACGGAGTTGAGGAGATACAAAAGGATTATAAAAACAGCGCATTTTCCGAGATACGTCTCGGGATCGAGCGGATACTCGGCGATTGGGCGGCTGAATTCAACTGCCTTTACCACAAGCTCGACGCCGACAGCTATATAATGGTCATCGAGGAAAGAAATCTTTCCGAGATGGTCGCGACGAGATTCAGGATCCTTAATACCGTTAGGGACTTCACCTACGGCGGTAAAAACGTCGGTCTTACTCTTTCGCTCGGCGTAGGCACTGGCGATAATTTTTCCGAATGTGAGACGAACGCGCGCCAGGCGCTCGATATGGCACAAAGCAGAGGCGGAGATCAGGCGGCGGTAAAAAACAGGGATTCGACATATGAATTTTTCGGCGGTATCTCAAAGGGCAGAGAAAAAAGCACAAAGGTCAAAACAAGGATCATGGCGTCGTCGATATGCGAGCTGATAAGAAACAGCTCCAATGTGCTTATAGTCGGCCATAAATTCCCCGATCTTGACGCCCTCGGCTCGGCGGTTGGTATTTATTCGCTTTGTACTCTTTTGGGAAAGCCTGCCGCTATCGTCACCGACAAGTCAAAATCTCTTGCACAGCCTCTTATTGAAAGACTTGAAAGCGAGGGCCTCGAACACGCTATAATACATCCGCGAGAGGCTGTCATAAAATCGTTCAGAGACGACACGCTTCTCATTGTCGTTGACACTCACATCGTCGATTTCGTTGAGGAACCCGAGCTTTTAAAGCTGGCGTCAAAGACGGTAGTTATCGATCATCACAGGAAATCCGTCAACTTTATAAAAGACGCGGTGATATTCTTCCATGATCCCGGCGCGTCCTCGGCTTCCGAAATGGTCACAGAGCTTTTGGAATACGCCGAGATAAGAGACGTCGTCGGAAAGCTCGAGGCTGATTCGCTTTTGTCGGGAATAATGCTTGATACTCGCGACTTCGTATTGAGAGCGGGCGTAAGGACGTTTGAAGCCGCCGCTTACCTTAAAAAGAGGGGCGCAGACACCGTGGCGGTCAAAAAGATGTTCGCTACGAGCTTCAGAGATTATATGGCGAGAAACCGTATCGTTTCGCAGGCTGAAAAATTCAATAACTGCGCTATCTCCATCGCCGAGCCGGATATCCAGCAGATCAGGATTGTCAGCTCACAGGCGGCGGACGAGCTTCTCAATATCGAAGGTATCGACGCTTCATTTGTTGTATTTAAAAATAAAAACATCGTCAATATCTCCGCTCGTTCATACGGCAAGATCAATGTTCAGGTAATAATGGAAGCTCTCGGCGGCGGCGGACATCAGACAATGGCGGCGGCACAGATAAGCTATGCCGACGTCCCCGAAGCCGTTGAAATACTTAAAAAAGAGATCGAAAAATATCTCGCTGTAAACAAACTTCCCAAATAAACGAAAGGAAGGTATTTATCATGAAAGTTGTTTTAAGAAAGGACGTCAAGGGTCTCGGCAAAAAAGACGAGCTTGTAAACGTTTCCGACGGATACGCGAGGAATTTCCTTTTTCCCAAGGGAATAGCTGTCGAGGCAACGGCGCAGGCGCTTAACGAGATCAAGGGCAAAGAGGCGGCTTTGCAGCATAAAAAAGCCGTCGAGCTTCAAAATGCGCAGAATGCCGCTCGCGCGCTTGAAGGTAAGACGATAAAGGTTTCCGCCAAGGCGGGACAGAGCGGCAAGCTTTTCGGCTCCGTCACTCCCAAGGAGGTTGCGGAAACGATAAAGGAAAGCTACGAAATAGATATCGACAAGAGAAAGATCTCGATGGATGATATCAAGGCTTTCGGTACATACGAAGCGGAAGTCAAATTATATCAGGGCGTTTCCGCCAAAATATTCGTGCTTGTAAGCGAGTAATAATTTTTCGGCGATAAACGCTTCGGAGGAACGGACTGTGGAAAACAACGCACTTTTGGGACTTGACGCCATAAATATGCCTTTCAGCATGGACGCGGAACAGGCGGTGCTCGGCTGTATACTTATGGAGCCGTCATGCATATCGCAGGCGCAGATATATCTGCGTCCGGAATATTTTTATCTGCCGCAGCATCAGTCTATCTACGGCGCGATGGTCTCTATCGAAACGGCGGGAGGCAAGATCGACCCGCTTCTCGTGCTTGAAAAGCTTAAGGCCGATAACGTCTATGACGACGCGTCCGGTAAAAATTATCTTTTCCAGCTCGCCGATATCGTCCCGAGCACGAAAAATATCGAGCAATACGCCAAAATAGTCCGTGAAAAGTATTATTTAAGAACTCTCATAAATACATCGAGAGAGATAATCGAAAACACCGTCAGCTCCGACGAGGAAGCGGATTTCCTTCTTGATTCGGCAGAACAAAAAATATATGACATAAGGCGCGGAAAGTCGGCGACAGGTCCGTCAAGGCTCAGTGATATAATCATCAACGAGGTTTACGACAGGCTTACAAAGCTTAATTCCGAAGAGAGAGATCAGTTCAAGGGCTTTCCTACCGGTTACGCCGATCTCGACAATGTACTTACGGGACTTCACAGGTCAAATCTTATACTTATAGGCGCGCGTCCCGCGATGGGTAAAACGAGCTTCGCATTAAATCTCGCGAGAAACCTCTCGCTTTTGGGAAAGAAAAAGGTCGTGTTCTTCTCGCTCGAAATGACAAAAGAGGAGCTTGCGCAGCGTGTTCTTTCGACCGAAGCGAGGATCGAGAGCCAAAAGATGAGAAGCGGAGAGCTTCTTGACGAGGATTGGACAAATCTCGGCATGGCGACGTCGGTGTTAAATGACTGCGAGCTGTATTTCGACGACAGTTCGGATATAACCGTTCCCGAAATAAAGGCAAAGATACGTCGGATGAAAAACGTCGACTGCGTAATAATCGACTACCTCGGACTTATCCGTTCCGCCGTAAAAAAAGAGAACCGCGTCCAGGAAATAAGCGACATCACAAGGTCGCTTAAGATGATGGCGAAGGACTTAAAGATACCGGTCGTCTGCTGCGCACAGCTTTCGAGAGGAACTGAGGGAAGGGGAAAATCCCACCGTCCGCAGCTTTCCGACCTTCGTGAATCAGGCTCCATCGAGCAGGACGCCGACATCGTTCTTATGCTTTACCGTGAGGAATATTACGACGCCGAAAAGAAGGACAGCGAACGTGAAGAGATCGCAAACGGCGGAGAAACGGAAAAGCTCGCAAACGAAACGGAAGTAATAGTCGCTAAAAACAGACACGGTCCGACAAGGACAATTAAGCTTATTTGGGACTCGGAGTATACGCTGTTTACGGGAGTGGATCATTTAAGAGATGATCAATAAGGTTTACGATACTGTTAAAAAATACAATATGCTGACCCCCGGCGACAGGGTCATTGTAGCCCTGTCAGGCGGCGCCGATTCGATGTCTCTTTTATATGCGCTCCTTTCTTTAAAAGATAAACTCGATATAACAATATCAGCCGCGCATGTGAACCATTGTCTGAGAGGAAAAGAATCGGACGGCGACGAAATGTTTGTCCGATCGATTTGCGAAAAAGAGGGGATACATCTCGACGTACTTAAAGTCGACGTTTCCGCAGAGGCCGCAAAGACAGGCGAAGGGACAGAGGAATGCGGAAGAAGGATCAGATACCGCTTTTTTGAGTCGATCGATCCTAAAGCAAAAACCGCTACGGCGCATACATTAAGCGACGATCTCGAAACGATGCTGCTTAATTTGACGAGAGGTACCGCGCTGAACGGACTTTGCGGTATACCGCCGGTCAGAGATAATTTCATAAGGCCGCTCATCGAATGTTCAAGAAGTGAGATCGAGGATTTCTGCCTAAAGAATGATATAAAATACGTTACGGACAGCACAAACGCCGAAACGGTATATAACAGAAACAAGATACGCCACCTTGTCATACCGACGTTAAAAGAGATAAATCCTTCCGTCGAGGAAGCCGCTCTCAGATGCTCCGAGATATTAAGGGACGACGAGGAATTTTTAAATGATTGCGCCAAAGACCTTTTGGAAAGCTCAAAATGCGAAAGTGGATATTCTCTCGATATCTTTAAAAACGCGCATAGGGCCGTCAGAAAACGCGCCATAATAATGCTGCTTCGTTCGCGCATGATCGAAAAGCCTCAAAAGCACCACGCGGATATAATAGACGGTCTGCTCTTTTCCGAAGGCTCGCTCCAGACTGCGCCGCATGTCATAATGACCGCAAAAAACGGACTCCTTTATTTTGAAGATCTCTCGGAAGAGATACCGGAATGGTCGGTCGATTTTTCCTTGGGCGACGTAGAATATCCTCTCGGAAAAATCGAATGCGGAATAATAAGCGAAAATGACCTCGATTATACACAAAAAATTTACAAAAAATACTTGGCTCAGTGCCTTGATTATGATAAAATATGCGGTAATATGTCTTTCGGGAGCAGGCGCGAGGGCGACGTGATAACCCAATCGGGCGGTAAATGTTCAAAAAGCCTGAAAAAGCTTTTTATCGAAAAAAAGATACCGCGATCCGAAAGAAACGGCGTCGTAGTCCTTTCCGACCAAAACGGCGTTATATGGGTCGAAGGGTACGGCTGTGACGCGAGAGTAAAAATAACGGATGAGACAAATAATATTTTGAGGATAGGTGTTATAAAAAATGACGGCTGATTTAAAAAACGATGTCGACAGAGTTCTGTTCAGTGAGGACGAACTTAAAAATACTGTCAAACGCCTCGGACAAGAGATAAGCAGGGACTATGAGGGCAAAAATCTTTTGCTCGTCAGCATCTTAAAGGGCGCTGTCGTATTCATGACCGATCTTATGAGAGAGATAACTATTCCGTGCGCTATCGACTTTATGGCTGTTTCAAGCTACGGCAGTAAAGCAAAGTCAAGCGGCGCCGTTAAAATAATAAAGGATCTTGACAGGGATCTCGCGGGATATGATCTTCTTATCGTCGAGGATATCTTAGACAGCGGAAGGACTTTAAACTACGTTCTCGGTCTTTTAAGGTCGCGTAATCCTAACAGTATAAAGGTCTGTACGCTTCTTGATAAGCCCGAAGCGAGAGACAAGAGCATTACATTCGCAACCGATTATTCCGGGCTGATCGTTCCAAATGAGTTTATCGTCGGTTACGGTCTTGACTACGACGAAAAATACAGAAATCTTCCGTATATCGGAGTCTTAAAACGCGAAATATGGGAAAAGGACACGAATAGCGTCTGATTATTTCATAGAGTTTTCGCTTAACATATAAAGGAGTGATTTTTTCTTTGGCAGATAAAAAACCCGATCTTACCAACAAAAAGCTTGCTACGGTCATACCGTACATCCTGATCCCTATACTTCTTATGGGGTGCCTTTGGCTTTATTCGACAAAGGGCGACAGTAAAAAAACAGAATATTATCAGGTAGTCCAGTATTTCGATCAAAACCAAATCACCGAATATACTCTTAATTTAAGCAACGGAAAGCTTGTATATTCGCGTATAAACGAAAAGGGAAAAAAGGTCATCGAAAACTTCAACGTTCCCAATGTCGAAATGTTTTTGAACGACATTGAGCCCACGGTACGCGAATACAACAAGAAAAATCCCGACAAGATGATCGAGGATAAATACGTCAGCGGCGGCGCAGGCTCAATTATCCTCAGCATCCTCCCGACGGCTATACTTCTGCTCCTCATGGGCGGATTCCTGCTGTTTATGCTCAGGCGTATGAACAACACCATGACCAGCGAAAATAACAGGACGCTCAGCTTCGGCAAA
>JAILLJ010000063.1 GCA_024693205.1 Clostridiales bacterium | reverse complement strand
TTACACGGAGCGCGGCGTCGTTTTTCGGCAAAAACGGACGTGTTATGAGGCCTTCGGAAGGCTGTTTTGCTCAAAATGATCTCTTTCCGTTTTTACCATCGTCTGCGCGAAGATCGCGTATCCCTTCAGCGGATCGCTTATAAAAACATGGGTGACCGCGCCGACGATGGTAAAATCGGAAAGAGATCATTTTGAGCAAAACAGCCTTCCGAAGGCCTCATAACACGTCCGTTTTTGCCGAAAAACGACGCCGCGCTCCGTGTAATATCGAAGCGCGGCGTCAATTATAGCGTAAAGAAAATAACTTTACAGGACTGTTTCGCCAAAAACAGTGTAAAGCAAATCGCTTTACAAACAATCAAAGTCCTTCAAACGTGAGTTCGGGAAATTCGCCCGCGAGATGTGAGTGGTCGTTGTGATAAACGAGCGCTACGTCCTCGTAAGGGCCGGTACCTTCCTTGAAAAATATTATCTTAGTAACGCCCGTATTAAAATAGCAGGGGTCGAATATCTCTTTTTCGGTAAGTCCGAGAGACGCAAAAAAGAGGAACGTATTGAAGCACGCGTGAGCCGTCAAAAGAACGTTTTCGCCGTTTTTAAAGCGCGAAAGGAGGTAGGCGACGGCTTCTTTTGCTCTTTTTAAGTTTTCCGCGTCCGATTTTATGTCGCTGTGTATCATAAAGTGGTGATAATCCTCCGTTCCCGGCGCGCGGCTGGCAAACGGAAACAAGCTTTTGATCTCATCAAACGTATCTCCCTTATAATCCGACGGGATGCCGCATTCGGTAAAAAACGGGTGTACCTCAACTTCGTGGGCTCCGTTTTCGGGCTGATGCGTTGCGACTATCGACGCTGTTTCGACGGCGCGCCTTAGCCCGCTTGAAATAATACGATCGAGCGGGAGGCGCGAAAACCTTTTGCCTAAAAGCATGGCCTGCTTTTTTCCGTCGGGCGTAAGGGATGGATTATGTACCTCGTCGTCGTTCGTCGTTTCCGAGCCGATATTTCCGTATGACTGACCGTGACGCACGATATAGAGCGTCAATAATACTTCGGGAGTCACATTATTACTCATCTGATCAGTTCCTTCGTTTTTATTTACAAGCCCATTTTACCATATAGGCGTATGTTTTTCAATATTTTATCTTTTTTCCTTCTTTTTGTCTTGCATATTGTTTAAAAATAATGTAATATAAAGAAGTAATATGGTTTAATTATATCCTTTTAAATCATAAATTTTGCTTTTGCGGAAAGATGGGAGGGCTTGTTATAGATAATAAAATTGCCGAACGTGTCGTCGCCGCCAAAAACGGCGATAAAAAGGCATTTGCCTTGCTTTACAGAGAGACGCTTACTGCCGTGTATTTTATCGCTTTTAAAATGGTAAAAGACGAAAATACGGCGTGGAAGATCGTCAAGCTTACATATGTCAAAGCGATGACCGCCATCGAAATGCTTAAAAATCCCAATGCTTTCGAGCAATGGGTAAAGCATATTGCGGCTAAAAAATGCCGTGATTTCTTAAAAAACGAGGGCGTCGATTTCGGAGAGACAGAGGAACGCTTTTTTATCAGTGAAAGCGACGAAGATGACGAAGGCGAATTTCTCCCCGAGAGCCTTATCGAAAAGGAAGGCTCGGAAAAAATGATATCCGATATCGTCGGATCGTTGCCGGAGGTTCTGAGACTTACGGTATTGATGTATTATTATAACGGCGTTTCCGTGACGTCAATAGCCAAATGTTTCGGATGCGATGAGGCGGTCGTAAAATCGCATCTCAAGGCCGCAAAAGGGACGATAAAGGACGAGGTCGAAAAAGTTACAGGTGAAAAGATCGAGTCCGTAAATGACAATAAAACGCCTGTTTTGACAACGCTTCTTTATAAAGCGTCGGATGATCAGGCCATTGATCCCGATATCGCGGCTGAGGTTTTCAGAAAGGCGGCCGGAAAGGCGAACCTGTTAAGCGGATCCGACAGCGGAAGCGGAGATCAAAACAGACCCGCAAAGGAGCCTGTTTACGAAAAGGAGCCGAGACAGGAGGCTGTATCCAAACCCGGACATAAAAAGAAAAAATCCCTGACGCCCGGAAAACAGGTGTTCATCGCTCTCCTTGTCCTTGCGTTCTTTGTCGGAGTCGTTTGGGGAGTCGCGATGAAAAAGAACGGCATAGAATCGTTTGACGATTTTAAGGAATATGTCTCCTATGCCAAGGAAAGCGTCATTTCGCTTTTCATAAAGGACGACGTAAAGCAAAAAGAAAGTACGACCGTTCCCGAAATTTCGGAGGCTGAGCTGACGGAATTTTCCATCCCCGAAAGCGTGACCGAGTCGACCGAAGCAACAACAACATAAATCAGGAGGAATTAAGATGAAAAAAACACTTTTTAAGACATTTTCGCTTTTTTTGGCGGCCGTGATGTTTGTTTCGGCATTTACGGTAACGTCATATGCCGACGGAGATGAGCCCGGCGACGAACCCGAGATCGTGATAATCGGTTTTGAGGTATCAAAGCTTCCGAACAAGACCGAATATGTTTACGGTATCGACGGTTATTACGCGTATGTTCCGAAGCCGAGCAATCCGGACGAGACCGAACTTGCGTTTTTCTACGACATCGACATTACGGGACTTGAGTTAAAGGTCAATTACTCCGACGGGACGACCAAGACTGCCGCTCTCGACGGTGATTTTATGAAGATCGACGGCGAGCTCGTACCGATCTTTGTGGATGAATATAATCAGGACGAGGCGAGATTGGTTATCGACGGCTTCGATACCGTGCGTGAGGTCAAGCTCACGGTGTCTCAGCCCAAAGGACTTAATAAGATAAAGAGCAATATCAACCGCATTAAATTCAATTTGTCCGGTCTTGAGTCAAAATTTAAAGAAAACAAGTCCTATATCGGAATGCTTTTCATCCGCGCCGCTCTGGCTATTATCAAATTGTTCGGCGGCTTCGGCAAATAATACTTTTCCAAAAGCGGTAGATTAAAAAACTATATTAAAAAAGGGGCTGTCGCCGTAGGTTTTTCCTACTTGCGACAGCTCCTGTAGTTTTTTCTGTTCTTATCTCAATTCGACGCCCCATCCACCGGCAAGATAGCGTCGGAGGAGAACAGCATCTTTGAGGTTGACTTCTCCGTCCTTGTTGACGTCCACGTCAACGTCTGTCAGGTCGACGTCCCAGCCGCCCACAAGACTGCGTTTCAGCAGCGCAATATCTCTGAGATCAAGTGTTCCGCTTTGGTCGGCGTCGCCGGAAACGACATCGTCTGTGACCGTCACAGTGAAATCGACCATTTGTCCGCAGTAGTCAAGCGTGACGGTCTGTTCGCCGGGTTCGCTGAAGATCGGCTGACTGACAGAGAAGCCATCACGCAGGACGCTTGTCATGCCGTTGGTGTAGTGTGCTTCGAGCGACAGACCACTGGTATTCAGCGTTTCTCCGACGCGGTAGCTCGTCTTTGCGGGCATAGAACCAAGGCCAATCACTTGCAGCGATACGCCGGTCAGGTGCACAAGCGAAACTTCGGGTTCGTCCGCATACGGGATCTCGACACGCATAACGGCGTTTTCAAGGTCTATGAGAATGCGCACGAACTTAACGGTTA
>JAILLJ010000053.1 GCA_024693205.1 Clostridiales bacterium | reverse complement strand
GGGCGAAAAAAGGCGAGAAAAGAATCATAATTCAAAACCAATTTTTCTATATTAAAACGAAACAGGGTTGTTTTCCGAATTTCTCCGGATAAACAGTCCCTGTTTTTATTTATTCTTTTCGTTCTTCGCTAAATGCGACAGCCCCTGTGATTTTTATTATATTTTTATCTTACTCTCCCAAAAGAACGGGATACGAGGGATTTACGTAATCATCCGACGGGATGCGTACATATTTTCCTTCAGCGGGTTCATAAGGCAAATGTATCGTCCATGTTCCGTTTGCCGTGACGATAAACTGTTTTACCTTGGGACTGTTCACAAGCCACTTGTTTTGCTCCTTTTCGAGCATTTTGTCAAGTCCGCCTTCCCAAACGGGAAGCAGGCAATATGTCGGGTCGATCGCGGAATAAAGCTTTACCGTTCCGTTGATGCCGTGGTGCGCGAGCTGGAGAATGTCCGAAGACAAGGTTTCGGAGGAAAATTCTTTAAGAACTGTTTTGGCGCTGTTAAATCCGAAATCTCCCGTCCAAAGCGTCGTTTGACCGTCGACCGTCATCTTTAGAAGGAGGGAGCTCTCGTTCATTCCTCCGTTCAAAATGGAGAGCGGATAAAGATCTTCAAGCGTGAACAGAACGTCAAAATGCGCGTTCCTGACTTCAAAACGATTTCCCGTATGTACCTTTAAAACAGGAACGTCGGGATAAAATTCCGCAAGGTTCTTTTTGAATTGTGTATAGCGGTATATCGTGTCGTCAAGCATATAGGGCGAATCGGAGGCCGCTGTTTCCTCTTCCTTCGGGAAGTTGTATATCAGTCGTTCGATCTCGACGTCGGCGTGATGCTTCAGAGAGAAGCAGTTGAAAACTCCGATGTGGTCGCCGTGAAGGTGAGTGAATATCCATGATGCGATAACGGGTTTTTCGACATTCTCCGGCTTCTGCTCGAGAAGGATGTTCATAAGCTTGTCCGCGTCGACTCCGTCGGGGTCTCCCATGCCGCCGTCGATTATACAGAAGCTTCCGTCGTTAAGCCTTATGATAAAGCCCATACCTTCCTCGGCGACGACCGTTTCGCCTTTCATTCCCGTAAGCAGCGTGTCGCACACTTTGTCACAGGGATCGGACAGAAGGCACATCGTTCCTTTTTCTTCGACTGCGATACGCATTATTCCCGTGTGCGGGTAAAACGAAAGGTTGAGTGCGTACTTGTCGTTTGTATATGTCGAAAAGCTGTTGTTTTCGATTTTTCTCGAATCGTAGAGCGTATATCCGCTCTTTTCAAGGAGCGCGGTATATTTTTCGTAATCCTTGGCGCGTATGCATATGTACTTATCTATTACCGTACTTCCGGAGCTTTTGAATCCGCCCTGAAAGATACCGGCGTGAAGTATCGGGATATTGCTGTTTTTTTCGGTGATTGGCGTCACCTTGCCGAAGCCTCCGCCGAATAGTGTCGACAGCCATACGACTGCCGCGGTAAACAAAGCGCTGATTTTAAATAACACTGTTTTCATGCTTTCGTGACCTCCTGTGTTTATGTTCAAATATTATTATATTTCCGTAAAGCCGGAAAATCAAGTGTATTTGTAACATTCACTTTGTTTTTCCCGTAAAAACAGTTGCATGAAAAAACAAGATGTGATAGACTAAACACGATGTGAGATCATCAATTTATTTTGATTCTCAATAATTTGAGGAGGAAGATCATATGAAAATGAATATCAAAAAGCTGTTAGCCGTCCTTTTTGCCGCTATACTTGTCTTTTCGTTTGCTTCGTGCGGCAAGGACGCCGCTGTCCCCGAGCCGACGGATGATACGACCGCCGAGGCGACGACGCAGGAGGCGACAGTGGAGACGACCGAGGATGTTTCCGTGACAGAGGTCGAGGAAACGACGACCGAAAAAGAGACGACGACCGAGGCGGAAACCACCGCCGAAGAGGAGACGGAAGCGGAGTCTAAGGCTCCTAAGACAAAGGCGGAGGTAATAGCTTATCTCAACGAGGCGCTAAATTCCGTAAAGGCTAACCGTCCCGGCTTCAAAAAGGTCTATAAAAGGGACGCGACGGGAGATATCTCCGGACTTCCCGGCTGGCTTAGTAACGTTATAAAGCAGGATGAAACTAAAACATATCAGAAGGGCGCCGATAACACCGACGTTTTCCCCGCCGCCGGCTACAGCTGGTCGAGCAAGCTCAGGGAAAGCGACGTCAAGGATTTCTCGATAAAAGAGGACGGTAAATATTATGATATCCGCGTCGAGCTCGGAAACGAGACGAACCCGACGCCGGGCGAGACGTCGTCTTACGGCAGAGTCATGTCCGTCGTCACCGTGTCGAGCGCGGAATCCATACCGGGCATAAAGAACGTTTCCATGGATTATCACAACGGTTACGTGACCGCGAGGATCGACTCAGAGACAGGCAGAGTCGAAAGCTGTGAGTTCTCCGCCGCGGCTGACGTAAACGCTACTGTAACTCTTCTCGGAGATATAAGCGTCAGCAACATCGTCAGCACCGAGACGTTCACCGATTTCGTCTGGTAAATTTTATATCCGTTAAAATCAAACTCCGGGGCTGTCGCATTTAGATGAAGACGCCGTTTTCTTCGCCCGATAGGCGTATAAAGATACGTCGAGGGCGAAAAAACGGCGAGAAAAGGATCATAATTCAAAACCCATTTTTCTATATTAAAACGAAACAGGGCTGTTTTC
>JAILLJ010000052.1 GCA_024693205.1 Clostridiales bacterium | reverse complement strand
AAGATGATGCACACGTCATATATGCCAAAGGGAAAGGATTTCAACGTTTCCGCAGGCGTCGGCTCGCCTATCTATGAAAAGCTTCGTGAACTGCGCTGCCCGTTTTATATAGACCGTTTTCAGGGCGGCTGTGCTCTGCCGCGCCGCTATCGGTTCGATCCCGACCTGATCGGCAGCTACAAGGCCATGCTCGGAGACAATTTCTGGGGCTGGCAGGCGCATGAATGGGCGTCAAATTACCGAAGCGACGTAAAGCGGATCTTTGAGCTGTATAAAAAGCTCGGCGTTCCGTCTCCCACGGCAAAGGAGCGTAAAGCGATATGGGAAAAAATAAAAAGCGGTGAAGAAAAACTCTTTCTCGAAGCCCTCGCGCCTGAGGAATGGGCTGCAGGCCGCGAGCCGCAAAACAGAGCGATGTTCATTGACGATATATGTCGGCTGTATTCCATGATATCGGAAATGACGGATTCAAAGCTTATACCGGCGGACAGCTATCAGATGGCGCCGCGTATCGAGATCGAAAACGGCGCGAAGCTTCTTTTGCCGGAGATAGGGTGGCAGATACCGAATATGCGTATCCAGCTCGCTTACACGCGCGGAATGGCGCGAGCGGCTAAGATACGGTGGGGCGTATATTACGAATGCTGGTGTCACAATTCCGCGGTAGGTTCTCTTACATATCCGTTTTCGCTGAGAGAGGGGCAGGACGAATGGTTTGAAGATCAGTTGACTCGCGGCTCAGGCTCCGACCGTTCTCCGAAGGAGCGTGAACAGGGCGGCACCTCGCGTAATCTTCAGGAACGCGCATGGCGCTTCGCATATCTCTCGGGAGCAACTGTCATCGGTGAGGAATACGGCGTTTCAAACACCTTCCGCGACTACAAGGATCTCGATCTCAGCCCGTACGGAAAAACAAAGCGAGAGTTCCTGCGCTTTACGGAGCGGTTTACAGACGTCGGAGAACCGTTCACGCCTATAGCCGTCGTACTGCCGGAAGCGTTACCCGTTCTTAACGTCGACCTTCCGGAGGATTATCTCGGTTATCCGTCAACAGACGTCTCCGACGGAGCGGACTCGAAAATATGGCAAAATATCCGCGCCGTTCTTCCGCTTATTTTCGGAAAAAGAGGAAAGCTCGGGAACAACGCGCATGTTCTCACACCGGGCGGACTGCCCGACGCATTTGATATCCTGCACGAGGGCGACGAGACGGCTCTCGGAAGATATCAATATTTCATAGACCTGACAGGCGGAGTTAAATTTGCAAAAACTCACCGCGTCATAACGCCGGAGGAAGCGGACGATATCTTAACAAGGCTTCTTCCCTTTAGGCTCGAAGGGGAAGTTCATACTTTATACCGCAAGACCGCGGACGGCTGGCTCGTCTTCGCATCAAACAACGACGGCGTCCTCTGCGATAATTTTAAGGGCGACGTGCGGCTCGGCGAAGCGTTTTTGACATCAAGGATAGATTATCGCTCTTCCGGCGCGTCGTGCCGTATCCTCGACGGCTCTGGGGTCTTAAAAAGAGACGATGCGGGCGATTTTCTCGAGCTTCGCGCCGGAGATTGGGTTCTGCTCGGAGTTTCGGAAGCGTGAAGATGACGGCGACGTTCGGATATATCAAAAAATAAAAACTTCCGATCATGCTTATACTGTAAAAAAGCATTATCGGAAGATAATACGCAAAAATTGCGTAAAATTTAATTTTAAAACACGCAACTTTTGCGTATTTTACTTTCTTCTTTTTATCAAACGCCGTAGATATTTCAGATCAAATATAAGTCACCGTTTCATCAAGCGGCTTTCTTGAAGCGTGGTTCGGGAGCGGGCCGCTTCCCTCTGCGGCGTAGCCGAGATCGAGGAGCATAAGTACTTCTTCGTTTTCGGGAAGGCCTAAGATTTCGGCAGCCTTATCGGGATCGAAGAAGTTTATCCAGCAGCTGTCGACGCCTTCGTTCGCGGCGGCAAGTATCATATGTGTCGCAACGATCGTAGCGTCCTCGACGCCGGAATCGCGTTTCCCGCCGGGATATGTGAATACGTTGTTTTTGTCAAATGCGACGACAAGAACGCAAGGTGCGCCGTAGCGGCAGGGCGTCAAAGAGTCGATCTTTGAAAGTCCTTCCGCGGATCTTACGACGTAGATATGCTGTTCCTGGAGATTTTTCGCCGTCGGAGCGAGACGTCCCGCTTCAAGAACAGCGTTTAGCTTTGACGAATCAACCTGTCTGTCACTGTATTTTTTGCAGGAATAGCGGTCATTTATTACATTTTTAAATTCCATGAGATCATCCTCCCGTTTCTAAGCGATCTGTAGTTAAAATGTCTTTTAATAATTATATCATAAAAACCGGCGAAAATCAAATCTTTCGGCACAAAAATAATACCTGCAGAAGGGGGAATCGGGTAAAATAATAAAAAATTTTAAAAATTCAAAAAAACTGTTGACAAATCATGTCGCACGCGATATAATATAGCTGTTAGATCGCGTGCGATATATTTTTGGAGGGGTGAAAACTGATGCAGGACAAATATGCGGCTATTCGTCTGAAAAACCAGCTTTGCTTTCCGCTTTACGCGGTATCAAACATGATAATCCGTAAGTACAAGCCTCTGCTCGGCAAGCTTGACCTGACTTACACGCAGTACATCGTGATGATGGTGCTTTGGGAGGAGAAGTGTGTCAACGAAAAGCTCCTTTGCGACGCCCTTTGTCTGAAGTCCAATACCGTAACGCCGCTTTTGAAAAAGCTGGAGGATAAGGGATATATCAAAAAGGACAGGGACGTTAAGGATGAGCGAAATCTTGTAATAACGTTGACAAATTCCGGAGAGGAGCTAAAGGATAAGGCGCTCTGTGTTCCCGAAACGATAGCCCGGGAATTTAATCTTACGCCGGATGAGGCGGCGTTTTTGTACCGTATCCTTTATAAGCTGCTCGATGAGGAGAGAGCAAAAAACGCGGATAAGCTCCATTGATGAATTTGCTGAAAAAACAACCTTGTTTGATTCAGAATATAAATTTAACTATGAAAGGAAGAGCAACATGAAAACGGTTTATGATTTTACGGTAAAAGACAGAAAAGGGAACGACGTCAGCCTGTCCGATTACAGAGGCAAGGTGCTTCTTATCGTCAACACAGCAACGGGATGCGGCTTCACTCCGCACTATGAACCGCTTGAGGCGATGTACAGGGAGCTTAAGGATAAGGGACTTGAGATCCTCGATTTCCCCTGCAATCAGTTTGCAAATCAGGCGCCCGGAAGCGAGGATGAGATCCATGAATTCTGCACCGTAAAATTCGGCACTGACTTCCCGCAGTTCAAAAAGATCGACGTCAACGGAGATAATGCAGATCCGCTTTTCGTGTTCCTCGCCACGGAAAAGCCGTTCGAGGGCTTCGGAAAAGGTTTAAAGAACGCCGCGCTGAACAAGTTCTCAAGCATGAACAACAAAGCGTTCGGAGACAAGGCATATATCAGATGGAACTTTACGAAATTCCTTGTCGACCGCGAGGGCAAGGTGATCGCACGCTTCGAGCCGACCGTGGATATGAAGGACGTTCGCGAGGCTGTCGCCGCCGCGCTTTAAAAGAGGGAACGGAGGAATGATTTATGAAATTTGCTGTTCGATATTATACAAAGACGGGAAATACAAAGCGTCTCGCGGAGGCGGTCGCAGACGCGTTAGGCGTCGAAGCGCAGCCGCTCAGCGTCCCCGTTGAGGGACCGGTCGATATTTTGTTCCTCGGCAATTCCTATTACGCATTCACTATCGATCCCGAGGTGAGAGATTTTATCCGTTCGCTTGATAAAACCAAAGTCGGAAGGATCGTCAATTTCGGGTCGGCCGCCATGCTGAACTCCACCTTCAAAAAGGTCAAGGCGGAAGCCGATCGCGTCGGCATCCCCATGGATGAGCGTGAGTTTCACTGCAAGGGCGAATTCAAGGGTCTTCACAAGGGCAGACCGAACGATAAAGACATCAAGGCGGCTGCCGATTTTTCAAAAACCTTTCTTAACGGGTAAAGAATGAAAATAACTGCCGCGTCAAAAAAGCGGTGCGCCGCGGAGCGTAAAAAGAATAAATCCCGCAAAAAACATGAAGCGGTTAAGTACCTCCCTTCACATAAAACAAAAACGAAACGGGCTTTTCTTCCGGTATTATCGGATGAAAAGCCCGCTTTCTGTCTTAACAAAATCGGTTTGGTATGACCTTATTTTTTTATTACTCTTTCGCGAAACGCTTCAGACCGTCGCCCGCGAGGCGGTAAACTGTCCATTCGTCCATCATCTTTGCGCCTTTTGAAAGATAAAAGTCGATGGCGGGTCTGTTCCAATCGAGGCAGACCCACTCGAGCCTTCCGCATCCGCGTTCGACGGCGATCTCCGCAAGCTTTTTCAAAAGCGCCTTCCCGAAGCCTTTTCCGCGGTACTGAGGCAGCACAAACAGATCCTCAAGGTAGATGCCGGCTCTTCCGAGAAACGTCGAGAAGTTGTGGAAAAACAGCGCAAACCCGACCTCGACGCCGTTTGATACGGCGAAAATGACCTCAGCCTTTTTCTTTTTGAATATCCATTCCGACAAAAGCTCCTCAGTAGCGACGACGTCGTCGCTCATGTGTTCATAGTCGGCCAGAGCCCTTATAAAGGACAGGATAAGTCCGCAGTCGTTTTCATCTGCAAATCTGAATGATATATCCATCATTTTGTCCTCACGGTCATAATATTTCGGAATGACGCCTTTTACTTTTCAGATCATTTTGTTTCGGCGTAGAGCTTTCCGTCCTTGTCAAGCGATCTGTAAAAGAGCTTTCCGTCCGGCATGATACGGACGCTCGTGATGAGCTTTTTATCGTCGGAAAAATCGAGGAGAGACTCGTCGAGCTTTACGGCGGGCTCGTCGCCGCCTTTTAAGAGCATCGAGCCTCTTTCGTAGCTCATCGCTGTTCTCTCTATGTCAAAATCGTTCCTATGGGGCAAAAACGCGTATTCTATTATGTGTTTGCCTCTGTCGGCGGTAGGATCGGGGACCTTTGCGATATCCGCTCCGTTCGGCGACGTCAGGATGGTAAGTCTTATACGGCTGTCAAGCGCATCATAGCCGTGCTTTGAGCGGTTAAGGAGAGCGAATGAATAACCGTCGTCTCCGACAAGGTCGGCGTATGTCATTGCGGGTACCTCGAACCTCGCCTTTTCATAAGGCGTTTCTCTTTTTACAGGACGTTCAAGCCTTCCGAACGGCACCTTATAGAACGCACGCGGATTTTTTATATCGGTCTCAGCCGAAAGCTTTAGGTCCTTGCCGTTTTCCCACCAGTCGGCATGAAGGACACAGCGGATCATCGGGTCGTCCGCGTAGAAAATGAAGTCCTGTGTCAAAAAGCTCGTCGGGTAATCCACCGCGGGGGTATGCCAGAGATACGTTCCGTAGTACGGCTTCTTTTCCGTCCAGATACCGAAGGCGTATTTTGCCCTGACGACCGCTCTTACCGGACCGCGCTCGACGATCTCAAATCCGATGCAGTCCATGTCCCATTCCTTGCCGGTAAGGCCGAAGTTCCACGAATCGTAGTCGCGGCTCTTTATGTCCTCGAGTATTCTGAAGTTTCCTATCATTCCGCCGCTGAATTCTTTTCCGTCGAAGATAAGGGAAGTAATAACGCCCTTTTCAGCGTCGAAAACAGCCCGTAGTACGCCGTTATCGACAGCTGTGCCGTTTACGGAAATCCTGTTTTCTACTTGTCCATTTACAAATGTCAGCTTACTGAAAGAATACGGCTTAAGTCCCTTGAAGCAGACCGCCGTTTTGTTGTCTGATGTTTTTTGATAAGGATGCTTGTTTCCGGCGCTGTCGACGGCGAAGCCCGCGTTGCTTTCGGGAGCGTCGCTTATTATCAGCGGAGCGTCGGTCTCAACGGAGAGCGGATTAAAGACATAGACCGAATTTCCCTCTCCGAGCGCCTTTTTTACACAGGCGTCGTTTGAGCTTGAGATGATCCCAAACGCTTTGTCAAAATCCTCGTAAAGGTCGCGGTAGACCTTCAGCATCGACGTACCTGCAAGAACGTCGTGGAACTGTCCGAAAAGCTCTTTTTCCCAGGCCTTTGTGACGTCGCGGTATTCTCCCGACGCCGCCTGGAGACTTTCGCAGTTCAGGAGCGCGCGCTCGCACTCGCGGTTTAGATATTTCGTCCTTGACTGGACGCTGTATGTCTTATGATGCGTTTCCAAAAACAGCTCGTTTCTGACGACAGGCAGAGTCGACAGATCCTCTGTAGACGTCAGGATATTATAAAATTCGGTCAGACCGCAGAATTTAATGTTCGGGAAAACCGTTTGTTTTTTAAGCACGTCTATTCTGTCCATCATCACGGGCAGCGGGCCGCCGCCGTGGTTGCCGTAGCCCCAAAGGAGCGGGATATGATAAAAGCCGTCCGTTAAGTGATGGATGCGTACTGTCTTGGCAAGCTCGTCAAATTCGATATGGTTTGAGTGGCCGGGGTATTCATGAAGCGTCAGCACACGGCTCCCGTCGTCGCCCTCCCACCAAAAATGGATATAGGGGAACAGCGTATATTCGTTGTAGCGCAGCTTTTGCGTTACGAAGTAATTCAGCCCCGCGTTTTTTAAAATTTTCGGCAATCCGGCGTTGAAGCCGAACGCGTCGATGTTGACGGCGCAGGTGGCCTTCTTCCCGCATGTATCGAGCGCCGTTTTCTGGCCGTTTTCGATCTGGCGGAACCAGCTTTCCTCACCGACGCATTGACCGTCTGTCTCGCACCACATTCCGCCCTGAGGCTCAAACTGCCCTCTGTCAGCCGCCGCTCTGATCTTTTTCCACAATTCGGGATATTTTTCCCGCATATCCCTCCACAAAACGGCGGACGTCTCCATATAGACGTATTCAGGCTCTCTCTCCATAAGTCCGAGCTGAGTCTCGAACGTACCCTTCATGCATTCGATCGTTTCGGGATATCTCCATTTCCAAGCGAGATCGATATGGGAATGACCGATAAAGTAGATCGTAAATCTCTTAGCATACTCGGCGACGGGTTTAAGCATTTCGAGCGCAGTTTCGGCCTTTTGAAGCACCGTATCGTCGCGCATCGACTGAACGACGAAGTTTGCCGTCTTGATAACGCATTCGGAAAGTTCTTTTCTTTCGCCGTCTGTCAGCTTCGATCTGTTTATATCGACCTCGCCCTGAACATAGAGGTTGTCGCGCCTGTTGGAGGTCGACAAAAGATGACATCCGGCGCGAAGCGACCTTGCGAGGTTTGCTATGAGATCGTTTGTCTCTTTAAGACCTTTAAGATAATAACGCGACGTGATGCCGCAGACAAGCTTGTTATTCGGGCTGTCGATACGAAGGAACACATAGTGCGTCTTTCCGTCGGGGGAACAGCCGAGGTCAAAATTACCGCCCATGTAAGAATAGATCTCGACCGGATGATCGTCGCAGTAAATATCGAGGTCGTAGCCTGTGTAATATGTGAAGCCGTAGTTGCCGAACTCACTTTTGTCAAAAAACTTGCTGATATACGGCAGCGACATTTCCGCCATCATCCAGCCCGTTTTGATGCTGTTTTTGTCCGGCTGAGTAGGGTCGAAAGCGGGGAACGACTTCATCTTTTCGATATCGGGGAGAGGCTCCTCCTCGCTCCCGTCCCACCCGTGAAAGCTTCTGAGGACGGGAAAAGCGGCGTCCTCGAGACATCTTGCAAAGTCAAGAACGTCCTCAAGGTCTCCGCATTCATTTTCGCGGTAATAGTTGAGCGGTTTAAAATGCGCATTTTCCGGTTTCATATCAAAAGACCTCCAAAGATCATGTTTTTTTCATGCGCCGTTTTGTTTAAAGCGGCGCGGTCATCATTAGACAGTATAACAGACCGTACCGCCGAAATCAACAATATATATTTAGCCGGATGAAAAAAAGGGACTGTCGCATTTAGCGAAGAACGAAAAGAATAAATAAAAACAGGGACTGTTTATCCGGAGAAATTCGGAAAACAACCCTGTTTCGTTTTAATATAGAAAAATTGGTTTTGAATTATGATTCTTTTCTCGCCTTTTTTCGCCC
>JAILLJ010000188.1 GCA_024693205.1 Clostridiales bacterium | reverse complement strand
TCGGCAAGCGACAACGGCACGGACGGGGTATATCCCGTAAAATAACAGACCTCCCGCACAGAAGCCGAACCTATTTCGGTAAGAAGCTCTACGACGTCCGCCTGTTTTTTTGTCAGCGTCGGAATTTTAGCTTCTCCCGATAAAAAGCTGTCGGTGAGCCTTATCATCTTAACGGTAAGGTCGCCTACTCTTCTTACGGCGTCGTAATTTCTTATCAGAGCGCCCTTCTTGAGAAGCGACTCTATAACCTCAGCCGTATTCTCTACGCCCGATTTTTTTTCGATATTTTCTTCTCTTGTAAACCCCGACTTTGAAGAAAGGAAAGCGTAAAGCGCCTCCTCATCGTCGGAAAACGAAATGTCCTCGGGCAAATCGCTCTCAGGTACGGCGGCGTAGGAGCCGACTATTTTATTGTTTATCCCCGTCGGAAGTACTGCCTTTACCGCGTCGTAAAGGGTACAGAAGGTTCGATCCTTTAAAAACGAGACGAGCGACAAAAGCTCTCCGCTCAAAAGCGGCTCCTCGTCGAGCACGCTCGAAAGCATCTTCATCTTTTTAAGCTCCGCCTCGTCTTTTTCGAGATAGGCGGTCTTAAGTATCATACCCTGACGCTTCTTTTTGGAGTTTCCGAAAGGGACCATGACGCGGCATCCGCTTTTTGCCGCGCCCGAAAGCGCGTCGGGGATAAGGTAATCATATGCCTTGTCAAAATGGTAGACCGCGTTCTCGACGGCCACCTCGGCGACATAAACCTTTGACATATGATGCCTCTCCTCACGTGCGTTTTATCAGATGTTTCTGATCTCTTCCGGCTCGACTATGACATATTTTCCGTCAAGTATCTCGTTGATCGCCACCGTCACCGGCTTTTCGGTCATTATGACCTTTTTTTCTTCCGCTTCTTCAGCTATCTCTCTCGCGCGCTTTGCGGTAGCGGTCACAAGAGAATAACGGCTGACATGATCCTTAAGAACATTTTTAAGATCCGGATTAAGCATTGCTTATCACCTCGCTGATTATATTTTTAGAACGTGACGTTCTGTGCCTTTCGGCGTTTATTATTGCACAGATATCTTCGACAGCTGTTTCAAGCTTGTCGTTGACGACTATGTAATCGTAGTTTACGGCGTTTTTCATTTCGTTCTGAGCGATCGTTAATCTGCTCTGTATCTCCTCGTCGCTGTCGCTGTTTCTCTTTCTCAGCCGTTTTTCAAGCGAACTCATCGACGGCGGAACAAGAAAGATGCTGACCGAGTCGGGATAAAGAGAACGGATGTTTTTCGCTCCCTCGACCTCTATTTTAAGAATGACCGTATCGCCGTTTTTAAGCCATTCGTCCACGGTCGTTTTCGGCGTTCCGTAATAATTTCCGTTGTAGTTCGTATGCTCGAGTATCTGGCCTCTTGAGAGCCTTTCGAGAAAATATTCCGGCGTCACGAAGTAGTAATCAAGCCCGTCCGTCTCGCCGTCTCTCTTTTTTCTCGTCGTCATTGAAACGGAGCGCCTGAAATTATCTATCTTTCCGTCAAGGGACGCCAAAACGGTATCCTTCCCGCATCCGGAGGGCGCGGACAGGACGATCAGCAGACCCTTCCTTTTGTTTTCTGACATTTTATCCCTCCGACACGCTCTTGATATCTTCCTCTCCGGAAGCTCTTGCGGCAAGCGTTTCGACCGTAAGATACGACAATACGATATGGTCGCTGTCTGTTATTATTACCGCCCTCGTCTTTCTCCCGAAGGAGGCGTCTATCACTCTTCCTCTGTCGCGCCCCTCCTGGACAAGTCTCTTAACGGGAGCCGATTCGGGGCTGACGACGGCGATCACTCTGTCGGCGTTTATTATGTTACCGAATCCGATGTTGAGAAGCTTCAAAGGGATCAACTCCTTTGTAAGATCATTCGATGTTTTGTATCTGCTCGCGAATCTTTTCGACCTCGGCCTTGATGTCTATAACTTTTCTTGCGATCGCGACGTCCTGTGCCTTTGAGCCTATCGTGTTAGCCTCTCTGTTGATCTCCTGGACAAGGAAGTCGAGCTTTCTTCCGACGGCCTCCTCCGACCCGAAAAGCGTGCGGAGCTGGTCGATGTGACTGCGCAGACGAACCGTCTCCTCAGCCACCGCCACCTTGTCGGCGTATATCGCCGCCTCGGTAAGTATACGCTGTTCGTCGACGTGTACGTCCTCAAGTACGGTCTTCATCCTTTGGAGAAGCTTTTCGTTGTATTCCTGTACCGTTTGGGGCGAACGCTCCTCGATAAAGGCGACGTTTTCGATTATTTTATCGGCGCGTGAAAGCACGTCGTTTTTGAGCTTTATGCCCTCTGTCTCGCGCATTTTGATAAATCTTTCGGCGGCTTCGATCGTAACAGCCTTCACGTCCTCCCAGATCTTTTCCTCGTCGCTCTCTTCCTTATGGACGGAAAAGATATCGCCGAATCTCGAAAGCGAGGACGTCGTGACGTCGTTTTCGATGCCGAAACGCTCCGACATCTCCTTGAACGCGTTTATATATCCCGCGGCGAGCGACGCGTTGAGGCTGACTACAGCCTCTCCCTCTTCGAGCGTTTCGATCTGTACGAAGCATTCGACCTTGCCGCGAGCTATGACCGTTTGGAGATAGCTTTTAAGCTTTTCTTCAAGAAAGCCGTATCCCCTCGGAACACGCGAAGAAAATTCAAAATATCTGTGGTTTACGCTTTTTATTTCTACGGTTATGGACATGCCGTCTCTCGTTTCCTGGGCTCGTCCGTAACCGGTCATGCTTTTTATCATTTTTTAAGCCTGTATCCCGCTTTATCCGAAGACATGGGCGACATACTTACCTTTCATAGTTTTACCGGTTTTTGTTCTTGGTTTTATCTTCCTTTTCGGCGAGAGAAGCGAGCCTTTCGACCTCGTCCGGCGTCAGCTCTCTCCATTTACCAGTAGGCAGCATCCCGAGCTTCAAGGACCCCACGGCTGTTCGCTTCAGCCTTGCGACCTCAAGCTCAAGCGCCTCGCACATCTTTCTTATCTCACGGTTTCTGCCCTCGTACAGAACTATCTCCGCTACGGCGCGACCCTCCGTTTTTTCGATAAGACGAACGTCCGCCGGCGCAGTCATCCTGCCTTCTATCGGTATTCCGACGGAAAGCTGATGTATCTGCTTGTCCGAGATATCGGGGCGCACCGTCACCCTGTATGTCTTTGGGATATGGTGCTTCGGATGCATCATAAGGTTTGCGAATTCCCCGTCGTTAGTCAAAAGGAGAAGTCCCTCGGAATCCCTGTCGAGCCTTCCTATCGGATAGACGCGTTCCTTTATCCCGCTCAAAAGCTCGGTGACGCATTTCCTGCCTCTTTCGTCCGACAGCGTCGTGATATATCCTCTCGGCTTGTGGAGCATTATATATATCGGCTTTTCCTTGCCCGAGACTTTTTTGCCGGAGACGGTCACTATGTCCGACTTCGGATCGACCTTGGCGCCTATCTCGGCGGGATGACCGTTTATTTTTACCTTGCCCGCGGCGATAAGCTCCTCCGCTTTTCTGCGCGAACAGACTCCGCTTTCGGACAAATATTTTTGCAGCCGAATTTTATTGTCCGGCATCAGACGACAGCTCCTTTTATTTGACTTCTTTTAAAATATCCGACGATCTTGCTTGTGATATCGCGCGATCTGCCGCCTTCGCTTTCTTTGCGGAAACGTCGGGAGACCCGGCGTAAAGACCGCAATAAGGAACAGCCGACAGTAAAAATACCGGCGACAGAGACAAAATTTTAAAAGGCATCCATATCATCCGCATTTTTTGCGGATGAGACGAAAATATTATTCCGCCGTTTCCTCCGTAAGCTCGTCGACTATTTCGTCGATGCTCTTGGCGTCGTCCTTTTTGACAAACTTATCGACGACCTCGGTTATCTTGTCGACAACGTCGGGCACCATGCCGATTATCCTTTCGGCCTGGCCGCCTTCGGGACCCGAGATGTTTTTAAGCGTGACGTTTCCGTCCTTGATAACGATAAATGCCACGGGAGAGATCGTTATGCCCGCTCCGCCGCCGCCGCCGAAAATTTCGGCGTTTGTCTTTGAGGGGAAATCCGAGCCGCCCGAAGCGAAGCCGTATGTGACCTTTGAAATCGGGATGACCGTTACTCCGCCCGCTTCGATCGGGTCGCCGATGATCGTGCTGACGTCGACAAGCTCCTTGAGCTTATCAATTGTTGTTCCGAGCATTCCGGAAGCTGCGTGATCTTTCATCTTAATCTCCATCCTTTTGAATGTTTGAATTTGCATTTATTTCTGAGGCGTGCTGCTCGGCGTCTTGTTCTTTTTTACGCTTTTTTGCACGCCCTTTTGCCTTGATAAAGTAAGCTATAGCCGCCTTAACTCCCAACACGACGACGGCGTTCGTTAATCGTATCGGCCGCGTCGAAACGGTAAAGTTCAGCTTTGCCGTGCTTTTATTTGCGAGGTAATCGGCGGAAACGTCGAAGTCGTATTTTTTGACCCTCATGACTTCGCATATGTAGCCCGCCGCCGGATAAACAGCCGCGCATGTCTTGCCGTAGGCTATCGCCGTTTCGGCGGCGTCCGACTTTGAGACGGAGAGCTTCACGAAAAACTTTTCGATAACGAAGCCCTTGATGAATACGCTTCTCATAAATCCTTTAAGGATATGAAGCATATCCTTGATGAAAAGGAGAGTGCCCTCAAAGCCCTGCGCCTTGTAAAAACGCTTTACGAAGCTGTCGCCCGCAGGCTTCTCTTCCTTTTGTTCCTCCTTCTCTTCCTCTTTCTTTTCCTCCGGCTCCTGTTCCTTTTTCTTTTCCTTTTTCTTCTTTGGCTTTTTGTTCGGATCTTTAGGATATATCGTGAATTTAAGGAAAAGGACCTTTACGGCAAAGCTGAATGTCTCGTCAAAGATCACCTCGGCGGTGATCTTGATGCTGAATATAAGAACTATCAGCAAAATGATACCGAGAATTATATACAGCGCCGTCATTCGGTTCCCCTCCTTTTTGTTGTTTTATTCTTCCTGCGCGGCCGTGTAGATATCGTCTCCGTCCTCCGGCACGGCTGTCTCGCCCGCCTCTTCCGGCTCTTCTTTTTCATCCTCTTCGAGCGGAGGCAGCGCCGGCTCGCCTGTTCTTTCCGCTTCCTTTATGACTTCCTCAAGCCCCGGCTCGTTTTTTTCGGGCAGCTCCGGAAGCTCCGAAAGCGACGACAGACAAAAGCATTTTAAAAAGTTAGGCGTCGTTCCGTAAAGAAGCGGACGTCCCGGAAGCTCGAGCCTGCCCTTTTCCTCGACAAGCCCTCTCTGACAGAGCGTCGCGATAACTCCGGAGCAGTCGACTCCCCTGACCTGTTCTATGTAGGACTTCGTTATCGGCTGGTTGTACGCCACGACCGCGAGCACCTCGAACGCCGCCTGGGACAGCGGAGTGTTCTTTTTAACTTCGAGCACGGAACGTATCATCCCCGCGAACTGCGTCCTCGTACAAAGCTGATATCTGTCCTCGAGCTTTAAAAGGCATATCCCGCTCTCGCGCTCGTCAAGCTCGGCGCCGAGCCTTTCGAGAAGCTTTTCGGTATATTCCGTATCGAGCTCCAGCGCCTCGGCTATCCTCGTTATTTCAAGGGGGTCGCCGCTCGCGAAAAGGATCGCCTCGGCCGCCGCCTGTAATTCCTGTACCTTCAATGTTTCAGCTCCCTTACCGAAAGCGGAAAAAACCGCTCTGACTACTTATTATTCTTCTATCTCGACCTGCGCCTCGTCGGCAGACTGCTTCAGCGATACGAACGCCGTCTCTCCGTCGCCGTTTATGAAAAGTCTTTTGGCCTTCGCGAGAGCAAGGACAGCCAAAAACGTCGCCACCATTTCGGAGCGCGATGAGGAGCTTTCAAAAAGCGTCGTGAATTTTTCACGTTTTCCTCCGGCGAGCTTCTGCATGACGAATGATATCCTTGACGCGACGGAAACTATCTTTCGCGCGACGAGCTTTGTAAACGCCTCGACGGGCGGCGGCAGCTTCCGCTTTCCCTTTCCGACGGCAGACATATAAGCCTTATAAATATCGTAGGGCTCGTGGATGCGGCTGTATGTCATATCGACTTCCATTTCCTGCTGTTTCCTGTCGAAATGTCCGAAGCCCTTCGCGGTGTCGGAAAGCTTTCCGGCAAGTATCTTGCAGTCCTGATATTCGAGCAGTTCGCCT
>JAILLJ010000171.1 GCA_024693205.1 Clostridiales bacterium | reverse complement strand
CGAGGTGACTCTGTAATATGTTCCGACCGTAAGACCTCTTATCTCGATCGTGCCGTGCGCAGGGATGGAGATCGTCGGATTTGCGTTCGTAACGGTATACTTGGTATCGCCGATGAAGTAATCTCCTCTGAATGCGCTTCCGCCCGTCGTAACCGTAGGCTGAACGGCACTGCTTGTATTATTCGTTATCGTAAGCGTAGCCATGTCTGAAATATCGGGTTCGGCAGTCAGTGTTATTCTGATTGGATAACTCTTTGTAGTTCTGCCGCTTCCCTCAAGAGCGCCCTTTACAGCACCGTATTCAGCCCAAAAAACGACATACACGTCAGAGCTCGTGTTTCCGCCGTTAAGCTTTATAGGCGTATCGGCTAAAGTCTGTAACGTACCGGTCCTTGCTGTGTTATATGTTTCATAAGCTGCGTCGTCGGCAAAATCCTTATAATCGGAGAGCGTCGACGATTCCTCGGCCTCCATCGCCGATTCGATAGCTGTTTTAAAAACACCCTTGCTTATCGCCGTAGTCGAGGTCGGATTTGAAATCTCGGGATACTCATACGACGTCGTGTCGTTTTCGGAAAGCAGCGTTCCGGAAGCGCTGTAGACAAACCAGCGAAGTCCGTTCGGGTTGCTGCCGCCCGTATTTCTGAAATCCATCACCTTATCGGATGAAGTATTATATACCTTAACGGAGACCTTCGCGGGAAGCGAGCCCTTATTGGTAACATTGAATTTTACCGCATATGTCACCTCGTCAAAAAGCGTTTCGCCCTTATCGGCAAATCTTGTCGCCGCTCTGAGAGGGAAGTTCATGTTTTCCGTCTGCATCGTTGTGCTCGCGTCGACGTCAAAATCGCCGAAGGTGAAGCTGTATGTCTTATTTTCCGCCTGGTAAAACCACGCAGTCGTCGGATCGAGAAATGCAAAATAACATACGGACAACACAAGCGTGATCGCCGCACAAGTCGCCACTATCTTTTTAATTTTATTTCGCATATCCTACACCTCAGTATCGGAGCTTTCCGATTTTTCTTTTTTTGTCTGAATGATTATCCTTAAAACGTATACCGCTGTCGCTAAGCCGAGTAAAATAAATATAAACGCGTTGTTTTGCAACTTATCTATGTTCAGCGAAATAAAGCCGATATACGGGAGCGAAAACCAATATTTTCCGATCACTTGTTTCGCCGCGGACGGCTCGGGATCCTCGCTCATGTTGAAGTCGCCCTTTGTGTATATCCTTTTATTTTGGCTGTCGATATCCGTTATCCTGTGGGTGAACACTCCGTCGTTGTCTTTAAAATAAACCGAAACGACGTCGCCCTTCTTCAGCTCTTCAAAGCTGACAGGCCTTACAAATACTACCGCGCCTTTTCTGAACTTCGGGACCATACTGTCCGACTCGACGGCAAAAGCCTTTGCGCCCGATGCCAAAACAAACGCCGTAAAAAACGTAACTATCGCCGCAATGATTATAAAGAAATTCAGAAAAATATTTTTAACGCTGAATGTCTTCATTTTATTAGCCGCTGATGAGCGTCGCTATCGTAGTCCAATTAACGTGAAGCGCCTGCTTCGCCTGTATTGTGACCTTGACCTCGGTCGAACGTCCCTTATAAATCTCAGGGGTTACGTTCGGATTTGCGCCGTCATATTTAATGTTTGTTATAATGTCAAACGATCTCGGGCTTTCGGTTCCGGGGAATACGTTGTCATTATTATAGTCTATCCCGTTAAAATTCCAAAATCCGGTCGTCTGATCGTAGGTGAAAAGCGAATCGGTCGTGCCGACCTTTCTTCCGAACGTTACGGAAAGCTGTTCGCCCGCGGCGCCCGCGTATGTATTATTTGTAAGCGTAACGGTATTGCCGTTTTGAACGTACGTCTGGTATTCGATCTTGACTCTGAAATTTGTTGCTATCGTCGAATGATTGACGCCGGTTATCTTTCCGTCGTTATCGACGATAAGGTTTTGACCTGCGAGCATAAATGAATCGCCGTTTGAATAAAGGAATTCACCGAGCGAACCGTCGATATCATAATACATTTTATCGACCTTTATATTATATCCGTATTCGATGCCTGCTTCGGTACGAAACCACGCCGCCGTATTCTGCACGAAAAACATGCTGACTACAGCCGCAAGAGACAACGCCAAACAGATCATTCTCTTTTTGTTCATTTCTTATTCGCTCTCCTTTTGCGCGATTCGTATAGCTCGGTTTCTATTGAGATCCAAACGATGTAAAACACTATTACTACCGCCTTGCCGGTCATCGTGCTAAGCCATATCGACGGATATCCGACAAACGGGATCACCCTTTGGACGCGCCCCATGACACATTCGTAGCCGACCGTGTACGGATCGGGCTTGCTCTCGGCGTCGCCCTTTGTGGCAAACTGTTTTTTGTCCTGAAATATATCTATTACCCTGTGGGTAAAATAGCCTTCTTCCTTATCGCTTTTGAATGTTATTATGTCCCCTACGCTGATGTTTTCAAACTTTATCGGGGAGACGATCAAAAGACTGCCCTTTTTTATCGTCGGGTCCATCGTATCGGTACCCATTCCGAAGCATTTATCGCCGAACGCTCTCGGCAAAAGCGAAAGTGCAACACAAACGACCGACAGCGTAATGACCGCCGCCATAACGGCGCTGCTGATATTACTCTTTGTGTCCGCCGCCGTCCTTATCGGTTTCTTTGTTTTCGCCGTCTGATTCTCGTCCGCCATTCTTCTTTGTCACCTTTGATATATTTAAAATTTCAATGAATACTACTCCGACAAGCGGGATAACGAGAACAAAAAAGAAGAAATACCTGTTTTGAATTACCTTTATAATCTTATCGACATGCTTGATGACCTTTATTTCTTTTCCGACAACATTTTCCCACGGAACCTTATATTCGTCTTCGAGGGAATTTGCGTCGCCCTTTGTCGTGAATTCAAGCCTGCCGTTTTCGTCCTTGCCCACCTCGATAACCCTATGGGTGTTGGGCAGTCCGAATATAGAAGGATCTGTGGAATAAAAGCAGATCACGTCGTCCTTTTTTATTTCAGAAGCGTCGATCTTTTTAACGATTATAACATCTCCGGGATTTATGACCGGAACCATACTTCCGGTAACGACATTGAGGATTCCGTAACCGAAGATCATCGGGACTTTACCTTTTCCCGCCTTGACGACAAGTATCACGGCATAGATGCAAAACAAAACAACCGCAGCTAAGAGTAACGAAAAAATCCTTTTTAATATTCTACCGAAAGTCTTCAAGTCCTGATCTCCTGTCTTATTAATCCTGGGCAATGTCTACCTTGATTGAACCTATCGAAAACGACACGCCGTTTTCCTTAAGCTCGTCATAAACCGATTCAAGCGACTCATCGTCCGTCTTTCCGTCAATAAATATATCGAAATAAATATTGACCGGCAACGATTCGGACGTAAGCGCCGGCATCGCGAAGACCAATCCGCCGTTATCCTTTATCTCTTTAAGGGATTTTGTCGTAACGGAAGATTTTATAAGCTCTCCCGTATTGTTGAATTCGGCTGTCGTATAGACCTTTATGCATGAAAGCGCGTCGTCGCGCGACACAGATGACGAGCATGTGATGTTTTTAAACATGAAGTCGTATTCGCCGCTGAGCGGGATATTGTTGAGGACGACCTCATTTAAGTTCTGTTGGCCCGGGTGGAAGTCTTCGACCTTTATGCCGCCGTTTTTACTGACGGCGTCGTTCTTCGCCCACTTTCTCGCTCTGAACCACTCAAACTTATCGTTTACGCTGTTGCCGTATGTCGGGAGCCATGAGTTGGGATCGTGATACTGATCTATCTCGGCGTCCCACAATTTTGACTTGTAAAAGCTTGTCGCTATGAGGCTTCCGCCCTCGATCCTTGCTTCGACCGCCTGGATATCGGATTCCTTGCGCTGTGAAAACCATGCAACCGTTGCCGCAGTGATCAGAGCGACTGCAATCAAAAGATAGATCACAAATACATAGAGTCTTTTTTTCTTTTTCTTGCGTCCTTCCATAAATGCCGCCTCCAAACGGTTGACGCCTCATTTTTGCGGTCAGCTGAGTTGTATCTGTAACAGCGCAAAACAATGCGTTCAAAAATTTAAAGCTAAAGGGAATTAACTGACGTGAGCAATAGTGACCTTATCTATTATCACCCTTGCGCCTATCTCTCTTATCGCGTTATGTATCGCCTGATTGGCATTTCCGTCAATGAAGAAATCGTAATAAACCGTAACGGTGGAGCCTGCCGAGAGCGGTGCGCTCGGGAAAAGTCCGGAAATGACGCCGGTTGACGAGGGAACGTCGTTGAGGTTAGTCAGAACTGTCGAGCCTATCTGATTACCGTCCTTATCGACCGCAACGGCATAAAGCCCTATGCAGGAAAGAATCTCGGATCTCTTCGGAGTCGTCTGCTCTGTGAACCTCGGCGTATTCACGGCAACGGGATCGCTTCCGCTGTAAACGTCGATATCTTTAACGATCATATTGAACAGTCCGCTCGAAGGGACCGTCGCGACCATCTTATAGACGTCCTGCTCGCCCGGATAAAACGACTTGATGTCGATCTTTCCGTTCGTTACCGTGGTTGTATCATTAGCAACGATCTCGGTCCATACAAGACCGCCCGAGGGATCGTGGCCGGTATTGTTGTTTGCTTTTGAAACATAATATACGGTGTCGCCT
>JAILLJ010000163.1 GCA_024693205.1 Clostridiales bacterium | reverse complement strand
TATATTCCGAAAGAAGCTCGTCGGGGACGAACGCCTGAATAGTGCCGGCAAATCCGCCGCCGTGCACTCTGAACGCTCCCCTGCCCGAAAGTATCTCGTCGCTGAGCGCGAGCGCAAGCGAAACGGGCTGTGAAGCGGGAGCTTTACATGTAAAGACGTTCTGATTATACATAAACGACGAGCGGCCGCTCTCGGAGACGAGCGCTTTAAAGCCCTCAAAATCTCCCCTCTTAAGCGCGGCGACCTCCGCGTCTACTCTCTCGTTTTCACCGTAGAAGTGGAGAGCCCTTATGACCGCCCTGTCGCCGACCTTTTCTCTTATTTCGGGTATCTTTGAGATAAGAAGCTCCTTATCGACCTCACGGAGAACACTCTTGCCGAGCGCCTTGGCGGTATTTTCCATCTCTTCCCTGACTGCGGCGTACTCACCGGTAAGCTCCGCGTGGCTTCCGCCCGTATCGACTATGCAAAGAGCGTGTCCGCAGCTCCCGAAGTCGAAATCCGGCTTTTCGATCTTCGGATTTTCAGGGTCTTTGAAGTCGATGGCGACAAATCCGCCGACGGAGCATGCCGTCTGATCCATAAGACCGCAGGGCTTTCCGAAAAACTTGTTTTCGGCGTACTGCGCTATTTTTGCGATCTCAACCGCGCTGACTTTTCCGTCGTTATAGAGATAGCTGAGTATCGTGCCGATAAGCACCTCAAACGCCGCCGAGCTTGAAAGTCCCGAACCTGCCAAGACGTTTGAATGTGTCGCGGCGTCGAAGCCGCCTATTTTATATCCGTTTTTTAAAAATCCGGCGCAGACGCCGCGAACGAGCGCCGACGAATGTCCCTTCTCCTCATCGACGGGATCAGTCACCGAGATATCGACGACGTTCATGTCGTGACCCGCCGATTTTACCCTTATCATATTTCCGTCGCGCTTTGCGACTACCGCCGCCGCGTCAAGATTGATGCCGCCCGCAAGCACCTTGCCGTGGTTATGGTCGGTATGGTTCCCGCCTATCTCCGTCCTTCCGGGAGCGCTGAAAAGATCGATACAGCCGTCCTTGCCGTAAAGCTCGGCAAAATCATCCATGATCTTAAGATATCTCGCGCGCTGTTTTTTTACCTCATCGGCTGTCATATAGAGCTTTTTAAAGCTCTCTTCAAGACCGCCGCCGGAAACTGATGCGTACATTTCATCAAAGGTTTTCATTATAACTGTCCTCTTTCTCTGTATTTTCTATGTCGATAAATTCCTTGCTTTTTTCGTCGTTTATCTTTTTTTCTTTCAGTCTTGAGAAGAAGTCGATGATGTAGTTAAGGCTCAGAAGCACTATCCCGGAGATCAGTAAAAACGCGATGATCGGTATAAGGAACGAACCGGATAAGGGATTCAACGCGTTTCGTCCGATTATCGTATATGAAATGAGCTTATATGAAAATCCCGCGAGCGAAATGAAGAGATATTCGACAAACTTGAAATTCATCGCTCCGTAAAGCTGACTCACGCTGTTTATCGGAAAGGCGGGTATCAGCCTGAAAAGGAAGAGCAGATACGGATTTCCCGTCCCGTCGCGTTCGAGAATATCACGGATAAAATCGTTTTTTCGTACTATTTTACTCGCGTTTCCGCCGCCGAGATGAAGCCCCCAAAAATACTTGACAGTCATAAGGAGCGACATTCCGACAACATTAACGGTAATTGCCGCATAGCCCGGAAGGACCATTCCCGAAATAAAGCAGATAGCCGAAATAGGTATCGGCATAAATATCCCCTTTGCCGTGAAAAGTCCCAATATCGTCAGAACGACGAGCCACCAGTTTTTTATCGACGCTATTTTATATTCAAGCTCCACGAGCTTTTCCTGCCATGTTGCGTACCAGAGCTGTAAAGTTTCGACCTGCATGGCAATAAGCAATACGGAGCAAGCGGCAGCGAGCACAATAAGCGTCGTACCGAGATTAGAAATCAATGCTTTTTTATCCGCCGATTTATGCAACCGTTCATCAATCCCCGATAAAGATAATACAACTCATAAAAAAACAATTATAGTTTATCTTATTTTTGCCCCGAGGTCAACCGTATTTGCAAAAACTTCTTTATTTTATTTTTTAAAGATGATATAATACCGCAGAAGATTTGCCGATTCATCATAAAAAATCACGTTTCGGGGATGTAAATATGAAAAACAAAAAAATACTTATAGGCATGAGCGGCGGCGTCGACAGCTCTGTCGCCGCGATGCTCCTTCGCGACATGGGTTGCGATGTAACGGGCGTCACCTTGATATTGACTCCCGACGGGAACACAAAGGGCGCCGAGGACGCAAAAAACGTCGCCGACAAGCTTGGGATAAAGCATATCACATACGACATGCGCGATATCTTCCGCGAAAAGGTGATCGACAGCTTTGTAAACGACTACATAAGCGGCGTAACGCCCAACCCATGCATAACCTGTAACAGGGAGATAAAATTCGGCGCGATGCTCGATCTCGCAAAAAGCCTGGGCTGTGAAAAGATCGCGACGGGCCACTACGCCGAAACGGAAGTCAAAGACGGAAGATGCCTTTTAAAGCGGACTAACAGCCTCAAGGACCAGAGCTACTTTTTATCCCGCCTTACGAACAGCCAGTTAGCCTGCGCCGTTTTCCCCTTAAACGGATACGAAAAAGCCGATACAAGACGTATAGCTGATGACAACGGGCTCCCTGTCGCCTTCAAAAAGGACAGCCAGGAAATATGCTTTATCCCCGATAACGACTACGCGTATTTTATCAAAAAATATAAAAATATCGTTCCGAAGGAAGGAAACTTTATCTCAAAAAGCGGCGAGATACTCGGAAAGCACAGCGGCATAATCAATTATACAATAGGTCAGCGCAAGGGTCTCGGCGCGTTTGGTAAGCCGATGTTCGTAACGTCGATAAACGCCGAAGACAACACCGTGACGATAGGTGAAAACGGCGAACAACTCGGGAACGGCTGTATCTGCGGAGATATAAACAGCCTCCTATACGACACACTTCCGCCAAAGTTTTACGCCGACGTCAAGATCCGCTTTCGCGCTCAGCCAGCAAGAGCACTTATAACCGTCGACGGCGACAAAGTAAGCTGCAAATTCGATACGCCGCAGCGTTCTGTAACACCCGGACAAACAGCTGTTTTTTACGTCGGAGATTACGTCGCGGGCTCAGGAAAAATTATTTCGGCATTTTAAACTTTTTGCTTGACATTCTATATTCTCTGTGGTATAGTATAACCATGGCGCTTTAATGAGTAAAAGCTTTAAAGCGACAAACGGCTGAAGTGATACATTCATCGGCCGTCAACAAACAAAACGGAGGGTCTTATATGTTTATTTCCGGAAATATCGTAACATGGATTACAATCGTCGTCTATGTCATCTGTATCATTGCCATCGGCATCGTGACAGGACGCAGGGCAAAGAGCGTCGCGGATATTACCGTCGGCGGCAGGAACGCGGGAGCTTGGCTTTCGGCGCTCTCATACGGTACCGCGTATTTTTCGGCAGTTATGTTCGTCGGTTACGCCGGCGGCACGGGCATGAATTACGGTCTTTGGGGTATTTCCGCCGGTATCGGCAACGCCATCTTCGGTTCATGGCTCGCGTGGCGTGTTCTCGCAAGAAGAACGCGCGACGTATCGGCAAGGCTCAAAATAAAGACAATGCCTCAATATTTCGGCTACCGCTATGGCAGCGACGCGATGAAGATTTTTGCATGTCTCGTTATTTTCATATTCATGATACCTTATTCGGCGTCTGTATATAAGGGAATTGCCTCTGTCGCAAAGGTACTTCTCGGCATCGACGACACGATATGCCTTATAATAATCGCCGTTGTTTCCGCTCTTCTGCTTCTGCTCGGCGGATATCTTGCCCAGGCAAGAGCCGACTTCGTCCAGGGAATAATCATGATGGGCGGCATCGCGCTCCTTATATTCTTCGTCGTCCGCTGTGACAAGGTCGGCGGATTAAAGGGTATCGCGGAATATGCCAAGACTGCGGAAGGTCTTCCGAAGCTCAACCTAAACTCCGCATCCGGTCTTATCGCCACAGTCCTTATGACGTCCTTCGGAACATGGGGACTTCCTCAGATGATAGGTAAATATTTCGGTATCCGCGACGACAAGCAGGCAAAGCGCGGCATCGTCATTTCAACATTTTTCGCGGTACTTGTCGCAGGCGGCGGATATTTTATCGGCTCTCTCTGCTACCGCTTCTTCACAAAGGATCAGATCGCTTCTTTCCCGACTCCCTCTCAGGACTACATAGTTCCCAACATGTTAAAAGAAACGCATCTTCCGCAGGTGCTTCTCGGCGTTATAATCGTTCTTCTTATGGCGGCGTCTATTTCAACGCTCTGCTCGATAACGCTTACGTCAAGCTCCACGCTTACGATGGACTTCTTAAAGCATATACGTAAAAAAGAAGTTGACGACAAATCGGTCGCTCTGACGACAAAAATACTCTGCATCGCGTTTATCCTTGTCTCCTATGTCGTCGCAAATACGGACACTCCGATCCTCGACATGATGAGCTACTCCTGGGGCATAATCTCCGGCTCCTTCTTGGCGCCCTACGTCCTTGCGCTTTACTACAAAAAGCTCACAAAGGGCGGCGCATGGTGCGGAATTTTAGGCGGATTCTTTACGGCTCTCATTCCCGCCGTCTGCAAAGTTCTTACTATGTTCGGCGTACAGACGGGATCGGTCGTCACCCTCGCCGGTAAAGGCCCGCTCTTCGCCTGCATAGCGATGATCCTTTCGATAATCCTCTGCTTTGTCGGCTCGGCGATATTTAAGAGCGATAAAGATAAAGAAACGTCGGAATTTTTCTATAATGCTGTTGTAGAAAACGAATAATAGTGATATAATAAAAGGGTTATAAAACAAATTTCATTGAAAGGAAAGCGGTACGAAACGTTTTTCCCTTTCGTATCGCGGCGGCTAAACATGAAAAGGTTATATCTCGGCAACGAAGCGGTTGCAAGAGGTCTTTATGAAGCGGGATGCCGTGTAGCTTCAAGCTATCCGGGTACTCCGAGTACCGAAATCACCGAATTCGCGTCTAAATATGATGAAATTTACTGCGAATGGGCGCCGAATGAAAAGGTGGCGACAGAGACGGCGGCGGGCGCGGCTATCGCGGGAGCGAGAAGCTTTTGCGCCATGAAGCATGTCGGACTAAACGTTGCCGCTGACCCGCTCTTTACCGCGTCGTACACAGGCGTGAACGCCGGTATGCTGATCGCCGTTGCCGACGACCCCGGTATGCATTCCTCACAAAACGAGCAGGATTCCCGTCACTACGCTCTTGCGTCAAAGACAATGATGCTCGAGCCGTCTGACTCGGCGGAATGTCTCTACTTTACAAAAAAAGCGTACGAGCTTTCCGAAAAGTTCGATACGCCCGTCATACTTCGCCTTACGACAAGGGTCTCGCATTCAAGAAGCCTTGCCGAAGAAAGCGAGAGAGTCGACAACGGACTTCTGCCCTATGAAAAAAATCCTCAGAAATATGTCATGATGCCTGCGATGGCTATTAAAAGACACGTCGTTGTCGAGGATAGGATCCTTAAACAGACGGCGTGGAACGAAAAAGAAGCCTTTGACGAGGGCATAAACAAGATGGAGATAAACGGCGGAGATATCGGCGTTATCACGTCGGGTATCTGCTATCAGTACGCAAAAGAAGCTCTCGGCGACAAAGTATCGTACTTAAAGCTCGGCTGCGTCTATCCCCTTCCCGTAAACGTCATTAAGGAATTTGCGTCAAAATTCAAGACTGTATACGTCATCGAGGAGCTTGACGACTATATCGAATCCCACTGCAAAAAGATCGGTGTAAACGTCCTCGGAAAAGACGTATTTACGCTTCAGGGCGAATATTTCCAGTCGCTCGTCAAAAAGGTCGTTTTGGGCGAAGAAAACAAATATCTCAAAGCCGACATCGAGGTTCCCGCGCGTCCTCCCGTTCTCTGCGCCGGTTGTCCTCACAGAGGTCTTTTCTATGCGCTTAAAAAGCTCGGCGTAACAGTCAGCGGCGATATCGGATGCTATACATTGGGCGCTCTGGCTCCCCTTACGGCTATCGACACTTGCATCTGTATGGGCGCTTCCGTCTCATCGCTCCACGGCCGCAATAAAGCGGATCCCTCAAACGCCTCAAAGAGCGTGGCGGTCATCGGCGACTCGACGTTCATCCATTCGGGCGTTACGGGACTTATCAACGTAGCGTATAACAAGAGCAATACAGTAACGATAATCCTCGACAACTCGATAACGGGTATGACGGGACATCAGCAAAATCCGACGACAGGTCTTACCATAAAAGGCGATCCGACGACAGCCGTAAACCTTGAAAAGCTTGCCGAAGCCGTCGGCATCCACAACGTCAGAGTAGTCGATCCTTATGATCTTATCGAAACAGAAAAGGCCATAAAGGAGGAGCTGACGACAGACGGACCATCGCTCATCATTTCGCGCCGTCCTTGCGCTCTCCTTAAATATGTCAAACATAATCCTCCCTTGGAGGTAGCTTTCGATAAATGCAGGTCATGTAAAATGTGCATGAAGATAGGCTGTCCCGCTATAAGCATGAAGGACGGTAAAGCGTTTATCGACTTTACCCAGTGCGTCGGCTGCGGCGTTTGCAAACAGCTCTGTAAGTTCGACGCCATCAGAAATCAGTAAGGAGGAGGAATAAAAATGACAACAAGCATTATGATCGTCGGCGTAGGCGGCCAGGGAACTCTCCTCGCGAGCCGTATTTTAGGCTCCGCGCTCGTCAGCGAAGGCTATGACGTCAAGGTCTCGGAAGTACACGGCATGAGCCAAAGAGGCGGTTCCGTCGTGACATACGTTAAATTCGGCGACAAGGTATATTCCCCCGTCATAGAAAAGGGCGAAGCGGATATCATCCTCTCCTTTGAACAGCTCGAAGCCGCAAGATGGCTCCCCTACCTTAAACCCGACGGAAAACTTATAGTCAATACACAAAAGATCGACCCGATGACGGTCGTCACCGGAGCGGCAAAATATCCCGACAACGTTTTGGAAACTCTTTCGGCGACAGGCGTTGATCTTATAACTCTCGATTCACTTTCACTCGCATTGAAGGCAGGCTCCGCTAAGGCGGTAAACGTCGTTCTTATCGGCGCCATGGCTTCAAAAACGGATATCGCCAAAGATAAATGGCTAAAGGCGGTCGAAGAAAACGTTCCGCCGAAATTCAAGGAACTCAATCTTAAAGCATTTGAACTCGGATATAATTCCTGAGTCGAATAAATCTTAAACCGGGAGGCGTATAAAAATGAGCAATTATTATCAGCCGGAAATCGAAACAGCTTCGCGTGAATGTCTTAAAAAGGTACAGTCCGAGCGACTCGTCAGGACAGTAGCCAACTGTTATGAAAACGTACCTTTTTATCGGAAAAAGTTTGATGAGATCGGTCTTTTGCCCGGCGACATCAAATCGATCGACGATATCACGAAGCTTCCGTTTACGGTAAAACAGGATCTCAGAGATAACTACCCCTTCGGCTTGTTTGCTGTTGACAGAGAAAAATTATACAGGATACACGCCTCGTCCGGAACGACAGGCAAGCAGACTGTCGTCGGATATACAAAAACAGACGTCGAGCGTTGGGCCGACGGCGCCGCAAGAGCGCTCGTCGCGGCAGGCGTCACAAAAGAAGATATCGTACATATCTCATACGGCTACGGTCTTTTCACAGGCGGTCTCGGACTTCATTACGGCGTTGAACAGATGGGAGCTATCACCGTTCCCGCTTCGACAGGAAACACAAAGCGCCAGATAATGCTGCTCCAGGATTTCGGCGCCGCCGCGATCTGCTGTACGCCTTCATACGCTCTCACTATCGCCGAAGCGATGGAAGAAGCCGGCATAGATTCAAAGGACCTTCCGCTTCGCGTAGGTATATTCGGAGCGGAGCCGTGGACGGAGGCTATGCGTAAAGAGATAGAGAAAAAGCTCAACATTAAGGCTTACGATATTTACGGTCTTTCCGAAATAGCGGGACCGGGCGTAGCTTATGAATGTGAGGAACAGTCGGGAATGCATATCTGCGAGGATTATTTCTATCCCGAAATCGTCGATCCCGATACACTCGAGCCGCTTCCGGACGGCGAATACGGTGAGCTTGTATTTACATGCATCGGCAAAGAGGCTCTTCCGCTTATCCGCTACCGTACGCGCGATATTTCATGCATCACCCATGAGACATGCTCCTGCGGAAGAACTCTCGTAAAGATGAAGAAGCCGAGAGGCAGAAGCGACGATATGCTTATCATAAGAGGCGTAAACGTCTTCCCGTCACAGGTCGAGCATGTCATACTTACGCTCGGCATGGATCCGAATTATCAGATACTTGTCGACCGTATTAACAACGCCGACGTGATGACCGTATGCATCGAGATGTCCGAAAGCGTTTTCTCCGACTCGATAAGAAACATCGAGGCGACGGAGCACAAGATCGCCGCCGCCATGCAGTCGGTTTTAGGTGTCTCGACAAAGGTCAAGCTCGTAGAGCCGCGTTCACTGCCGCGCTATGAAGGAAAGGCAGTCCGCGTAATAGACAACAGAAAGCTCAGCTGAAAACCGATCGATAATTCAAGGAGGAATTACTCATGGCTATAAAACAAATTTCCGTTTTTGTTGAAAACCGAGCCGGAAGGCTTGCCGAGATCACCGGTCTTCTCGCCGACAACAGCATTGACATCCGCGCGCTGTCAATAGCCGACACGACCGATTACGGCATACTTCGTCTTATCGTAAACGATCCCGACGCCGCATTAAAGGCGCTCAAGGAAGGCGGTCATACCGTTTCGGCTACAGAAGTATTGGGAATAAAGATCCCCGACGTACCGGGCGGATTTTCAAAGGCTATCGCTATCCTTTCCGACAAGGGCATCAGCGTCGAATACGCCTACGCGTTTATTACGCCAAAGGTCGGTAACGCTTATGTCATCATCCGCGTTGAGGATAACGAAGCTGCCGAAAAGGTGCTTTGCGAGGCAGACATAAAAACCATAAATCAGGACGAAATATTCAGTAAATGATCCGTTTTTAAACAATAAAACTCCGCGACGGTCGTATTTCAAACCGTCGCGGTATTTTTATGCTTTATAATTTATTTTTTCACTATCCGCATCTCGTAAAGCTTAAAGCCCTCCTGCGGCTCGGTTATTTCGAGCGCTATACATCCGTTTTCTATCGCCGACGAGGGAATGAGATATGACGACGTCTCGCTTCCCGGCGCCGAATAATATCTGTCAAATTCATCCGTTCCTTCGCCGCCGTACATTTTTCCGAAGTATATGACATTTCCGTTTACCGTTATCTTAAAGGTATCTATGTCGTTTCTCGTTTCTTTTTTATGCGTAAGCTTCAGAAGATAATCTGTGTCGCCCGAAAATCCGGCAAGCTTGCATTTAAGGCTGTAATGGTCATATATTTTGAACTGCGACGTCGGGAGCGTGCCGTTATTGACATAAGGCCTGTCGCCCTGAACGTCGATATAATAATCGCCGTCCTGCGTCACGTTCAAGGCGTCGAGCCCGTCTTCGGCGACGGAAAAATAAAATTCGTCGGGAGCGACTTTATTTCTGGCGAGAAGTCCCTTTATAAACGATTTTTTCTCGTCGTCTCCGAGCGTTTCGGCAAAGTTAAGGCGATTTATAAGCCATGATCTGTCTGTTATCGGAAGGTCGATCGTTTCGAGTATCGCGCCGCGTTCCCAGTTGAGAGCGTCGTAATGCTCGATATCGAGTTGAATGCCGATAGAGTTAAACAGTATCTCCGCAAGGTTTGATATATCGTCCCTGAGCTTTTTATATTCGTCGTTAAAGCTGCATGAAAGGATCTTCAGCGCTGTTTTTACGTCCTCTCCCCTTCTGAGCGACTTTTTCGCGTCTTCTATAAGTCCTTTTTCAAAGATCCTACGTCTTCTTATAAGGGCGTCACATTCCGCCCTCAAAAGAAGCAGCTCAAATCGCCAATTCTTTTCCGACGACGGATATTTTTTCCTGATGTCCTCAAATAACGCAAGCGTAGTCTCGATACAGGGATCGTCCTCCGGCGCGCCGTACCAGTTAAATTCAAGTCCCATTATCCCGTCGGCGATCTTTTCGGCAGGTATATCCCACATATACGATCTCGCATAATCGAGAAGCGTCTCTCTTACGGGAACTAAAGCGTTAAAATCGGCGTCCGCCCAGACTATCTTATTAACGTCGTCGTTTACGCCCTCGGAATATGTCACGCTTCCGGCGCAGTACGGTCTGACGATCCTTTGAAGACGTCTGTATTCTGTGGGTCGGGGATTGACTGATTCTCTTCCCAAAGCCGCGGCAAAGGCATAATGCCAGTCGTTTCTGTCAAAATGAACGGGTATCTCACAACGCAGGTTATGCGTGATATCGGGATAATAACGTATCGGATATTTTTCGGGGAGAAGACGGCGAAGCTCG
>JAILLJ010000161.1 GCA_024693205.1 Clostridiales bacterium | reverse complement strand
TCAAGCCTGGAAAAGTCCTCGAGCGTAAATCTTTCCGCTCTTATGCCTGCGTCAAATCCAAGCTCCGACAGCGCGGTCGAAACGGTGCTTTTCGGTATTCCCAGCCCCGCGCTTATAGAATTAACGGCTGTCTTTCTCCTTTGGCAGAACGACGCGCGTATGAGCCTGAAAAACGATTTTTCGTCTCTTACCGAGACGGGCGGCTCTTTTCTGACTTTAAGCTTTATTACCGAGCTGTCCACCTTCGGCGGCGGCATAAATGAGTTTTTGCCGACGTCAAACAGCTTTTCCGGCTCCGCGTAATAATTCACCGCCGCGGTTATCGCTCCGGAATTTTTACCTCCGACGCGGTCGCAAAGCCTGTCCGCCGCCTCCTTTTGTATCATCACAGTGATGTTTTCAAACGGTATGCGGCTTTCGAGCAGGTACATTATTATGGGCGACGTGATATAATACGGCAGATTGGCGCAGACGCTGACGGGAAGATCGCCGAATTCGCTGTCGATAAAGCTCCTCAGATCGGTTTTTAAAATGTCGTCGTTTATCACATTCACGTTGTCGAGGCCCTTGAGCGTTTCGGCGAGAACGGGTATAAGCGATGTGTCGATCTCGAACGACGCCACCTTGTTGAATCTCAGCGCAAGCTCTTTTGTGAGGACTCCCATGCCGGCGCCGATCTCTATTACGCATCCGTCGGGCGACGTGAAACATTCATCCGCCATGCGCGGACAGACGGACGGATCTGTTATGAAATTCTGTCCGAGCGACTTCGAGAAGCTGAAGCCGTGGCGGGCAAGTATCTTTTTTATTACAGCGACGTCATATAAATTGTCCAATGATAACACTCCGTTTGTGTTTTTTAAGGCAACGCCGCACACCTCGATCGTGCGGCGTTGCCTTAAATGTTATCACATCTTTAAGGAGTTTTCAAGTCGGCTTTTGAATGCTCTCTTTTTCTGAGCGTCGGAGTTTCCGTTTCGCTCTGTGTGACATCGGTCGTCCTTATCGAAAACGCCGCTCCGATCGTGTCGCTTGACAGTGAGCATTCAAACATCCTCCCCTTTTTAAAGAGCGTCACGGGGTCGCTTGACGTTATCGCCTTTTTGATATCTCCCTTTTTCAAAACGCTTCCGACGTCCTCGCCGTATTCCTTTGCCAGCGCTTTTGACGCATCATATACCGTGGAAATAAATTTTTCGGCTTTGCTTTCATCCGTCCTTTTATCCTTATCGAAAGTGACGTCCGCGCCGCTCACCGTCCCGGATCTGTCTGAGTAAACGGATAAAAGAAATTTGTCCTCTCCGTCGTCAAGAAATATTTCGTATTCCTTTGTGTCGCCGTCCGAAATGAGCGCGATATCCGAATGCTTGATCTTGAATACGGAGCTTATATCGTTAAAATTCTCCGCGAAAATATAGATATCCTCCTTTTTATCCGCCGTGCAGGAGAATAAAAGGAAGATCGCCGAAAAAAGCAGTAAAACGGGTATCGCGCGTTCTGTAAAGTATTTCATCTTTACACCTCCTCTTGTGCCGGTAATACTATATATATATGAGAGCCGGTCCCGATAAATACTACAAGTTGTGTAAATCGTCAAAAAATTCTCTTAAATTCGCCTTTATTTTTACATCATTATCTATTTACAAACGCGATACAACGTGCTATCATATCACTTGTAAACAGTCCTTTAAATCGGTACGAGATACCGGCAAGGCGATAACATGTGTGCTTTTATGCCTTGCTTTGTCTGCAAGGCGTTTTTTATTGCCTTTTTGAAGGGAGAGAGCGAAACGGAAGAAAAGATAATCGTCGACTCAAAAACGATGTTTCGCAGTCTCGCGAGGCTGTCGCATGAAATAATCGAAAGCGATCCCGACGCCGACGCCGTATATCTTATCGGTATAAAGCGAAGAGGCGTTCCCCTCGCCGCGATAATAAAAGAAAACATCGAAAGGTTCTCGGATATAAAGGTCTTTCTCGGAAAGCTCGATATAACCCTTTACCGCGACGATCTGACGGAACGATACGACAAACCGCGCGTAAACGATTCGGAGATAGGCTTCGACGTCAACGGGAAAGACATAATCCTTGTCGACGACGTTATCTTTACCGGAAGGACGGCAAGAGCGGCGATGGACGCCGTGATCTCCCTCGGAAGGCCTTCCCGCATCCGCCTCGCCGTCATGATCGACAGAGGCCACAGGGAATTGCCGATCAGCGCAAACTACGTCGGAAAAAACATTCCTACCTCGCGCGATGAATTTATCGGCGTCAGGGTAGACGAATTTGACGGGGCGAACGAGGTCGTTCTGGTTAAAAACGGTTAAATTTGGTTAAATTTGGCGGAAGCCTAAAATACAGGAGGAAACAAAAATGGAACTTACCTACAACATCAAAGACAAACCCAAATTCGGTCGGCTGATAATCTTCGCCTTCCAGCAGCTTCTTGCGATACTCGCTGCCACGATCGCGGTGCCCGCCATCATCGGCAACGGCATGTCTCAGTCGGCGGCTCTCTTCGGCGCAGGCATCGGTACTCTCGTATATCTTCTCTTCACTAAATTTTCAAGCCCCGTGTTTTTAGGCTCTTCGTTCGCATTTATCGGCTCGATGTTCGCGGCATTCGCCGGCGGCGCATCGGCTCAGCTCGGCTATCTCGGCCTTATCTGCGGCGCTGTATTCGCAGGTCTTGTCTATGTCGTGATAGCGATAATCGTTAAGATCGCGGGCGTAAAATGGATCAACAAGCTCATGCCCGCCGTCGTTATCGGCCCCACGGTCTCGATAATCGGTCTTTCACTCGCGACAAACGCTGTCGCCGACCTCGTTAAGGGCAAGGTCCTCGACGCCGAAGGCGCTTCCGTCGCAAGCCCCTATGTCGCTCTTATCTGCGGTCTTGTCACGCTCTTCACCGTTATCCTTTGCTCGGTATACGGTAAAAAGATGGCAAAGCTCATCCCCTTCATCATCGGCATCCTCGCGGGTTACGTTGTAGCCGTTATCTTCACCCTCATCGGAAAAGCGACGGACAACTCCGCGCTCATGGTGATCGACTTCTCGGTTTTTGAAAACCTTAAGATATTCGCAGTCCCCGATTTCACATTCCTCTCGGCATTCAAGGCTCTCTCGGCTCACGAGGTCACGGGACAGTACATAACGACTGTTGCAGTCGCCTACATCCCCGTTGCGTTCGTCGTTTTCGCAGAGCATATCGCCGACCACAAAAACCTTTCCTCCATCATCGGCAAAGAGCTGCTTGAGGAGCCCGGTCTCCACAGGACTCTTCTCGGCGACGGTATCGGCTCCATGGCAGGCGCTTTCTTCGGCGGCTGCCCCAACACGACATACGGCGAATCCGTAGGCTGTGTCGCCATCACGGGCAACGCCTCCGTAATAACGATCCTCACAACGGCGATCGTCGCCATCATCATCTCGTTCTTCGGCCCGTTCGTTACCTTCCTTTCTACGATCCCCAACTGCGTCATGGGCGGCGTATGCATAACGCTTTACGGCTTTATCGCAGTCAGCGGACTTAAGATGATCCAGAACGTCGATCTCGGCAACAACAGAAACCTCTTCGTCGTAGCGGTCATCCTCATCTGCGGTATCGGCGGACTTACCGTAACGTTCGGCAAGGTCACGATAACAGCCATCGCTTGCGCTCTTATCCTCGGCATCATCACAAACGCGATCCTTCCGAATGACCAAAAAGTCGTTGAGGTTGCCGAAGTCGCCGAAACCGGCGAAAACGACGCCTGATCCGGCATCTGTCTGACAACATATCGGCGGGCGAAACAAAAGATTTTCGCCCGCCGATAAAAAAATAAAATAAATTAAAAAAAGTACTTGATTTTTTCGGACATATCATATATAATAGTCAACGTCCCGAGCGGGATCGACGGACGTTTAGCTCAGCTGGAAGAGCATTCGCTTGACGTGCGAAGGGTCAGCGGTTCAAATCCGTTAACGTCCACCAAGCACATTCACGGTTTATCTGTGGATGTGCTTTTTCTTTTTCCGGACAGCTATTGACAGTGTTGTATAATTTTATTATAATATAGTAAGAATACTACTATGTTTATCGAAACGGAGGTCATTTTATGAATATACGTCCTTCTGCCGCTATCAGGCAAAACTACAATGAAATAGCTGAAATGTGCCGAAAAACTTCCGAACCTGTTTTTCTGACCAAAAACGGGGAAGGCGATTTAGTGGTAATGGATATTGAAACCTTTAATCGCAGAGAAAAGATGCTCCGTCTCAGGGAAGAGCTTTTGGCGGTCGAAGAAGACAGACTGCATGGCGTCAAGGGATATACCGTGGATGAAGTCGCCGCTATGATGAACAGTGTGATCGGGGAGGCGCCGGAAAATGGAACCGACTGAATATCGTGTCGAAATATCCCAAAGGGCCGCGCAAATGCTTGTTTCGCACGCTGCTTTTTCTGCGCAGGTAAGTCCCAATGCCGCAAAGCGGCTTACAGCTTCATTTCGCGAGGCCGCTGATTCTCTTAAGACCATGCCGCAAAGATGTCCGTGGCTGAAAGGAGAATATATCCCTAAAAACACTTATCGCTTTCTGCTTTTTGAAAAACGATATATGCTGATTTTTCAATTAGCCGATCATACCGTTTATATCGATCACGTCGTTGATTGTCGACAGGATTACGGTTGGCTTATAAAGTAAATGATCTATAATGATTTATTAAGGCAATACCGCGCAATTCAGGTGTGCGGTATTGCCTCAAAAGTTCAGCCATGATCTTTTTGCATTTTTCAGTCCTTTCAATGCCCTTGTTATTATTGACACGGGCGTCAATTATTGATATATTATTTACAGTACATTTCAGTGAAATCTAAAGAATGAAATTCAGGGAGGATCACTTTATGGCAAAATGGGACGCAATAGTCGTCGGCGCCGGTAACGGCGGTCTTTCGGCGGCACTTACGCTCGCGAATTCCGGGATGAAAACGCTTCTTATCGAGAAGCACAACGTTCCCGGCGGCTTCGCGACGAGCTTCAGGCGCGGCAGGTTTGAATTTGAGGCGTCGCTCCACGAGCTTTCATCATACGGAAACGTACCCGGCATGGGCAACGTCCGCCAGATGTTCGAGGAGCTCGGCATCGACGACAAGATCGAATGGTGCATTATTCCCGACGCTTACAGGATGATAACCTTGAGCGACACCGAAAGGATCGACGCCATAATGCCTTTCGGTATCTCGAACTACATCGAAAGGATGGAAAAGTATTCTCCCGGCTCGCGTAAGAGCATGGAAAGGCTTTTCGCCCTCGGAAAAGAGCTTCACGACAGCGAGGATTTCCTCGGAAATATAAACAGCGTCAATCCGTCGCTCGTGAAATCCGTATTGAGCGACCACCTGAATTTTGTAAGGATAGCCCCCTACAGCGTGAACGAGGTGCTCGATACGATGGATATCCCGAAGCGCGCAAGGGATATTTTCGGCGCTTACTGGTGCTATCTCGGCGTCGATCTCAACAACATGAGCTTCATCCATTACATGGAGCTTGTAATGAGATACATCTCCTTCGGAGCTATCTGCGCAAAGGGCAGAAGCCACGAGATCAGCTGCGCGTTCCAGGAAAGATTTGAGGAGCTCGGCGGCGAAACGCGCTTCAACAGCTTTGTCGACAATATCGTAACATATAACGGCAGAGCGGTTGGCGTACATATAAAGGGCAAAAAAGAGATCGAATACGCCGACGTGATAGTCTGCAACGCCGCTCCGCACAATATTGTCGGAAAGCTTCTCGACCCGAAGGACGTGCCCGAAAAGCTTATAAGAAAGACAAATTCCCGCGTCTTCTCCGGAAGAGGAACGACCATGTTCTTAGGACTTGACAAATCTCCGGACGAGCTTGGGATAAACGAGCATTGCTATATGATCTATGACAGCGCCGACACGGTCGACCAGGTCAGCAGTATGGCAAATATCGAATCCAACAACGCCCAGGCGACATGCTGTCTCAACAGAGCCGTTCCCGACTGCTCGCCCGAGGGCACGACTATACTTTATTTCACAACGCTCTATACTACGGATTGCTGGGGCAAGATAAGAGAAGAGGACTATCTCGACACAAAGCGCTTTGTCGCCGATAAATTCATCGACAACTTCGAGCTTGCGACGGGTACGAAGATACGCGATTCGATAGAAGAGATCGCTGTCGCTACGCCCGTAACATACGCGAGATATACCGACGCGCCCCAGGGCGTCATTTACGGCTACAGCGGCGAAAAATGGGACGGTATCGTTTCGCGCTCGCTGATGCAGAGTTACGAGGACATAATGCCCGGTCTTTATTACGTCGGCGGCTACGGAGCGCAGCTTCTCGGCTTCGGCTCCTCATACACCTCCGGATACGACACCGCCAAACGAATTATCAAAAGCGGAGAAGGGAGCGACGAAAGATGAAAAGAAAGGTTATAATTAAATCCAATCTTACCGATATCTCGAACTTTGCGAAGATGATACCCACAAGGCTCGCGCATTTTGAAAACGGCTCATCCGCTCCGATCCCCAAGGAATACGCCGTGAACAAGCTCGCTAAGCTCATTCATCCCGAAATACTTCACTTAACGGTAAAGGATATCGTCCCGCGCGGTGAGAGCGCAAAAAGCTTTATACTCGTTTCCTCTGACGACACTCCCCTCGCCCCGTTTATCGCCGGACAGTATCTTACCGTAAAGCTCTCTATAGGCGACAGCTGCGTCACAAGACCGTATTCGCTGGCCTCCACTCCGAACGACGCAAGAAACGGCTTTTACAATATCACGGTAAAAAGGACATCAGAGGGCTTCGTCTCGGACTATATACTCGACAATTTAAAGATCGGAGATAAGATAGACGCTTATCCGCCCGAGGGGACCTTCACATATGAGCCTATCCGCGACGCCGAAACGATAGTCGGAGTAGCCGGCGGAAGCGGTATAACGCCGTTTCTGTCGATAGCCGGAAGCATCGCCGACGGGACGACCGACGCAAAAATGATACTTCTCTACGGCGCGAAAAACGAGGAGGAGATCCTCTTCAGGGATGAGCTTGATACATTATCGAAAAATGAAAACATCAGCGTCGTCTACGTTCTCTCCGACTCAAAGAAAAAGGGCTACGAGCACGGCTTTATCGGCGCGGAGCTTATCTCAAAATATGCGCCTGAAAAATACAGCCTGTTCATCTGCGGCCCGAAGGCGATGTATGAATTCGTCGGAAAAGAAGTTGAGAAGCTCGGATTAAGACATAAATTCGTCCGCTTTGAGCTGTTCCCCTCCGGCTCCGACGCCGATAAGATAAAAGGCTTCCCGAAGGACATGGCAAACCTTAAATTCAATATAACGGTCAAAAAGGACGGCAAGGAGACCGTCATCCCCTGTATCTCAAACGAAAGCATCCTCGTCGCGTTTGAAAGAGCGGGCATCGACGCACCCGCGAGATGCAGAAGCGGCGTCTGCGGTTTTTGCCGCTCGAAGCTCATAAGTGGAAAGGTCTATATCCCCGAGGATACCGACGGCAGAAGGATCGCCGATATCAAATTCGGCTACATCCATCCCTGCTCGACATACCCTCTGTCCGATCTTAAGGTTAAGATAAACTGAGATACGGCATTTACGCCCTGCCCGACAGGTAAAAATTCATAAAAGTCAAAGCAGACAACGTGTTTTTCGCGCTGTCTGCTTTTTATTGTTTAATTCTTAATTCCTGATTCTTAATTCTTAATTTAAATTATCGTTTCCGCAGGAACAGCATGTACACCCCGAACGCTGCAGCGATCAGGAAGCCTACTCCTGCGGCGATCACGGCGGCTATGCGCCTTCCTCCGTGAGAGCCTTGGTCCTGC
>JAILLJ010000075.1 GCA_024693205.1 Clostridiales bacterium | reverse complement strand
GCCCTAACTCTTCGAGTGTCTTATCCTGCGGCATGGTTATTCCTCCGTTACAAGCTCCTCAAACCCGTTTTCGGCGAGGCATTCTGCGACCTGTTCTTTGAGAAGGCGCGGGACGTCGGCGTATGTCTTTTTGCCGAGGATGATCTTTGTCGTCCAAAGCATGGCGAGCATTGTTTTCATCTCCTTTATGTTTTTTAAAAATCCGTTACGCATATACCGTTTCCGATATTTCAAGGATAGCCTCTTCGCATGTCTCTACCCTATCTTCGAGCGTCGGCTCGGACGGGTCGTCGGGTATGAGCGTCCAATGCTGAACCACCGTATTGCCCTCAAGCACATACGACGGGACAGGGTGGTATCCTTCCCTTTCGGGCGGCTCTGTCTCGACAAGGACGTAATAGCCGTCGGCATGCGCTATGTCGGTGTGTTGCGAGTAGTATTTCGGTAGATTGGTATGATAGCGCCCGTCTGTCTCGCTGTAGCCCGCTTTCGGGCAGTATGTTATGTTGTGTTCGTCAACAATTTTAACAAACATGTTTAATACCTCTCCAATCCGATCTCATAGTTATAGTTGGTGTATGCTTCCTCCGCCGAAAGCGTTTTGTTATATACTCTGATCGTGCCGAGATACGCAAGCTGCCCTACAGGTCCTTGCGGCTTAACGTACTCCTGGAGCAGTTCAACAACACACCGTGGGACGACAAGCAGACAGACCGCGGTACTCGGAGGATGGGGTTCATTCAGGTGGAAGACGGCCTCTGGTACGGCGTCGCACGACGCACCAGCGAGAAGACGTTCCGCATGAGTGTCCGCTTCGTTCCGAAACGCGAAGGAGGTGATCGCCGTGAACTTTGACCCGTATCCGCACCAGAGCGCCGGTATCGACTGGATCGAACGCAACCGAGCGTGTGCGCTGCTGTGGTCAATGGGTTAGGCACAGGGAAAACCGTGACCACGCTAACCGCCGTCGACCGTCTGCTCTACGACCGGCTGGAGCCCGGTCCGGTGCTGGTGATCGCGCCGAAGCGCGTCGCCGAGAACACCTGGAGCAAAGAGACGGCGAAGTGGGAACACCTGCAGCACCTGCGGATCTCGAAGATCATGGGAACCGCTGCGCAGCGTGCCGCCGCTCTGAGCGTCGACGCCGACATCTACGTGATCAATCGCGAGAACGTCGTGTGGCTGGTCGAGCAGGTGGGGCGCGCGTGGCCGTTCCCGATCGTCGTGATCGACGAGCTGTCCAGCTTCAAGAGCGCACAGGCGAAGCGGTGGAAGGCGCTGCGGCGCGTCCGCGGGCAGATCCGCCGCATCATCGGGCTGACCGGCACGCCGCGCCCGAACGGCATCGAGGATCTGTGGCCGGAGCTGTATCTGCTCGACAGGGGCGAACGGCTCGGCAAGACGCTCGGCGCGTTCCGGCGCGACTACCTTACGCCGGAGAAGATGAACGGTCACATCGTCTACAGCTACAAACCGAAGCCCGGCGCGGAGGACAAGGTGTACGAGCTGATCGGCGACATCTGCATGAGCATCCGCAAAGAGGACGTGCTGTCCCTGCCCGGTCAGATCTACGAGGACGTGGAGCTGACGCCGCCGCCGGCGATACTCAAACGCTACAAGAAGTTCGAGCGGGAGAAGGTGCTGGAGGCACTGGACGACCACGGCGATCTGATCGCGGGCTCGGAGGCTGCGCTCGTCAACAAGCTGCTGCAGTTCGCGAACGGTGCAATTTATGACGAGGACGGCGGCGTACACGAGCTGCACACCGTCAAGCTCGACGCACTGGAGGAGATGCTCGAGGAAGCTGGAGGCGATAACGTGCTCGTGCTGTATGCTTACAAGCACGACGCCGCACGCATCCGGCAGCGGATCGAGTGCAGGACACTCGACACGCCGAGGGACATTGACGACTGGAACGCCGGCAGGATCCCCGTTGCGATTGCACACCCGGCGAGCATCGGGCACGGGCTGAACCTGCAGGACGGCGGACACATCATCATTTGGTACGGGTTGACATGGAGTCTTGAACTGTACCAGCAGGCGAACGAACGGCTCAACCGTCCGGGGCAGCAGCACGTTTGTCGGATCTATCATCTGATCCTCAAGGGCACCTACGATGAGCGCGTATTGGCAGCCCTCGCACGCAAGGACAAAGGACAGGCGGCGGCGTTAGAGGCGCTTAAGCTGGATATACTGGGAGGTGTGATATGAGAAACACATTAGAGGCGTATAGGGCGTACACCCTCGCCTTCCGGCACGCGTGTCGGATCAAGGACGCGCGTGTTCGTGTGACACAGCAGATTGAGCTGGCGAAGGGACGTGCGCAGCTACCGGACCGTCTCGAGCTCATTTGGCAGCTCGAGCAGCTTCCGCTGACAGAAGCCGAGCGCGAGGTGCTCAAATACTACTATCTCGGCGACACGCCGTCGTGGCAGGAGGTCGCAGACCGTCTAAACTACTCGGAGCCGAGGATCTACCAGCTGCGCCGCTCCGCGCTCGAGAAGCTCGATTCCCTCGACGAACAGGAAGCGCATAGCTGAGGGGGCTGTCAAATCTCAGGCAGATGAGCACCGTCTCAGCGCGCGGAAGGCTCGCGCAGAAATCCGCATAAGTTTTGATCTGAAAAAGTTTTTTAACAAAAAAAGCCCGGAAGCGTCAAACGCCTCCGGGCTTCGTGCTTATGGGGTCTGTACCCTCTATTTTTTGTGCACAATTTGTTCACAGTAGCCGTCATTTCCTGTGGTTTTAAACCTCTTTCCAAAACATTTCACAGGCATGGACGGCCGTAAAGAAAAGAGCCGCAAACCGTTATATATCAACGATTTGCGACCTTTCCGCGCATTTGCTTTTTGGTGATCCATCGGGGATTCGAACTCCGGACACCTTGATTAAAAGTCAAGTGCTCTGCCGACTGAGCTAATGGATCATTTAACAATGCTCAAATATAATATATTATAATTTATGCAAAGTCAAGTGTTTTTTTCATTTTTTCTGTGTTTTTTAATTTAGCCGTGATCACGGCTGCGGCCAGATGGGTTTATCTTCCGACTCCGTTTCGATCGAAATAAAATTATTTCTCGCGGAATACGCCCATCTCATGTCAAACGCTTTGACGGCGTCAACGGGAACATAGAGTTGTCCCCTCTCGCCTCGGTAAACCTTGTTGTCGAGCTTCATTTCACCGCGGTCGGTGATGGCCAGCTCGCTGTCCTCAAAAAACTCCGCCGAATGTCCGTATGCCGAGACGTAAAGTCTTCCCTTCGTTTTTTCGAGCTCTCCTCCGATAAAGGAGATAAGGAGAGATATCGGGATATACCAGACGCCGTCTCTGTTTTCGGGGTATGTGTTCATCTGACAAAGTCCGAGATCCATCCCCTTGAACATCATTTTAGTCCGACGGAAAACGGGCGACACGGCGTACGGCAATATTGTATCCGCGTCCTTGTCGATAATACATTTATCGACCGTTCTCCCGTCGTCGAGTACGGACGTAAGCGTTATTTTTCCGCCGTCGATCTCGACTATCGCGACCATCGCCCGTTTTTCTTCGTGCGGGTAGTAGGCGGCATGCCAGACCTTCGCCATAGTTCCGGAGCCGGGCGGATTTTGATTTGAGTTTCCGAGCATATAATGGACGGTACCTTGTGACGGCTTGTCGAAAAGCTCTTCATTTTTAAGCGGAAAGCTCCGCGAAAAGTTGTGTTCATGCCCCGAAAAAATGAGATCGAACATCTCGAAGCCCTCGCGCATCACCGGATATGCGTCGTAATTCTGACAGTCGACTCCGGAGTAACAGATCGGAAAATGATAAACGCCGAGCTTCCATTTTTTTTCGCATTTTTTGAGGTCGTCTATGAGCCATTCGTTGACGTCTTCCGGGCCGTTTATGCCGATGACGCTGAAATGTGTATTGCCGTAATCGAATGTATAATTTTCCGTCTTCCAGCCGTCGGGTCCGTTGTCGGCGTAGGAGCCTTTGAACTGCTTTCCGAAAAACTCCGCAGGCTCGGAATAATATCTTCCCGTGCCGTGCTCGTAGTCCCTGAAGCCGCGGTTGTCGTGGTTGCCGAGAGCCATCATGACGGGGAGATATTCGGATATCCCGACAAAGCCGCTGAACGCGCCGTTCCACTGTACTTCGTGTTGTCCGCAGTCGGTATTGTCTCCGCCTGTAAGGATAAATCTTACGTCGGGGTTTTCTTTCAGTACGGAGCGGATGAATTTATTGAAATATGAGTAGTCGGGAAGATTAAACGGATCGTTTTTTTGCTGATCGGAAACGCAGATGAATTTAAAGCTTGAAAGCTCGTCGGGTTCCGTGGTAAAATAAAATTTAAGCGAGCGATATTTGTCGTCGCCGACGGAATAATAATATTTTGTTCCGGGTTTAAGTCCCGTCAGCTTCGCCCAAAAAATATTGCTGACGTCGATGTCGCTTTTAAATTCTTCAAAGACGGCGTCGGCGCGAAAAACTTTATCGGAGCCTTCCTCATGAAAGAGGACGTAGCCGCTACCTATTTCGGTACATGTCCGCCAGGTTACGGTCATGGTCGTTTTCGCGTCGTCGGAGATGCTGAGCATTATATGGTCGGGAAGCTTTTGGGAACCCCTGAGCGGCTTTACGTCGTACATAAATGTCATCCTCCTTGATGTAATAAATAACGGGGGCAGTCACGTTTTCAAAGGAAAAAGAGTCGATACAATGGCCTGTTTTTCTATTAACAGAAAAGAGGCTTTTCCTCCATATGAACGCGGAATCAAAGCCTCTTTTTATTCGTTTAATTTTTGTTTCAGCTGAATGCGAAATGCATTTAAAAGCCGAAAATCATTCAAGACCGAGGAGCCAGTTTACGGTAACGCCGAGAACGTCCGCGAGAGCCTTAAGCTCAAAATCCGTAACGTAACGGAGCTGTCCCTCGAGCTTGGAAAGTCCGGAAGAGTTAAGATCGATACCCTTTATCTGAAGCTGAGTAAGAAGATCCTTTTGCTTCATACCCATTGACTTTCTCTGCTGTTCGACTTTTTCTCCGACGATGTTTCTGTCTCCGAGAGCTTGTTTTCTGATTCTCATGACTGATAATCTCCTTCTTTCAATATACGGACAGACTTTTATAAAAATACAATCTGTATAATTTACCCTGCGAATTTTTTCTACCGCACAACACACGCACCGGTAATTGTCCGTTTGTGCGATAATGATATCACAAATAATGTACATTTTCAAGTATTTTTGGCGTTTTTTTTAAAATATTCAATTATTTAATAGTTTATTCAAAAAAAGTGTGGTATAATCTAAAATAAATTCCGAGATGGAAACAGTATAATAAACTGTATAATTTATTTTTCCCGAAAAATAATGAGCATATGTGTTTTGATAACGATTTTAATAAACATTATTAAACGAAAGGTCTTGAAAAAATGACGGATTTTGAAAACAGAAATCTGACGATGCTGACGGATTTCTACGAGATCACGATGGCAAACGGCTACATGGCGTCGGGAGTCGACGACACGACGGCGTACTTTGATATGTTTTTCCGGACCGTCCCCGACGGCGGCGGATTTGCGATCATGGCGGGCGTCGAGCAGCTGATAAATTATCTTAAAAATCTCAGCTTCTCCGATGATGACATCGAGTATCTGAGAGGCAGAGGGATGAAAGAAAAATTCCTCGATTATCTTAAAAATTTCAAGTTCTCCTGCGACGTCTGGGCGATACCGGAGGGCACTCCGATTTTCCCGGGCGAGCCGATAGTAAAGGTACGCGGACCTGTCGTCCAGGCGCAGTTCATCGAGACGATGGTGCTGCTTTGTATCAACTACCAGAGCCTTATAGCGACGAAGGCAAACAGGATCGTGAGAGCCGCTCAGGGACGCGCGGTGATGGAGTTCGGCTCACGCAGGGCGCAGGGCTTCGACGGCGCGGTGCTCGGAGCGAGAGCGGCATACATCGGCGGATGCGTCGGAACGGCATGCACGATAACCGATATCGAATACGGCGTTCCCGCGCTCGGCACGATGGCGCACAGCTGGGTACAGCTTTTTGACAGCGAGCTTGACGCGTTCAAGGCATACGCGAAGGAATATCCGAACGCATGCACGCTTCTCGTCGACACATACGACACGCTTCGATCCGGAATACCGAACGCGATAAGGACGTTTGACGAGGTTTTGAAGCCGCTCGGGATAAGGCCGCAGGGAGTCAGGCTCGACAGCGGCGATATCGCGTATCTTACGCGAAAGATGAGAAAGATGCTCGACGAAGCGGGCTATCCCGATTGTAAGATCGTCGCGTCGAATTCGCTCGACGAATATCTTATCCGCGATATGATAATCCAGGGCGCGGCAGTCGATTCGTTCGGCGTCGGCGAGAGACTTGTAACGTCGATGTCGTCGCCCGTTTTCGGCGGAGTATATAAGCTTTGCGCGACGGAAAAGGACGGAGTCATCACGCCGAAGATCAAGATAAGCGAAAACATCTCAAAGATAACCACTCCGTGCAGTAAAAAGGTCTACCGTCTTTACGATAACGAAACAGGCAAGGCGGCGGCCGATCTTCTTACCGTCGCGGACGAGGAGATCGACGACACGAAGCCGTATGAGCTTTTCGATCCGAACGTAACTTGGAAGAGAAAGGTCATTACGAATTATACGGCGCGTCCCCTGCTCAAAAAGATTTTCGACGGCGGAAAATGCGTCTGTGAAAGCCCGTCGCTCAAGGAGATAAAGGACTACTGCGCAAAGCAGATAGATACCCTTTGGGACGAGGTACTGAGATTTGAAAATCCCCATAATTATTACGTCGACCTTTCCCAGAAATTGTGGGACGAAAAACAACGGCTCATTTCACTGAAAAAAGCGGGCAGGTAGTACCTGCGCCCAAGTCGATGTCGGCAGTGCCGACGGACCATTCGGGCAGATAGAGCGATATAGCCTTTACGCTTTTCGCCCGACCGGAGGACAGTGTCCGCTGACAATTCGAGGTCGGCAGTGCCGACGGACCATTCGGGCAGATAGAGCGATATAGCCTTTATGTATATTACCCGACCGGAGGGCAAGTAAAACTTTATAAAACCAAGGTGCTGTCGCATTTAGCGAAGAACGAAAAAGGCTCAAAATCAAAAACGGTTTTGATTTTTATGTAAAGCAGAAAAGAGAAATTCTGTTTGTTAACAGCAAAACTTAACAAAAAATTCGGGCAGGTAGCGTTGATAAATTATCACACTATCTGCCCGACTTGTCTGTCGGCACTGCCGACCTTTTTCGTTCTTCGCTAAATGCGACAGCC
>JAILLJ010000100.1 GCA_024693205.1 Clostridiales bacterium | reverse complement strand
CTATGTAAATACAACAACAGGCGAATTATAACACAATAATCCGCCGATTGCAACAACTTTTTTTATTTTTATTAAAAATTTTTTTAAAAGACGTTATTTTTTATAGTTCAAGAGGAGTTTAAACGCGTACATGTCGTTATCGGAATAGTATTCGTGCCTTGAATTGTTGAACTTAGGATCGGCTTTTTCAACGTCCCTTAAGATATCGAATATGTGCCTTCTCTCGAAAAGATAGCGCTTTGCCTCGTTGTATTTTTCCTTTGTCGTGAACTGTATCTCGACATACGGCTGTTTTTCGGACACAGCCTTTTTTACCACGGCCTCTATCTTATCGTAGTCGGCGCCGGACAGAAGCGTTCCGTTCTTAACGAAGTAATTACATTTTTGCGACTTACATTCCGGTACGCTTATGGTGCTTTCGTTGAAAACATGCTTGCGGAGAAGCTCCTCCTCGTTCATGCAGAAATACTCGTGCCTGATGTTGTATTTCTGTTCTCCGTCCTTATTTGACGGATCGCCCCACGTCGGGTCCATGTAATAGTATTCTCCGTCGAGCTTGACGAGAAGCCACGCGTGATTGCCGTCGCTCTTTATTTCTCCGCCTATTATGTAGACGGACTGTATACCGAGCTTTTCGAGCAGGTACTGCGCCGCCTTGGCGTAACCGGCGCAGACTGCGTTTTTGTCTGCGAAGACGCCGTATAAGCTCCTGCTGCGGCGCGTATCGTCGTCCTCGTCCTCTTTCTCATATGTCGTATAGTCGTATTTAGTGTTGTCTATAACGTATTCGTATACGGCGAGCGCCTTGTCGTAATCGGAGGCGTTTTTGTCGACGCCGCTCAAAAATTTATCAGCCGCCTCGTCGACATTCTTTTGCATATCCGGAATTTCCTTTTCCGACGCCCAATATTTGAAATTATAGCGCGTGACAAATGTCACCGACGCTATCGTCTGAGTCCAAACCGTCCCCTCCGCGACGTTCCAGAAATACTCCGGATGGTCGTAAAGAAGGTAGGCGTTTACTTTATATATCGTATCGGAATCGTAGATGGCAAGAAATCCAAGCTCCGACTTATGGGCGGCGACGGCCTTGTTCATCCGGTTATAGAGCCATTTTTCATTGTCGTCAAGGAGAGAGTAGGCGTATTGGTTAAAGCTCGTGTTTTCGTCGTCGCTTTGTTTCTCAGGCTCGTTGTAATCGGTAAATGAAAAATCGCCGTCCGAAGCGGTTTCGCCCTCTGTCGTCTCTATCGACTCATAGCTTATCAAGCCGACACGTTTGGCCAGCGAATTTATCATCAATATAAACGTACCCGTGAGTACGACAACGAACATGAAGGCTCTTAACCTGTTACGAGCTTTTATGGTACCACCACCGAAAAACTGAAAACTGAAAACTTAAGAATGAAAAATGAAAAATAATTATTCGCCCTGTCTGTATGTGGCGAGGAAGTCTCCGAGATCTCTCATCGCCTTGGCGAGAACGTCCGCCTCGGGAAGCATGACTATCCTGAAGTGATCGGGCTTATCCCAGCTGAAGCCTCTTCCCGGAATTATCATCACGTTCTTTGAATGGAGATAATCCATCGCGAACTGCTGATCGTCCGTGATATTGAATTTTTCGACGTCGAGCTTCGGGAAAATATAGAACGCAGCCTTGTTCCTGACATATGTAAGGCCCGGTATCTTATCAAGCTCCCTGCACGTCGCTTCTCTCTGTTCGTAAAGCCTTCCGCCGGGAACGATCATCGCCTTTGTGCTTTCGGGGTCGCTGAGAGCCGCGGGGATCACGAGCTGAGTAAGCGCGTTTGAGCAAAGACGCATCGACGCGAGAGAAACGATGCCCGCGATAAAATCTTTTGCGCTTTCTTTAGCGCCGCTTATAACCATCCAGCCGCAGCGGAAGCCGCAGATGATATGGGATTTTGAAAGACCGTTCATCGTAACGACAAGAAGATCGGGCGCAAGTGTCGCCGTCGAGATATGCTCCTCCTCGTCAAATACGAGCCTGTCGTATATTTCGTCGGAGAAAACGATAAGGTCGTTTTCACGCGCTATCTGTACGAGTTCGACAAGAAGCTCCTTCGGATAGAGCGCGCCTGTGGGGTTGTTGGGATTTATTATTACTATCGCTCTCGTCTTGGGCGTTATCTTTTTCTTTATATCGTCGAGATCGGGATACCAATTCGCCTTTTCGTCGCAGATATAATGAACGGGCTTCGCGCCTGCGAGCCACACGGAATTCGTCCAAAGCGAATAATCGGGAGACGGCACAAGTATCTCGTCGCCGTAATTGAGAAGCGCCGTCAGCGACATTGTGACAAGCTCCGAAACGCCGTTGCCGATAAAGCAGTCGTCGGGGGTGATGTCCTTTATCCCCTTGCTCATATGGTATTCGCAGATGGCCTTTCTCGCCTCGGGCATACCCTTTGAATCGCAGTACGCGACGGCCTTGTCCGCATTGTTAAGAAGAGCGTTCCTGACGCTGTCGGGCATCTTAAAGCCGAATGTCGCGGGGTTTCCCGTATTGAGCCTCAACACGTCGATACCGCTCGCTCTCATCTTCATCGCCTCGACAAAAACGGGGCCTCTTATGTCCGAATGAACATTTTTAAGTTTATCCGATCTTGATACAACAGCCATTGTCTTTTCCTCCGATAATTATATTTTTATTATTATTTTTCACTTGAGCTTAACAGGTTTGTGCGTATCGGCTTTTCGTATTTACCGAACGCCATCAAAAGCCACATATATTTTTGGTAAAGGAGAGCCTTTCCGGAAATGCCTTCCTTTTTTGCGTAATGCCTTCCGCTTTTTCCGAAGACAAGATTCAACATACATTTTTTCAAAAACTTTCGGTTCTTTTCGTCGATAAGCGAAAACGCCTCGCATATTTCGTCATAAGGCCTTAAGACCGTAACGCGGAGTATGTAGCCCCAAACAAGATATGCGTATGTCGAAAACGGCTGACTCGGCGAATGCGTTTTAAAATACGATCGAAGAGACGTGACGAGCGACAGCCAGCGGTTAAGCACCTCCGGCTTCGGCTTAAATCCGCTCAAAGAGTCGGTACGGATATAGTAAAGATAGAGCGGCTCCGGCGTATAATAGGCGCGGCGCACCGCCGAATAATAGCAAAGCGTAAAAAGCTGATCCTCCGCATAGACCTTCTGTGTCGGAACGAAGCGCAGTTTCAGCTCGTTTATCAAGCTGAGCTTAAACATCCTGCTGCATACGTTTACGGGAAATTCCTTGTTGAAGTGGTTCTCGAAAAAGTCGAGAAGATCGTATCTGCCGTAATCCACGACGCCGGAGATCATGTTTTTGATGACCTTCTTCGACGGCTCTCCGCTTATGATATTAAGAAGATCGCAGCAGCTGACGTCCGCGTCGTTGTCGACTATCCCGCGATATAATGTCTCTATCATTTCGGGGCATATCCTGTCGTCGCTGTCGATAAAGGAGACATATTTACCCGTCGCGTTGTCGAGGCCGCTGTTTCTCGCTCCGCTCAGCCCGACGTTTTTCTGATGTATTACCTTTATGCGGTCGTCCCCTTCCTTTAACTCGTCGCAAATTTTGCCGCTGTTGTCCGTCGAGCCGTCGTCGACAAGTATTATTTCGATATTTTGATATGTCTGGGCGGCTATGGAAGCGACGGCGTCGCGAAGAAATTTTTCGACATTGTAAACAGGGACGATGACGGTTATAAGATCGCTGTTATTCATTTCGGTCGTTCCTTTCAATTTTATACGACTTTTATTCGAGGATGGATTTAAGCACCTGGAGCGCTTCCATCTCTTTCATTCCGCTTCTTATCTTTTCGTTATAAAGCAATCCGAGAAGCGTTATATCTGACGTCGACGGCATCGTGGCGATACCGCTTTCATCGTTTAAGATACTGTCGGAATACATCGACGAAGAATATGATATACCGCAGATCGAAAACAGTTCTCGCGCGATCTCACGCCTTCTTATCGGAACGACGGCTTCATCCGTGTTTTCCGTTGAAACGCCTATTTCCGCATAATATATCTCGGAGGTGTCGAAGCTCTCTTTATATCTGCTTCCCGTGTAGGAATCCTTAAAATTGATCCAGTCGAAAATACTCTTTAACGTCACCGGATCTCCGTACATTATCACAAGGTTGGCTTCCTCTTCGGACTCGACTTTCTTCATCTGGACAAATCCGTCGGCAGAATTCATAAGTCTTATTATTGAATTAAGCTCCTCAAGCTGCTCGTCCGTTACTTCTCCGCCGACATAATAATTAATCTGATTCGACCATTTTTTAAGTCCCCCGTCGGCTCCGTTCCTTCCGAATACGGCAGTCATAAACAGCGACTCAAGCTCTCCCGCCTTAAGATCATCTGAAAAGCTGACCCTGGTAGATGCGGTCATCCCATCATTCATCCGGTCGCCGTAACCGCTTGACGTATCAGCTTCCATGTTCGGATGGAGCAGTTCCTCGGCAATAGTATAGCGGTTTGCCGTCGTAGTCTCCTCAACGGGTCTCAGGATACTGCACGAGCAAGCTCCGAATGTCAGGATCAGTATAATCGAAACGATCATAATTCTTTTTAGCATTTTTATTATTTACCCCCAAAATAATGTAGCTTATATTATACATTGCGATACCGAATAAGTCAATTAAAAGAAGCCCCTAAAAAATATTTTTCAAATTGTTCATCCATTTTTAAATAACTGTTTTATTTTTGTCGGAAATGTGTTATCATATTTTCCGAAAAATGATCGGCTTTAAAAGGAGCGTGTCCGAAATTGGTGATAAGAAAACTTTCGCCCGATGACTCCGCGGCGCTTTTCGAGCTTATTGATATCATCGAAGCTGATCTTCCCGACAAAAGCTTCTGGCTTCCTATCGACAAGCTTTCGAGAGACAATTTCTTAAACGACGAATGGACGGAGTTTTACGGAGCCTTCGACGGCGGAATACTTGCCGGAGCGTCCGCGCTGTTTTATAACGAACATGAATACGGCGGGAGCAAACGAATACTCGGCCTCGATCGGTCAAACGTCGCCGAAATAGGCAGGGCGATGGTACGCCCCGAATACAGAGGCCGTAACCTGCTCTTTAAAATCAACTCGGTACTGCTGGACGTCGCCGAGAAAAAGGGTATTGAATATGTTCTCTCGACGGTACATCCAGGCAACATCCCGAGCAGATCGTCGCTTCAAAAGCTCGGCATGAATAAAGCCGCATCATGCGTAAAAAACGAAATATATCCGAGAGATATATTTCTTATTGAACTTAAAAAAGAAGAAAAATAAGGAGATGGTCTTATGACAAAATGGCTTGCTGTCACGTTCCGACGCATTTTTGCCGCCGTTCTCGCTCTTTTACAGACTGTTTTGGGGCTTACGGGGCTTCGCGTCGATCTAAGCGGCGTCAAGACAGCCGATTCCGAGATCTCGTACTCGTTCACCTACGCGACGGAAAAGACGTATAAAAAGGACTTTATCGCCGATAACTCCGATTTTACGATACGTCTCGCGAAAAACGAGCGCGAAGCGTGTCAGCTTATCCTCCACAATACCGGAAAGGAAGAAAAGAAGGTACATATCGAGATAAGCGAATTTAAAAACGGCGACGCTTCGCTTCCCTGCAGTCTCTTTGAGGTACGCTATATCCCCTATAATATCTCTTTGATATCAAAGGTCGAATATCCCGACGCGCTCGTGCCCTATTACGGCGCGGAGCTTCTTATCGAGCCGCACGAAAACCTCCCGATATATATTGAGGTCAGAAGCGACAAGGACACTCCCGCCGGGTCATATTCGGCGTCCGTCTCGATTTTCGACGGCGACAAGAAGCTTGAGACAAACGCCGCGGTTACAGCCGACGTATGGGATTTTACGCTTCCCGACAAGCCCTCATGCGAGACGGCGTTCGGCGCGTATTCAAATTCGCTCTTTAATCTCAACGGCGTCGTCGACACAACGAGCGGCGGAAACGGGATAACGGGCAAACCAAACGCCGACAAGCTGTATAAGCAATATTATGACTTTCTGCTCGACCGCAAGATATCTTCCTACAGGCTTCCGTACGGTATGCTTTCAAAGGAAGCGGAGGAATACATGAGCGACGAGCGCGTGACGTCGTTCACCATCCCCTACTCCGAAAACGACGAAGCCCTTCAAAGGATATATGAGCATGTGACCGAAAACGAGGAATGGGCGTCGAAGGCATACTATTATCCCATAGACGAGCCGCAGGATCCCGAGGCGTATGAGAGATATGAACAGATAACCGAAAGGCTCGGAAGGCTTTGTCCGGGATACCATATGGTAACGCCGTTCAACGTCGCTAACGTGACGATAAACGGAAAAATACAGAGCTCCGTCGCCCTCCAGGACGGAAAAAGCGATATCATGTGCCCTGTGTCCGACGTCTTCGCCTCAAGAAGCGTCAGGGCAAAAATGGCGGAGAGAGCCAAAAACGGCGACAAGGCGTGGTGGTATGTGTGCTGTCGTCCCGTCGGCGACTACTGCAACCTGCATATGTGCAACGACGGCCTTTGTCCGCGTATACTCCTGTGGCAGCAAAAATCATATGATATCACAGGGCTGCTCTATTGGAGCACCGTGTTCTGGGATCGCTGCGGCAACCCCTGGACAAACGCCAAAACGTGGAACTCGACGGCGCCCGGCGACGGCTCGCTCGTCTACCCCGGAAGATATATCGGTATCGACGCGCCGATAGCCTCGATAAGGCTCGAAACGCTGACAAACGGCATTGAGGATTATGAATATCTCACGATCGCCGAAAAGCTTCTCGGAAGAGATTATGTCGATTCCGTGATATCAAAGGTGACAAAGGGCCTCACGGTCTACACCTCGTCCGACAAGCTGTTCGATTCCGTAAGAGCGCAGCTCGGAAACGCTGTTGAAGAAGCGTCCGAATAAAAGAGCCCGAAACAAAATTTCCGCGTCTCCGGTTTTTACCGAAGACGCGGTTTTTGTTGCGGCATATATAATCATGATTCGTTTACAAGCTTGCCCGTAATATGATCTATCGTAAGCTCGAGCATCAGAACACGGCTGAAATACTTTTTTATCTCCTTTTCAACGTCGGAAGGCTCCGGAAAATATTTCAGCCCGAGCCGTCTCAGCTTGTCCTCCGCCTCCCTTTCATCGTCGATAAAGCGAATATGACCGAATATGACTACGCTTTTTATGTTCAGCGCCCAGTCGCCGTCCTTTATAAACCCTTTATCGTAAACGCAGAACGACGCCTTGTCGTTCCTTTTAAGGCAGTCTATCTTATAGCCTTCCTTTGCCGAGTGGAAATAGATCTTTCCGCCGTCATAGACGAAATCCATGGGAAAAGCGTAGGGATAGCCGTTGTCGCCCGAGACGGCAAGCACGCCGCGCATCTCGTTTTTCAGTATCTCGATACACTCCCTTTCCGGTATCTGCTGTTTAAATCTTCTCATCCCCCGAAAGGAGCCGTTTTCTTTAACGTCTGTCATAGCGTTTCCTCCGTTTATGTTATCGACTTATTTTAACACACGACAAAGTAATATTCAACCATCGGCTGCGGAAACTGCTGTCGGGACGGAAAAAGGGGCCGCGACTTTTGCCGCAACCCCGTAAGTTAAAGGAATGTTATTTCACAATTCTTAACTCTTAACTCTTAATTCTTAATTATTCCTAATTGCAACTGTTATTTTCTGCTTGCCGCGGGCGTAAAGAAATTTTTTTCGTCCTCTACCTTTGAGACAGATACGCAGACCGCCGCGACGGCAACGACCGTAATTGTAAGAAAAAGCGCATATAATATAGCAAACATCTTTATCTCTCCTTTTTGTTTTTTTCTGCTTTGCTTTCTTGCCTTTATTATCCGACTTTTGCGATTAAGAAACAAGTACGGAAAATATTAAGAATTGATAAAGATTTATTAAGATTTAATTAAAGCGCCTTTTTCATTTCGTTAAGCTTATCGTCAAGCCTTGAAAAGTCCTCGAG
>JAILLJ010000033.1 GCA_024693205.1 Clostridiales bacterium | reverse complement strand
TCGTAGGGCTCGTGGATGCGGCTGTATGTCATATCGACTTCCATTTCCTGCTGTTTCCTGTCGAAATGTCCGAAGCCCTTCGCGGTGTCGGAAAGCTTTCCGGCAAGTATCTTGCAGTCCTGATATTCGAGCAGTTCGCCTCTCAGCTCCTCGGCAAGCTCGTCGGCCTCCTCATGGACGGGAAGCAGCGACACTGTCTTGATGTAAACGAGCCTTGCCGCCATTTCGAGAAAATCGCTCGCTATGTCTAAGTTTTCTTCCTGCATCTGCCTGACATAATCGAGGTACTGCTCGACAAGCTCCAGTATGGGGACGTCGTTTATGCTGACCTTATGCTTTCCGATAAGATAAAGCAGAAGATCCATCGGCCCTTCAAAAACTTCGATTTTATATGAAAGCTTTTCCAATTTGAAACCTGTTTCCTTTCGGTTTTTAAGGCAATACCGCACGATCGGGGTGTGCGGATCGCTTTTATGACAACATCTTTGCGAACGGGAGACCGATGACGTGCGTCATTCCCGATAATACGGCGTCGGAAAGAAACGCAAGCGGTCTTGTCAATATCCCCGTTATCAAAAGGACGAACAGACCGATCATTATATATCTCTCGTATTTCATGATCTCAAAATAATATTTTCTCGGTATCATGAGCGTAGCTATCCTCGAGCCGTCGAGCGGCGGGATCGGGATAAGGTTGAATACCGCGAGAGACACGTTTATATATGCCGCGTAAAAGAAAAAGTATTCGAGTATCTTTCCGAACGACGAGCCGAGAAAAACTATACAGATATCGCGGAAAAGAATGAACAGCGCCGCCATGATAAGGTTTGACAGCGGCCCCGCAAACGCGGTCAACGCCATGCCCGCCTTGGGATTTTTAAATCTCCTCGGGTTTACGGGCACCGGCTTCGCATAGCCGAAACCTACTAATATTATCATAAGACAGCCCCAAAGGTCAAGGTGCGCCATCGGATTTAACGTCAGACGTCCGTTTATCCTCGCCGTATCGTCGCCGAGCTTATCTGCCGTCCAGGCGTGAGCGAACTCATGGATCGGAAGCGTGCAGAACACCACGAACAGGCTCGACACGACGCCGACGAGCGCCTGAATGGAAAATCCGTTTCTTATAATATTGAACAGCACCGCCGCCTCACTCTCCTTTCGTGACGGTAAACGCTCTGTCGTTACCGTAAATATCCTTATAAACTTTTACGTCTTTATCTTTAAATATTTCCTTTATTTTTTCGGCCTGATCTTCGCCTATCTCGGCTATCATCACGCCTCCGTCCTTTAAATACGGAAGCCAGAGCGAATAAAGCGCCCTGTAAAATATCAGTCCGTCCGCTCCGCCGACCTGTGCCGAACGCGGCTCGTAAAACAGCTCTCGCTGTAAAAGCGGCAGCTCCCCTTCGGGTATATAAGGCGGGTTTGAAACTATTATGTCGGGACGGGGAAGGCCTGCTTTCAAAGGCCCGTCAAACATGTCGAGCTTTACGGGCGTCACGTTTTTTACGCCGTTCAGCTCCTTGTTTTTAAGAAGATAAGCGTACGCCTCGTCATATTTTTCTACGGCATAGACCGACGCGTTTTTTTCGTAATAAGCCGTACTTATCCCGATACATCCGCTGCCGGAACAGACGTCGATAACGACGCCCACGCCGCCTCTTTTTTTAACGGCGTCTATCGTCAGCTCGGCGGCAAGCTCCGTCTCCTGGCGCGGGATAAGAACTCCCTTTCCCACCTTGAACGGCAGTCCCATGAACTCCCATTCGCCGAGGATGTATTGAAGCGGCTCCCCCTCTGCGCGCCTTTTTGTCAGCTCGAAAAGCTCTTTCTCTTCCTTTTCGGAAAGCTCTGTTTCGGAGGAGGCGGCGATATACGCCATGTCTTTTTTAAGTACGCTCGTAAGGAGACATTCGGCGTCGAACCGGGCGTCCTCTCCGCCTATCAATGCAGCCGATCCCTTTATCGCTTCGCGTATCGTTTTACGGCTCATTTTCCTCTTTTGCCTCCGCAGGTGTTTCCTGCACGGATGTTTCCGGCTCATCCGGCGTCTCTTCGGCGGACGGCTCGGAGGGCTTGTCGTCGTCGATGACCGCTTTAAGAGAAGCGATACCTACCTCGATTATATCGTCCGTAGGCTCTCTCGTCGTGATCCTCTGCATCCAAAGGCCGGGAGCCGCAAGAATCGTTACGCATACGTTGTCGTGCGTGCCGGCGTATTTTATGAATTCATAGCCGAGGCTCATAACGATCGGCAGGATAAGAAGCTTTACGGCTACCCAAAGTGCCCTAACCTTCGTGATGGCCGTGCCCGCGAATACCACGGAGACTATAGACGCTATCAGGATGCTTAAAATTATCATGACGAATATAAAGCTCGTTCCGCATCTCGGATGAAAACGCTTTTGTTTCCTGACGTTTTCCACTGTCAGCTCCTCTCCCGCTTCGAGGCAGAAGATGGATTTATGCTCCGCGCCGTGGTACATGAAAAGCCGACGCATCTCTTTCATCAGCGAGATCGACGCCATATATACGACGAAGATCATCACCTTTATTATTCCCTCGACGAGCGGACGCCACATGACGTCGATGCCGGTAAATCTCACAAGCACCTTGTCGAAGAACAGCGCGGGAAGATAGATGAAAAGCGCGAACGAAAGAAGAAAGCCGAGAACAGCCGAAACGGCTCCCAAAACAGCCATCATCTTTTTGCCGAAGTGGTCGGTTATCCATTTGTCGAGCTTTGACATCTCCTCTTCGCCCGAATCGAGATCGATGCTCGTCTTTTCGGCGGACTCCATAAGGCAGTTATAGCCGAATATCATCGACTCGACGAAATTCACGGGACCTCTTATGAGCGGCAGACCCCAGAATTTGTTTTTATCCTTAAGCCTTTTCATCGTTTTGGGCGTGACCTCTATCGACCCGTCGGGCATACGCAGCGCCATCGCCGCTCCCTTGGGGCCGTTCATCATTATGCCCTCCATCAGCGCCTGACCGCCGACTGTCGCTAAATATCTGCTCTTTTTCTTTTCTTTTTTATTTTTCATTCTGTGCACCTCTTTCGTCCGGCAATACCACAGGCTCAACGGGCAGCTTGATCGTGACCGTCGTTCCCTGCCCCAAAACGCTGTTTATGAGAAGCTCTCCGCCGTGAAGCGACATTATCTCGTTTGCGACCGCAAGTCCTATGCCCGAGCCTCTCACTGTCGTATCCGCCTTATAGAATTTTTCCTTGACGCGCGGAAGATCCTTTTCGGATATCCCGCAGCCCGTGTCGCTGACATTTATTTCAAGCTCCGCCTTTGTTTCGGAGACATTGTTTATCTGTGCTTCGATCAGTATTTTCCCGCCCTGCTTGGTGTATTTTATGGCATTGTCGATTATGTTTACGAATACCTGCTTTATCCTGTCGGCGTCGCCGTTCATCGGAGCCGGTATGTTCGGTACGTTATATAAAAGCTCCTTGCCCTCGCGCATCGCTCGCTCTTTAAAGGCGAATATCGTCTCGTCAAGCTCAGCCAAAACGTCTATCTTTTCGAGGCGAAGTCCCATCCTTCCGCTTTGCATCCTCGAAAAGTCGAGAAGCTCCTCGACCATTCCGGTAAGCCTTGACGATTCGCTGATTATTATATCCATTCCCCTTTTTGTCATCGCGGGGTCGCTGTCGCCTATCTGTTGTAATGTTTCTCCCCAGCCCTTTATGGCGGTAAGCGGCGTTCGCAGCTCATGGGAAACGGTCGAGATGAAGTCGTTTTTCATCTTGTCGGCCGCGCTGATCTCGTCGACCATGTTGTTGATAGCTCTTTGAAGGTCTCTGAGTTCGTCGTCGTAGGGATATGGCTCGACTCTCGTTTCGAGGCTTCCGGCAGCGATCTTCTTTGAAACGGCGGTGATCGTTTTAAGCGCCCTTACGACCTTATTTATAAACATTACGCTCGGCAGCGCCGTTATGAAAACGGCAAGCAGATATATGACGATCACTATAAGGATCACTCCAAAAACCTGGGCGTCCACATTTTCGAGAGAGACGATATATCTCAGCGCCGCGCTGCCCCTTTTTCCTCCCGCGTCGGGCAGCATCATCGTCATCGCCATTACCTTTTCGCCCGTTTCGAGCCTGCCCGTCCAGTCGCCGCGTCCGTTTGACGCGCCTTTGGCGTCGTAATAATCCTGCATACTCTCGCTTTCGGGCACCTCGAAGCCGTCGGACGTCGCTATCACCTTTCCGTTCCTGTCAATGACCCAAAGACTCATCTTGTCCTTTTCGTCAAAGCTCTCCAAAAACTGTCTCGCCGTCTCGGAAAAGCTCTCGTCGGTATTTCCGGAATAAAGAGTGAAAAACGTCAGCGTCATGCTGTTGTCGCGTGAATCGAGAAGGTTTCTGACCGAGCTGTAGTAGTATGCGCGCACCGCCAGCGAAAACAACACGGTAAGAACAAGAAGCAGTACCGACGTGAATACAAACGTACTGCGCGCCCATCGCCATGTTATCCCTCTGAATTTCAATTATGTGTCCTCCGATCGATCACGCGTTTCAGCTCACCCATTTATATCCGACGCCCCAGACGGTAATAAGATGCTTCGGCTCCGACGGGACGTCCTCGACCTTCATCCTCAGTCTTCTTATGTTGACGTCGACGATCTTTTCTTCGCCGACCGTGTATTTTTTATAGTATTCGTTTCCCCATGCCTTTGTAAGGATATCCGCTCTTGTCAGCGCCGCGCCCTGCTTCATAAAGAAATATTCCATGATCTGGAACTCGACCTGGGTCAATTCTATCGGCTTTCCGTTTTTTGAAAGCGTCCTGTTCCTGAGATTAAGCGTAAACTCGCCGGACGTCAGGATGCTGTCTGTCGGCGCCTCGTCCGCATGTTCCCTGCTTATTGCGACGCGCCTGTAGACGGCGTCGACTCTCGCCATCAGCTCCGACGGCGAAAACGGCTTTGTCACATAGTCGTCGGCGCCCATCAAAAGCCCCGTGACCTTGTCCATCTCCTGTGTCTTTGCCGTCAGGATTATTATGCCGATATCGCGGCTCTCCTCTCTCAGCCTTTTACAGACCTCGAGCCCGTCGACCTCGGGCATCATTATATCGAGAACGGCGACGTCAAAGTCTCCGCCGCTCGACTCGAACTCGGAGAGCGCCTGCGCTCCGTCGGCGGCCTCGGTCACGTCGTATCCGCTTCTCTGAAGATTTATTACAATAAATTCACGTATCGACGCCTCATCCTCGGCGACAAGCACACGTTTCATCGGTGATCCTCCGTATCAAAAATCAGTCGTAGTAGCAGAAACATTCCGCAAGCTTTTCTCCGCTCATCCCGACGAAGGTATCCGTCAAAGCGCCGGAGACGAGCAGTATTTTATCTTCATGCTTTTTTAAAACGGAATAGCCCTCGTAAAGTCCTGAGCTTGTTTTCATAAGCTCGCTGTTTGAGAAGACGACGCTGAAAATACAGCCGCTGTCCATGCTTCCGTTTTTATCAAGCTCGTAAAAATCCCATTTGTTCGTATCTGTATTGTTTATTACAAAAAGCCGTTTCGCGTTGCGCTCCGGCAAAATGAACCGACATTTTTCGGATCGGTTAATAAGTGAATATTCCTCCGTCGCCTTTCGCCCGTTCACGACGTCGAACCATTCCGTTATATAAAACGGCGACGCCTCCTTTTGAGTTCCGTTCATCACGGCGCCCGCCGAGGTCATGCTCTGGGCAGGTATATCTATTATCCCGTCTCCGTTTATATCCTCGGACAAAAGTCCCGCCTCGCGGAAGCTCGACGTGTTGGAGCGCGTGTCCCCGTTAAGAAGAGGAACGGACAGCGATCCGGTCACTTTATTCCAGTAGACGACGTCGGTTATCATCTGTGACTCGCCCTTGTAGGCGTCGATATAAATATTGACGTTTGACGAGCCGTCCGTTATGTCGGTCTTTATCGCGGCGTATCCGCTGATATTCCCGTCAAGCTCCTTTTTATCGGCCATCTTTACGGCGCCCTTGTCGTCCATTTTAAGCACCTTTACGGTAGACGCCTGTTTTTCGGACGTGTTCTCAAAAAGAGCAAGAACGATCTCTATTTCCCTGTCGCCGTCTATGTCGGCAAACAGACTTACCGTGTAAAGCTCGGCGGCAAGCTCCTTTATCCGACCGCTCCCGCTGTCGAGCGTATAGATCGAGATGACCTTATTGCTCTTGCCTTCAAGCAGGCTCCAGCAGACGGCGATCTCTTTTTTTCCGTCGCCGTTCATGTCGGTAAAATCGACCGAATATACGTTTCGTCCGGCGCCGGTCAGCGACATAAGGTATTTCCACCCGTCTTTATCCTGCTCGAAAAAATCCATGTTGACCGAGGTCTCGTAAGCTCCCTTTGAAAAGAACACCATCGCCTCGTTTTTTCCGTCGCCGTCGATATCGTTGATGACGAACGCCGAAAGATATTTTCCGCTCACGGGGGATTTGAATATCACGTCGCCGTTTCCCCTCTTTTCAAACGCCTCCTGGAGGCTGCGGTTCGTCCCGTAAGGTCTCGGCGGGCGAAGCACCTCGTCGATATTTGCGAAGGAGAACACACATCCGCTCAAAAGAAAGCACAGCATGGCGGCAAGAACGACGAGGGATATTGTTTTTTTCATCCGTGCCGCACTCCTTCTTAAGATAAAGTTTCCTTCTTTACGAAATCACAACAGGGATCTTATAACTGCCCTCTGTCCAGCAGCTCGGCGCGTTGACAAACGTTATCTGGACGTCAAGCTCGCCTTCAGAGCCGTCCGGCGTAAATCCCGTGGCGTTGGCGTAGGCGAATACACTGTCTTCCGTAAGAGATGTTATCTCGTTTTCAAGGCCCGTTGCCTTAACGGTAAGAGTCTCGTTCTCATCCGGGACTATCGTATATCCGTCGGGAACGCCGGTTATCTTTATATTTTCGTAAGGTATCTCGACTGTCTTTGAGATAAAGCCCTTCATCTCAAACGACGCCTTTATGCTCTCCGTGCCGTCGGTCACCTCCGCCGACCGGATATCCGAGGCATTGAACGTGAATTCGTTTTTTCCGGCTTTGATCTTTGAAAAATCTATCGTTCCGACGTCGAGAGTTTCGGTATTATTGAGCAGCTCGTCTGATATCGCAACCCCGAGCGTATCGGGATAACATGTGTATTCGATCGGATGCTCCGCAAAATACGACGGCGTACCGGTGAAGCGTACCGAGCTTTTCAAGGTTACGGACTTTAAGACCTGGATGGTAACGCTTATTTTATCGTTTCCGTCGCCGACCTTGACGTAAGGTATCGTTCCGCCCTTTTCGTTTACCGGTATGGCGGTAGTTTCAAACGTCTCCGTCTTTGTGAGCGGCAGCGTCTTGTCGCTCAGATCTATCTTTGCGATGACGCTCGATATCTGGTCGAGCTTCGTGACCGGTCCCGAAATGTCGACTACGGTTCGCGAGGGAACTATTTTTTTAATATATTCGTCCGAAACGAAATCGCTTGACGGAGTTATTTCCGTCTTGACGCTGTATGACCTCGTACGAAGATAATCGAAATAGACCGTGACCGTCTTGGGCTCGTAATTAGTTATCTCGAAAGCCGCGTTGACGTTAGCGGGAGAGACCTTGACGTTAAGCACCTGTTTGCCGGAGGAGTCGACGCTGCTGCAATCGGCCGTAACGATAAAATCGTCGGCGGAAAGCGCCGTCGGGCTTATCTCGTATCTCTTGCCCTTGACCGTAACATTGACGGTAAAATCCTTTTGTCCGAATATCGAAAGGCCGAGCTGCTCGGCGTTGCTGTCCTCCGTATTGATATTTACGGAGATATCGTTGAAATTTCTCGATTCAACGGGGCTCGCAAAAACAGCGACGAGCGCCCAGATAATAACGGAGACGAGGAAGGAAAAGAAAAGCGTAAACTTGTTGTTTGAAAAAAGTCCGAACAATGATTTCTTTTCACTGATTTTTTTCTTCATGCTCTTTCCTCCCTTCAAAAACTTTTTTGAATCTTGAAAAAGCGGAATCGCTCTTTATCTCCTTGGGAATGAGCAGATCTATAAGCTCCTCACGAAGCTCGCCGTCGGATATGTTTCGTCT
>JAILLJ010000018.1 GCA_024693205.1 Clostridiales bacterium | reverse complement strand
CGAAGAAAACGGCGTCTTCATCTAAATGCGACAGCCCCTGTCAGCCGCAAGGCTGACTGAGGGGTCGCCGCCGTTTGTATATGACATTTTTCTCGGCGATCAGTCCGAGGCGATATATCCATTCTGCACAAATAAAACCGTAAATGTATGTACAAAGCTACGAAATTAAAAAATGCGTGTTCAACTGATTACAAAACGGCTTATTTATGGTATAATTAAGATCTGTTAAAATGATCGGTATGTAAGCTTTATACATTTATTGCTTTTGCGAAAGGATGGAAAATATGGAGATCATACGCGAGGAATACAAGTACCCTTCGACCACGGGAGTGGGAAATATTTTTGCGCGCTCGTGGGCGCCGGAGGATCCGTCAAACGTCAAGGCGATCTTTCAGATAGCCCACGGTATGGCGGAACACGGCGAAAGATATGAGGAGTTTGCGAGATATCTTGCTTCCAACGGCTACGCTGTTTTTCTTAACGACCATATAGGTCACGGAAGATCCGTTGCGTCTAAAAAGGATCTCGGATATTTCGGCGAAAGCGACGGCTGGCTCGGCTTTGTAAATGACGCCAAGCTTCTGACAGACAAGGCGAGAGCGACATACCGTAAAAGGCCGGTGATATTCTTCGGCCACAGCATGGGCTCGTTCGTCGCGAGAAAATACGCCGAAAAATACGGCTCCGATCTTGCCGGAGCGATATTCTGCGGAACGAGCGGCTCCAATCCTGGCGCCGGTATAGGCATAACCCTCGCTTCCCTTATCGCAAAGATGAAGGGCAGCAGATACCGCAGCGAATTTATCAATAAGATCGCTTTCGGAAGCTATAACAAAAAGATCAACAATCCCAGAACGGCCTTCGATTGGCTGACGAAGGACGCGGCGATAGTCGACAAATACGTCAAAGACGATTACTGCGGATATCTCTTTACGGCAGTCGGATACCGCGATATGTTTACGATCTTAAATAACGTGTCGGAAAAAAGCTGGTATCAGAATCTGTCCCGTGATCTGCCGATCCTTCTTATCTCCGGAAAGATGGATCCGGTAGGCGATTACGGAAACGGAGTAAAACAGGTCCATAGAGATCTTAAGGCTTCGGGTCACAAGGACGTCGTTATGAAGCTTTATGAAAACGACAGGCACGAGATATTAAACGAGCTTGACAGGCAAACGGTTTATTCCGACATAGTCAAATGGTCTGACTTTGCTATCCAATAATCTTTTTATCGGGCTTGGTGGCTTTTATGGGATCAAAAATCAAAAGCAATAAGGATTTTTACAAACGTCTCGCGGCGACGGTGTTCCTCGTGATCGGCGGTATTGCCTTGAACATAATACTTTCAAGGCTTATGAGCCGTTTTTCGATACCGCTTTTTCTTGACTGTATGGGCACCGTTCTGTCGACGATGATAGGCGGCGTTCTGCCGGGAGTCATAGTCGGATTTTTTACGAACTTTTTTAACGGATTTTCCGACAGCGTGACGATCTACTACAGCCTTGTCAATGTACTTATCGCCATCGTGACGGCCGTTCTTATACGCAGCAAGCGTTTCAAGTCGGTCGGCGGCATAATAATGTCGATAATCATTTTGGCCCTTATAGGCGGCGGGATCGGCTCCGTTCAGACATGGTTTTTATACGGCAAGAACTTCGGCGAGGGCTTTTCCGCTCCGCTCGCTTACTTTTTCTATAACGCGGGGCTTCATTCAAAGTTTTTGGCTCAGCTCTTTTCGGACATACTCTATGATCTCATCGACAAGACTGTCGTCGTTCTGCTGTGCATTCTGATATTCCGCCTGTTGCCTAAAGATTTTACGTCTCACTTTTTACGTACGGAAATATTCGACATTATCAGCGACAGCCGCGGACGCGACAAGCTTCGCATCTTAAGATCGGTGCTCGGCAAGGTCATCATTATGCTCTCCGTTTTTGAGCTGGCTCTCGGCTCGATGATACTTGTCAGCAGTCTCCTGCTTTACCGAAATATCGTAATAGACAAATACACCGCCATCGCCGTCAGCGCGACAGAGCTTGAGGCAACTATCGTCGACGCTGACAGGGTAGGGGAATACATGGCGCTCGGAGAAAATGCTCCGGGATATCTCGAAACAAAAGAGCGCCTCATTAATTTAAAAAATGCTTTCAGGGATCTGAAGTACGTCTATGTCTATCATTTTGAGGAGGACGGTATACATGTCGTTTTCGATCTCGACAGCTATGACGAGGACGGCAATATCGACGTCGAGGGCGGTAAGCCGGGAGATGTGTTCCCCTATGACGAGTCGTTCAAGGACAAAATACCTCTGCTTTTAAAGGGAGAGGAGATCGAGCCCGTTGCGACGGACGACACATACGGCTGGCTCCTTACGGCTTATAAGCCGATAAAGGACAGCGGCGGAAAAGTGACGGCTTACGTCTGCGCCGACATCTCGATGAAGGATCTCAGGGCTGACGAGGAAGTGTTTATTATCAAGGTATTTTCGCTTCTGCTCGCGTCGTCGCTGACCATTCTGGTGATAACGCTTATTTTTGCAAAAAGCCGTCTTGTAAAGCCGCTCAACGTGATGGAAAAAGTCGCGTCACAGTTCGCTTACGACAGCGAGGACGGGCGCAGAAAGAGCGTCGAAGCGATAAACGAATTAGACATAAACACGGGCGACGAGATAACTAATCTTTACTATGCGCTCGCAAAGCTCGCAAACGAGTCGATATCATATATCGACAAGGTAAACAAGGACGCCGAGACGATAACAAAGCTTCAGGAAGGCATCATCATGGATTTCGCGTCCATGGTCGAAAGCCGCGACAAATGTACAGGCGACCATATTTATAAGACTTCAAAGTACGTCAGGCTCATTTCCGAGGAGATGCTTCGCGAGGGGATGTATCCTGAGGTGCTGGACGAAGATCTCGTCGAAAGCATGACGCGCTCCGCGCCGCTTCACGACGTCGGAAAGATAAAGATCTCCGATGTGATACTGAATAAGCCCGGCAAGCTCACCGACGAGGAATTTGAGATAATGAAAACTCATACGACGGAGGGTATGAAAATACTTTCCGGAACGTATGCCGCGACGAGCGGATCGGGATATCTTAAAGAGGCCATCGACATGGAGTACTGTCACCACGAGCGATGGGACGGAAAAGGATATCCGCGTGGGCTGAAGGGCGAGGAGATACCGCTTCCCGCGAGAGTAATGGCGGTAGCGGATGTTTTCGACGCGCTCGTTTCGAGGCGCGGCTATAAGGAGCCGTTTGAATTCGACAGAGCGGTCGACATAATAAGAGAGGAATCCGGCACACATTTCGACCCGCAGGTCGTTGAGGCGTTTTTGAATATCGCCGAGTCGCTTCGCCCGTCGATCGAGGAGTCTCAGGAGGAAGACAGAAAGCAGCAGCAATAAAGGGGATATACGATGTCTGACAAAGTAGTTTTATCGACGCTGACATATTACACTCAGGGAAATGTTACGACCGGCTCCTGTACGCCCGAAAGACTTACGGCGTCCCCGCTCGCCGATGTATTTTGCTACCGCGCGCTTACAAGTCCCGACGACAAGACGAAGCTCGCTGCGGAATATTATATCGGACACGTCTGCTTTGAGCTTGCGGACAGGGACGCGATAGTCTCCGACGTTTTCGATCTGTCCGACGAGGGCGTCGAAAAAGCGCGGGAGTTCCTTCAAAAGGGATGCGATAAGTTTTTTGAAGACGCAGAAAACAAAAAACAGTCGGAGTGATCTCTCCGAAAATATATAATATCCTGATAATAAACGATACGGTGTTTGATTATGTGCGGAACATTATATGTTGTTATCCCGTGCTTCAACGAGGAAGAGATATTTGAAAGTACGGCTGAAAAAATTAAAGCGGAAATGACGCGTCTTATCGAGAAGGGCGTTATCGGCGGCGACAGCCGCGTTCTTTTTGTGAACGACGGCTCGACCGACGGTACGTGGAAGATGATCTGCGAAAACGCCGAGAGAGACAGATTGTTTACCGGCATAAGCCTCGCTCACAACAGCGGCGAACAAAACGCGTATCTCGCAGGGATGGAGCAGGCGGTAAAATACGCCGACGTTTTGATAACAATGGACGCCGATCTCCAGGACGGGACCGACGCCGTTGAAAAGATGCTTTATGAATACGAAAACGGAAATGAGATAGTCTACGGAGTGAGAACGTCGAGGAACAAGGAGCCTTTTTTGACGCGCGTCACGTCGGAGGCGTTTTATAAGCTCATGTCGCGCGCGGGCACGGAGCTTGTCAGAGAACATTCGCAGTACCGACTGATGAGCAGGCGCGCCGCGTCGGAGCTTTTGAAATGCGGCGAAAAAAATATTTTCATCCCCGCGCTCGTGCCGCTTCTCGGATTTAAACACAGCATCGTCTGTCACGAGAGAAAGCCGAGAGAAAACGGAAAGTCACATTATAACTTCAAGTCTCTGTTTTATCTTGCCGTACGCGCTATGACCTCATACAGCGTAAAACCGATACATCTTATCGGGCTTTTATCCGCACTCTGCTTTATTGCGGGGATCATCGGGATGGTAGTGTTTATCGTAAAATGCTGTCTCGGAGATTTTTCAAATACGGCGCTGATCTTTTCATGCCTTTGGCTCGCGGTTTCGGCAGTTCTCTTTGCCCTCAGGATATTGGGAGAATACATTTACGATATCAGCCTTAACGCCAAAAACAGACCGAGATATATAATTGAAGAAAGCTTGCTGAAAAAAGATGAGTGAAAATTATCCTATCCCTTTCTGCGATCTTAAACGTCAGTACGGGATGTATTTTAAAAAATATTCGGACGCTGTAGGCGAGGTCCTTAAAGCCGCCGATTTTTGCAACGGACGTTTTGTCAAAAAATTCGAGGGCGACTTCGCGTCATTTTGCGGGACATCGTTCGCCTGCGGCGTGGGAAGCGGCACGGACGCGCTCTTTCTCGCGCTTAGGGCGCTCGGGATAAAAGAGGGAGACGAAGTGATATTGCCCTCGTATACGTTCGTCTCGACGGCGTGGAGCGTCGTTTATAACGGCGCCGTTCCCGTTTTTGTCGACTGTACGGAGGATACCTGGGAGATAAACGGCGACAAGACAGAGGAAGCCGTCACAAAAAAGACAAAGGCCATTATAGGAGTTCACCTTTTCGGTCAGCCGTTTGATTTCGATAAGGTTAAAAAAACAGCCGATAAGTATTCGCTTCCGATAGTCGAGGACTGCGCTCAGGCGCACGGCGCGAAGTATAAGGGAAGACCGGTCGGCGGTCTCGGAGAAGTGGGATGCTTCAGCTTTTATCCGACGAAAAATCTCGCGTCCTGCGGAGACGCCGGATGCGTTGTGACAAACGATGAAGTTTGCGCGAAACGGGTAAAAAGTCTCAGCACTCACTGTGCCGAAAAGGAGACGGGCGACCATACGGATATCGGCTTTAATATGAGGATGGGCGATATCGAAGCCGCTGTTCTCGGAGTAAATCTTTCATTGCTCGATGAGCTTAACGGAAAGAGAAAAGTGATCTGCGAAGGATACGACAGAGGAATAACGAATCCTCTGATAAAAAAACAAAATTTTTCCGACGACGTCACGGCCGCACGTCATATGTATGTCGTGACCGTCGATGACAGGGAGAAATTCATGGCGCATATGGCGAAAAAGGGGATAGAATGCCGCATACATTACGCGCTTCCTTGTCACCTCATGAAGGCTTTTTCTTATCTCGGATATAAAGAGGGCTCGCTCAAAAACAGCGAATACCTTTCGGCGCATTGCGTTTCACTTCCGATGTACAGTATGCTCACCGAAGAGGAGAGGGAGATCATCACGGACGCCTGTAACTCATACGGGAAATAAAAATCGTAAGTCAAATATTCATATTAGAATAATAAAAAGGCAGACAGCG
>JAILLJ010000014.1 GCA_024693205.1 Clostridiales bacterium | reverse complement strand
ATCGGCGTCTTCGGCGTAAAAACAAAATACAAGACGTACGCAAAGAACGTTCAAACTCTTTTGTGATCTCTCGTCGTCGGGGTTTGTATATTGTTTTGAAAGCGCGTCATAAAGCTTTCCGACGATCTCTCCGGCCTTGATAGATATTTCTTCTTCACGCCTGATATTTTCATCGCCGGTGTCGACAAGAAAGCCAAGCCGGTAATAATCTTTCGCCAGATTTTCAAGCAGAATGCTTTCAGGTTCGCCGTTTGGATTTTCCATATCGTAAACGAGGAACTCTTTGAAATTACATGTTACGATCCAACGAGGCCTTTGTGAATAAGGCAGCTCGGAGCTGTAACGTTTTGCCTGCTGAAACGGGGTCAACAACGAGCCGTCGGATTGCTTTATGGCTTTTCTTAAGTTCTTATCAATGCTCTTTTGCTCAATCATCACATGGGTCGACGGAATCATAACATCAATAAAGCTTGTTTTGTCAAGCTTAACCTGTTCCTCAAACTCAACGAAATGAGAGGGATTATCAATACCGAAAACGTTGCCTAAAAGCTCAAGCCAGAATTTCTGACTTTCGCCTTTTTCATAACCTTTTCCTTTCCAGTATTCGGCAAAATCCTTTGCGGCCTTTGACATTTCTTTTGCTTTTTTAGTGATAGCCATAACAGCACCCCGATCAACAGCATTTTATCCTTTTGATTTTACCATATATTAACTCCTTTTACAACACGAATTTGGTTGAATGAAGACCCCACTGCACAAATCGCGGGACCTCCTTTACTTTTTTTCGGATTTATGGTACTCTTTTGATATGATTTGAGGAAGAGAACGGAGGGGAACGGGCGAAAATGGAGCTGAAAAGATTTGACGGCAAGCGCGTTCGCATCGTGACCGCCGACGGCGAAGTGTTCGAGGGTATCAAAAGATACTTTCCTGCACTCGAACGTCAGCAAAACACGCCGCGTGGAAAGAGAAAGCAGCTCCTCCTCGCCCTCGCGTTCTTCATATTCCTCTCCCGGCTCACACACCTCGTCCTCCGGCCGAAGCCACGGCGGCGGAAAGTTCTGAGGATGAAAGCCTTGTAAAAAAACAAAAGAAGGAGACAGATACGCCGTATGACTGCTTTTATAAATATCCTTTTATCTTTTCTTATGGTGTTCGGCGGAGTGGCTTCGCAGGCGGATCTTCTTGTCCGTCCCGAAAAGTACAATGCGAAAACGATCAAAGTGTCCGATCTGCCTGTGCCCGTAACTCAGGCGGAGACAGACGACTACATACAGCTGTCCGAGGTGCTGATGCATTACATAGTATACGGCAAGGATAAACCGCCGCTGATCCTCGTACACGGCAACGGCGGCAGTGTGAATTCCTTGCGTGAGGCGGCGACGTATCTTGTGAACGATTACACGGTCTATTTGCCGGAAAGCCGCTGCCACGGAAGCAGCAGCGATCCGGGCGAGATCACATATCAACTTATGGCAAAGGATATAAAGGAGTTTATCGAAGCGCTCGGACTTCAAAAGCCGGTAATAATGGGACACAGCGACGGCGCGATAAACGCGATCACGCTTGCCGCGGACTATCCCGACGTCCCGGGCGCGATCATCGCCTGCGGCGCAAATTCCCATCCGAAAACTTTCAAGCCGTATTTCCCGCTCGGCGTCGCGATAAAGAATCTGTTCCGCCGCGATAAGCTCAACGATCTTATGCTGACGCTGCCAGATTTCACGCCGGAGTATCTCGCAAAGATCACATGCCCCGCCTATATCGTCAGCGGACAGTATGACATCATGTGGGCGTCGGATACGGTCTATATTGCCGAAAATATACCTTCGAGCGATATGGCGATCCTAAGGGGCGAAAGACACAGCTCCTATATGTCTCAAAACGGCAAAAAAGCCTACGCCCTCGCGCGCGAATGGCTGAATGCAAAACAGTTGTAAAAGCTTTCTGCCGCGGAAACGCTTTTCTGCGACATATAAAGGATCTCGGCGGTTTTCATCAAAAATAAAAAGCCGATAATGTCGTTATAATTCAGATAATAAGACTGCCGATGATTGAAAAAACAAAAAATCGGCAGTCTTAACTTGATTTTTTCGGTGATATCTGCTAATATTATTGTATGAGCAGCAGAAAAGGAGAAACCGGTATGCAGTTATACAGCAGAGAGAATTATCTGAAAAAGATCAGGGGTTTTTATCATGCCGACGACATTATCAAGGTGATAACCGGCGTGCGGCGCTGCGGCAAGTCGAGCCTTATGCAAACGATTGCCGACGAGCTTAAACAAGGCGGGGTCGCGGACAGCAATATTATTTATATCGATTTGGATAAACGCGGCTACAAAAACATCAAAACTGCCGACGCGCTCGAAAAAGAGATCGAAAAGCAGGGAACAGCCGACGGTTTGAAATACTTGTTCGTGGACGAAGTGCAGAATGTGACGGGATTTGAAGATGTGCTGAACGGATTCCGGACAGAAGGAGACTGGTCGATCTTTGTAACAGGGTCAAACTCCTATCTGCTCAGCGGTGAGATCACGACCAAGCTGACCGGCAGATTTTTGGAAATTGAATTGTTCACGCTCAGCTTTGAAGAGTATGAAGACATGAAACGGTTCTACGGAAAGCCGGTCGACGCCAATCCGATGGTTGAACTGAACAGCTATATTTTAGAAGGCGGTTTTCCGAGAACGGTGTTATTGGATACGCTTGCAGATAAGCGCCGCTATGTGCAGAGCGTCACTCAGGAGATTTTTGAAAAAGATATACGGCATAGGGTGAAGATCAGAGATCGAGAGACTTTTGAAACCGTTCGCCGATTTGTCATAAATAATTTCGGTTCCATGACCAGCCTGACGAATCTCTGCGAAGCGCTGCGCGCAGACGGAACAAGGGTGACGAAAGAGACCGTCGCCCGGTACGTGCAAACGCTCATCGACGCAAAGATCCTGTATGCATGTCCGCGCTTTGACATGAAATCAAAAAAGTCGCTGCATGGGGACAAGAAGTACTATCTGTCCGATTTGAGTTTCTACTACGCCGACAACACGGATAATCAGATCAACTACGGTCCGGTTTTGGAGAATATCGTGTTTATTTACGCAAAGACGCTGGACTGCTCCGTCAGCGTGGGACGATTCGGCAAGTTTGAATGCGATTTCATTTTGCGCAATACCGATATGGATTACGCATATGTGCAGGTCGCCTACACAATTGCATTGAGCAAGGAAACGGAAAACCGTGAGTACCGCCCATTGGAGACCGTAAAAGATAATTATCCTAAGTATGTGCTGACCACAGACTATCTGCTGCAGCACCGCAACGGGATCCGGCATATGAATCTGTTGGATTTCATTCGATCCGGCAACCGTTTTTAATTCAATATCCATAATTTGACTCTTAAGGATATCGCTGACCTGCAAATTCCCATACCTTTTCGGGAGACACATAAGCAGCTTGCAGCATTCATCCGGATGAGCGATAAGTATAACGCCTCACAAGTGATGAGGCTTGAACAGATCCTGATATAACGGAGGCGGAGACGCTTTCGGGGGATCTATGTTGCCCGGAAGACGGCTTTGCGCATGCGCGCAGGCGGGCGTAATGGCCGTTCACTCCCAAAAACGGCTGATTCACGCCGAATCGCTTGACAAACGGTAGACGTATATTTTATCCTATAGAGTGTAAAAAAGCCTTTAAACAGGAGAAGGTGGCTCTGTATGCGTATTGCGCTATCTTGGGAAAAATATAACGTTTCTTTGGGATGCGCTTTTTTTCAAAGTCTAATACGACCGTTCTTCTTTCTGCCCCCCAACCAATTGACATATAATAAAACCTTACAGACACAAAAAACCGCCGTCG
>JAILLJ010000138.1 GCA_024693205.1 Clostridiales bacterium | reverse complement strand
CTTTGGGGGATATCGATCCAGCCTTTAAGTCCCGAACAGCCGAGGAAGGCGTCGTTGCCTATCGTTTCGAGCGAAGCGGGAAGGACGAGCGTTACGATACCGCTCATGTTTTTAAACGCTCTCGCGCCGATGGTCTTAACGGAGCTGCCGAATGTGACGGATGTTATGTTGAGCATCCAGTTGTCATAGTTGGCCTTGAAAAGATCGTCGGGTATCGTTTGGACGCTGTCTCCGAAAACGACTGAGACGGGTTTTCTCTCGGCGCCGGCAAGGGAGAAGGGCGTGCCGGTTACCGAGGTAAGGCTCGTGGCGTTATAATTGATCGTCGTAAGATCCTTACAACCGCCGAAAGCCATGTTGTCGAGCTTGGTGACATTTTCTGGGATCGTTATCGACGTAAGTCCGGAAGCGCCGAAAGCGTTCTGACCTATTGTTTTAAGCGATGACGGGAGCGACGCGTCCGTCATAGCCGAGCAGTCCCTGAAGGCATAATTACCGATAGAGGTAACGCCCTCGGAAACGGTAACGGAGGTTATCTGATCCTTGTAGTCATACCATCCGGGACGGTTGGAAGAAGTGTATGACGCCATCTTCCCGTTTCCGTCTATTGTCAGGACGCCGGAAGAGGTATCTAGAGTCCATGTTAAGTTGTCGCCCTCGTCGCCGCAAGTTCCCGACGCCGATTCGGCAAAAGCGTCAAATCCGAGAAGCGCACCGAATTCGGGCAATACGGGAGAGAATGAACCAAGTGCAAAAAGGAGTACGAGGAAAACAGATGTCATTTTTGATAATTGCTTTTTCACAATTATGGCACCTACCTTTCTTTATTATGCGGATCGCTAAAATCCCACTATCTATATAATACCATTATGGCAAGCAAAAAGCAAGAATTTTTTAGGCATTTTTCGCATTATTGTAAGATATTTGCAAGAAAAAGAGAGAGCCGGCGATCTTGCCGACTCTCTTTAACGGAAAAATGATTACATATCTCTTGAAGCTATTACATCAATGCCGGTGTCGAGGATGTTTTCGATTATCACCTGGCCGCATTTAACGGGGGACTGTATCTCCGTCTTTTTGATTATCTCCATCGCGTCAAAGAGCTTGCCCTTGGGAATGGCGTCCTTTGTACGGACGGGGCATCTGTCGTGGATTCCTCCCGTTATCGCAACTGTAGAGGTGAGGACTCTTGTCGGATTTTTAAGCTCGTTTTTGCCGTAGATCTCGCCGCGCTTGCAGCTGTTGCCCGTCACGGCGTAATCATTTTCTTCGTCGACCGTAAGACGGCAGCCCATCGGGCAGCCTATACATGTCAGTTCCGTCATTGCTGTGTCGCCTCCTCTGCGGAAATCGTAATGCTTTCCGAACCTTTAAGTTTATTTGTCGGAATGATTATATGCTGCATCTCTCCCGGAGCCATGAACGGACGGTTGAACGAGGCGATAACGCCGTTTTCGTCCGAAACGACTATGCGGCTCTTGGAAAAGACCTTGTTGACTCTGAAAAACACGTCTGTCTTTTCGGCAGTGGTGTTTTTATGGAGCTTCTGGGGAACGGTGTAGGTGACGCAGGAGCCGTTTTTGAAGGGTATCGCGTCTCCGCCGTGTTTTTCGCCCTTTATATATGCCGCCGCCGCGACGCCCGCGCGCGAGCTTTCGTCGGACACGAAGTCGACGAGGTCATGGACGTGAACGGCATTTCCGCAGGCGAATACGCCGGGGATGGAAGTCTCCATGTTTTCAAATACGTACGCGCCGTTAGTGCGGGGATCCATCTCTATCCCTGCCGCTCTCGTAAGCTCGTTTTCGGGGATAAGTCCGACTGACAGCAGGAGCGTGTCGCAGTCGAAGTCCATTTCGGTCCCGGGGATGGGACGGCGGTTTTCGTCGACCTTTGCGACCGTTACTCCCGTAAGGCGCTTATCGCCCCTTACCTCGGTGACGGTATGGGAGAGATAAAGAGGTATATCGAAATCGTGAAGGCACTGGACGATATTTCTCGTAAGTCCGCCGGAATAGGGCATAAGCTCAACGCATGCGAGGACTTTGGCGCCCTCGAGAGTGAGGCGGCGGGCCATGATGAGTCCGATATCGCCGGAGCCGAGGATCACGACGCGGCTTCCCGCCATAAGACCCTCCATGTTGAGGTATCTCTGCGCGGCGCCTGCCGTAAAGACGCCGGAGGGACGCGTTCCGGGGATGGAAATAGCTCCGCGTGTTCTTTCGCGGCAGCCCATCGCGAGAACGATCGACTCCGCCTCGATGACGTCATATCCGGAGGGGTTGTCCGTATAGATCTTTTTTTCCGGAGTTATGTCGATGACCATCGTGTCGAGACGTACCTCGACAGACGTATCTTTAAGCATATCAATGAATCTGTGGGCATATTCGGGGCCGGATAGCTCCTCCTTGAAGCGGTGAAGTCCGAAGCCGTTGTGGATACACTGGTTAAGTATACCGCCGAGCTCCTTGTCGCGTTCGAGGATGACTATTTTTTTAACGCCGTTTGTATATGCGCTGTATGCGGCGGCAAGACCGGCGGGACCGCCTCCGATTACTGCAAGCTCGTACATTTTAAGTCCTCCTCTTCTTTACGATATAGCTTCCGGTTTTATCTTTTTCTATTTTTTCGGGAGGAAGTCCGAGCTCGCGCGAAAGTATCTCGAGAACTCTCGGACCGCAAAAGCCGCTCTGGCATCTTCCGAGTCCCGCGCCGCAGCGTCTTTTTATCCCGTCTACCGTATAGGGGGTTATCGGAGCTTTAATAGCCTCGACGATCTCTCCTTCGGTGACTGTCTCACAGCGGCAGATGACTCTGCCGAAAAGAGGATCCTCTTTGACGATCTTTTCGCGCTCCTCGTGGCTCAGCTCCTTAAAGCGGACATGCTTTCTCGTATCGATAAAGGAATCCTTTTCGATAAGCTCTACGCCGTTTTGCTTCATCATATCGACGACATATTCGGCAATAGCGGGAGCGGAGGCGAGACCGGGCGATTTTATCGCGGCGGCCTCGAAAAATCCGTCGTCACAGTCTATCACGTAGTCGTTTGACGACGTGTTGGGACGGACGCCCGCGAAGTTCCTTATATTAGCGCGGAAGTTTGTCGAGGGGACGCTCTTTAACGCGCTGTTTCTTACAAAAGCCAGATCATCCGCCGACGTGGAGGTGTCGCCCTCTTCGCATGAAACGGAGTTGGGGCCGACGATGAGGTTGCCGTGGACCGTGGGAGCTATGAGAACGCCCTTGCCGCTCGCCGTCGGGCACTGGAAAATAACGTGTGAAACGCGGTCGCCCTCGCTCTTGTCGAGAAGATAATATTCGCCCTTGCTCGGAAGGGAATCGTAGGAGTGGGGAAGCACCATGTCGCGTATGGCCAGAGCGCCTACTCCCGCGGCGTTGACGACGTATTTTGACGTTACGGTTTTATCTCCGCAGACGATCTCGTAATATCCGTCTTTTTTGTTTACGGACTCAACGGGGGAATTGAACATTATCTCCGTTCCGTTGCGGACGGCTGTTTCGGCGAGCGCCAATGCAAATTCCCAGGGATTGACTATCCCTGCCGAGGGAGCATAGAGAGCGGCCTTTACGTTGTCGGCGATATTCGGCTCGATCGCCTTTGCCTCGTCGTATGAAAGGATCTTCATTCCGGGAACGCCGTTTTTGACGCCGCGATCGTAAAGCTCGTTCAGCGTATCGACTTCTTCATCGGAGAAAGCGAGTACAAGCGAGCCTATCTGCGCATACGGGACGGCAAGCTTTTCGCAAAGCTCCTTACAAAGGGCGTTGCCTCTGACGTTGAGCTTGGCCATAAGAGTACCGGGAAGCGGATCGTAGCCGGCATGTATTATAGCGCTGTTGGCTCTTGTCGCACCCATTGCCACGTCGTTTTCTTTTTCAATAATCACCGTACTCAGCTTATACTTTGAAAGCTCGTATGCGATAGCGGAGCCTATTATTCCGCATCCGATTATTGATACATCATACATTTTATGCGTCACCTCTATTACAATATTATAGTACGTCTCAATTATTTTATCACAATGTTTTTAAAACATCAATACTAAAATGTTAATTTTAACCATACAAATTACAATAATGTATATAGCGTACAGTCGGGGAGAAAATATTTCGGTAAAGATCTCACGGACGGTGCTTTGAACATTGAAGATCCTTTTTGTAGCTGAAGAAAAAAGCGATGCTGAAGTAATAAACTGCCTTAAAAAAAGACTTGACGGTATGGGCGCTGATACCGAAGCCGTCGGGTACGGGCAGATGCGCTTTTTGAAGGGCAGGCTCAAAAGGACGATGTATTCGGCAGTCGTGGTGTTCGGGATAAAAAGCGCGTCTTACCTCTCTCGCTTTCGCCGGAATGCGGGCTGTAAATTTTTACTTGTCATGATCTGCCGCGGCTACGAATGTGAAAAAGGTACGGCCGACAGCGGATGCGACCTTTATGTTATCCCGTCGGACGAGTCGATGCTCGGCTTCGTTTCCGACGGGATAAGGGAAAATAAGCTTCTGCCGTTTGGCATACCGCTCGATGTGTCGGAGGACCTTGACGGCGATATAAGATCAAGGCTGGGGCTTTCAAGGGACGGCACGGTGATACTTTATATATTATCGGAAACGCCGCTCAAAACCGTCAAAAAAACGCTGGCGGCGTCAAACGCTCTTTTCGGAAAGGACTGCGGTCACCTCGTCGTATGCGATAATAAAAGGGACGAAAAACGTCTCGCGTCGTATTTTTCTCCGCATAAAAATATTTATGTCGAAAGACTGTCGGAGGACGCGGAGCTTTATATGAAATGCGCCGATATAGCTTTTCTTAATCCCGACGGCGTATATATGACGCTCGCGTCGAGGATGTCGCTTCCCTTTGTCATAATAGGAGGACGAAAAAACGAGTGCAGGGGAAACGCCCTGTTTTTTCAAAAAGGGGGATGGCCTTTTTCGGGAAAAGCTTTTTTGACAGTGTGTCGTACGCGAACAGGCTTTGCGGGATGAAGGTGTTCCGCGAAAAAATGATATCGTGTCAAAAAGCGCATATAAAGTCAAATTCAGCTGAGCTTTTTTGCGATCATCTTATAAATATATGCTCCGATATGGATAATTATTCCGATACGGAAACAAAAAAGTAAATTTCTGCGATATAATTTCCTTATACTCTGTTTTAAAACGGGTGATCGAGATGGTGTATTACTTTTCTGGTACGGGAAATTCAAAATGGGCGGCTGAGAGGATAGCCGAAAAAACAGGCGAAAAAACATCAGATATCGCTCTTTTGATGAGGGGCGAAGAAAAAAAGATAATCATAGCGTCGGGCGAAAAATTCATTATAGTCTATCCGGTCTATGCGTGGAACTCGCCGAAGCTTATATTTGATTTTCTCAGGAACGTGACGCTCGAGGAGGGCGCGACGTCCTGCGTAGTATGTACCTGCGGAAGCGAAGCGGGACATACCGTTTCCGTACTTAAAAAACGCATAAGGCTCGACGGCGGTTATTCCGTTGTCATGCCCGACAACTACGTGATCGCCTTCGACGTCGAGAGTAGGGAGGAGTGCCTTAAAAAGGTAGCGGCGGCGAGGGAAAGGCTCGACATGATCGCCGACGACATAAATTCGGGAAACCTTAAATTCGACGTCGGCGTCGGGAAATTCGCGGTGTTAAAGACATTTATCTTTTCGCCTCTGTTCAGCAAATACGCCTCCGGCACGAAGCAGTTCAAAACGACATGGGACTGCAACGGTTGCGGCCTTTGCGAAAAGATCTGCCCGAAGGGCAATATAAAGATCGTCGACGAGATGCCGTTCTGGTTCGACGACTGTATGCAGTGCCTCGCCTGTATAAACCGCTGTCCGAAAAGAGCGATAAACTACGGCAGGTCGACGGAAAAGAGGGGACGCTATTTCTTTGATTTTACCGAAAAGGAAATAGACGAAGCCGCAAAAATCGAAAAAGAAAAAGAAGAACAAAAATAAAAGGAATATAAAGGAGAAAAAATAATGAGTATCAAAAACGACAACTACGACGTAAACAAAGCGATAGAGCTCGGCGACGGGATCATCAACGGACAGGCGTGTAATGCGGTCCGGGAATGCAGATACGGTCTTTTCCCGATGTCATATAACGGCTGTGAGATAATCGCTATCTATAACCTTCGCGTCCTTCTCGGCAAAAAGGCTGAGCTCGCCGATATAGCGAAGGAGGTCTATCCCTACGGCAACGTACTTATGGGACTTTTCGGGACGTTTCCCTCTGCGCCCGCGACATATTTCAAAAAGCATAAGCTGCCGATGAAGACGATGAAAAACTATAACTTCTTCATCAAGGGGCTTGAAAAGGGCAAAAAGGGCGTCGTCAGCTACTGGACAAAGGGAAAATGCCGTTCGTCGATCCACACTGTCGCAGTCGAGATCGACGGCGAAGAGCTGAGGGTCTATAATCTCGATCCCGAAAAGGACGACGTCTGCTGCTTCGAGTCTTTCAGGAAGTTCATAAAGCCCGAAAACTTTATCGTAGGATATTACCTTGACGAAGAATGATATGAAGTTCAAAAATGTGCTGATAGCGAGCGACTTTGACGGAACGCTGAAAAACGACAGCGGTGAAGTTACGGCGGACGTTATTGAGGCGATACGCTGTTTCAAGGACAACGGCGGATATTTCACGCTCTCTACGGGCAGGACGTATCAGGGCTTGACGCTCTATGACAACTCCGTTTTCAACGCTCCGGCGCTTCTCGCAAACGGAGCCATGGCATACGATTTTAACTCAAAGGAGATCGTCTTTTTCGACGGACTTTATGAAGAAGGAAAAGACGCGGTAAGAAAGCTCCATGAAAGATTTCCGGAGATCTCCATCGAAATGTATCCGTTTGACGATACATACGCGATAAACCTTACCGAGGAGAGCGAAAAGCATTTTACAAATCAGGGGATAATTTTCAACGTCGTCGATTCTCCCGACGGCGTGCCTCTCCCTTGGGCAAAGGTCATGCTCGGCTGTCCCGCGGGACTTTCGGCAGACGTCCAGCGTTTTATCGCCGAAAAGCTTAAAGACGTGTCATATCTTCCGACGACCGGCTCCTTTGTCGAGATCGTCAAAAAAGGCGTCAATAAGGGGAGCGGTCTTTTAAAGCTCGCCGACTGTCTCGGTGTGAAAAAGAAGGACGTCTACGCCGTCGGCGACGGATATAACGATACAGATATGCTGACGGCCGCAAGCGCGGCGTTCGTGCCGTGTAACGGAAGCAGCGAGGCGCTCTCATGCGCTTCATACGTCGTTCGTTCCAACAACGACGGCGCCGTAAAGAATGTTATCGAGATACTTGATACGATATATAAATGATAGACGAGGGGCGTAAAACAAAATTTTTTCCGTTTCTCTTCACAAAATCAACAAAAATTACTTGCAATATGTGAAAGATAAGTATATAATAGCGGTAGCACTATGCGTGTAACCATCAGCACAAAGAAAGGACGAACATTACAATGAAGAAATTTAAATCCATCGTAGCGGTCCTGCTTGCCGTAATATTTGCGTTTTCCGCTCTTGCGGTCGCTTCATTTGCGGAAGAAAAAGAGAAAAAGAAGATCAATTTCAACGACGTCGAGACGCTCTCCGAGGGTAAGCTCGTGACTGCGTTTATAACAAAAGACGTCAGAGAGGTCACCTATAAATTCGAGCCGTCCGCAAACGGATATTTCTGCTTCTATTCCTCCGGCGAGAACGATTCCTACCTTAATATATATGACGAGTCCGGAGAGCTTGTCGCTGACGGTGACGACTATATCGATTCCGCCAACTTCTTCTGTGTCTGCAAGCTTTCTTCCACCCATAAATACGCCGTCGCCGTAGGCCTTTTCGATGAAAAGGACACGGGGCTTATCCAGATAAACGTCGAGGGACTCGGTGAGTTCGTCTCGGTCGAAAAGATATCGGATCCCGATATCCTGAGATATACGATAGATCAGGATATTTTCAGGGATGAGGAAGGCAACCTCAGCACAGAGGCCATCGATATGGAAGGTTCCGATTTAAAGTTTACTTTCGAGTCAAAGACGCTTGACGTCTCAGATTATGAGACTTACTATGTTTTCGATATCGAGTCGGAAAACAACGATCCCACAAAGCTGAACGTCGGCAGAAACACCATCGACCTCAAGATATCGGGCAAGACGCTTTACAGCTTTGAGATCGAGGTCGAGGAAAATCCGCTTGACAGCATGTTCATTACGAAAAATCCCGATAAAACGGACTTTTACGCCGGCAACGATGATGACGGGGAATATGACGTATTTTCAAAGTACTTCTATCCCTATATCGATCTTTACGGTATGCATATAAGACTTACCTATAAAGACGGAACGGTCAAAAACGTCGTAGTCGACGAGCACGGAGTTAAATATACGACCGAAGACGGTTATTACATCTACGGCTATTATACCGGCGACGAGACGGCGGAGATCCGTTGCCTCGGCAACACGCTCCAGTATAAGGTCAATCTTATCAAGCCCGGCTTCTTTACGAAGATAAAGCTTTTCTTCATCCAGCTCATCGAGCTGATAAAATTCGATCTTGCCGCTTTAAAGCCGAGCAGGGTGTAAAAACAAATCACTGAAATCAACGGGATCGTACGTTTTGTACGGTCCCGTTTTTTGTTTTTTACAACATAATACGACAAAAAAACGGGCAGATAGCGTAGATGTGATATCACACTATCTGCCCGAATTGAGTGCAGGCTAAACCTGATTTTCGTTCTTTGCTGAATTCGACAGTCGCTTTGTTATTTTAGCGTTATCCTGAACGCTCTTGCTCCGTGCGCGTTGATCCTTGCGGTGATGGCGTCGGTCGAACTGAAAACCTCTCCGCTCCACATGTCGAGTACGGAATATTCCGCTCCCGGCATCGTTATATCGGAAAGATCGAAGCGGATCGCCTTTCCCGTCGGGCTCGTGTTGAAAAGGGCGAGGTAGCGGCAGTTTTCTCCGCACGCCGTCCAGGCGATATCGCCGTTTCGCTTTCTGTAGCATTCGCGCGCGCCGTAGGAATGCTTTTGCATCTCAATAAGCTCTTTGTTTTTAAGAAGCGAAAGCGTAAAGCCGTCAAGGCTTTCGGGCACGCCTCCGAGCATAAGGGGAGAGCGGAATATACACCAGAGCGTCATGAGAGTTACCTGTTCGTCGCGAGTAAAACGCGACTGGCGCCTGCGCGGGATATTTGCGTCCTCTTCCTCCTTGCTTCTTTTTCCGAATGTAAAGAGGTTTCCGAAAGGGATCATATCGCAGTCGGGCCAGCAGCCGAGATCGGAACAGCCCTCCCACTTTTTACAAAGCTCAAACATATTGTAAAGCTGTTCCCAGTTGTCCCAGAAGTCGCCGCTCATCCGCCACATGTTGGCGTTTTTCAGAAGGTGCGGCGCGTTTTCGACGGGAGCGGGCCCGGGAGAGAGGCTGAGCACCATTTTTCGCCCGCAGAGGTCGATCGCCCTGCGGATGGCCTCTATCTCTTTTTCGGCGGAGTATGGTCTGTCGGGTCTGAATTCCGTATTTGAGATATCGTCGCATTTTACAAAGTCCACGCCCCAGGAGGCGTAGAGGCGGAAAAGGGAATTATAGTATTCCTGCGCGCCGTCCTTCGTGCAGTCGACTCCGTACATATCGTTGTTCCAGGGACAAAGCGAATAATCCGCCGCTATGTCGCGCGCCGTTTTGCCGTCAGCCAAGATGGGGGTACCTGCGTGGACTGCCTGACGCGGTATACCGCGCATTATATGTATTCCGAATTTCAAGCCGAGTGAATGGATCTTATCGGCGATCGGCTTAAAGCCTGCGCCGTTTGCACAGGACGGAAATCTCGTTTCGGCCGGTATAAGGCGGGAATAACCGTCCATGCAAAGCTCGGTAAAGCTTTTATATCCGTCGGGCGACGGATAAGGCTCCGACCACTGTATGTCGCAAACGATATACTCCCATCCGTATTCGGCGAGATTTTCGGCGATATATCCGGCGGCTGAAAGAAGCTGTTCCTCGTTTACGGCGTTTGCGTAGCAGTCCCAGCTGTTCCAGCCCATCGGCGGCACTTCGGCATATTTTTTAAAATCATTGAGAACCATGGCGTATCACCGTTCCCTTTCGGTTTTCAGCGGATCATGACGTTAATCGAGCGAGTCAAGGAGATCTACCATTCTGTCATAAAATGCGTGGAATTCGTCGACCTTGTCTTCCTTTACGAGAAGGCCGATAGCCGTTCCGTGATCGCCCTGAGAAACAGGCATGACGTTCCAGATGCCGGGCTCGATGGATGAAGCGTTAAACTCCGTATGAGGATCGTCGAACGGGTACATCTGGGACACGGTATTTACAAATCCGTCGTTGGGACGGAACGATTTATCGTATGTTATGCCGACATTTTTATCGGTGAAGGAGGGGAGCATCCCTATATATGCGGCGGTAATCTTAAGAAGCGGGTTTGTCGATTTGATCGGAATTTCAGTTTTAAGGCGCTTTGAAGTCTCGGTCGTTGAAAAAGCGTATCCGAAATAATAAACTTCATCGTTTATGCCGATAGCTTCGTTGATCGCGGCTGCGCCCTGGGGATAAATGTCGAACTGCGCGCAGTCGCCGCTCTTTACAAAGCGTCTTACCGCCTTGAAATAGTTGTCGGCGTTTTTCTGACCGGGGATGTTTGTGAGTCCGAACTGCTCAAGATGGAAATCGACATATCTGCCGTTTACCGACGATCTTCCGACAGAGCCGACGTAAGCGGCGCTGAGATTGAGAACGATTTTTGTCAGCTTCAGTCTTTCAAGTATGTAATAAAGCGAGGAGCTGTTGTGGGGAGTGCAGATAGTTGAAACGCTTTGCACCCAGTTTCCCTTTCCGCCGGTGAAGAGCGGGGAAATATCGTCGGGAGACGTCGCCGCGATTTCCTCAGCCGAGCCGTTTGTGAGAAGCTCGGTCAGCATACGTATCGCCGTTCCGCCGAAGCTGTGGCCGATAAGGTGGATCTTTTTGATCTTTCCTTCGTTGTCAAGCTGTCCCCAGTCGGGAACGATGGCCTTGTCGTATGTCCTGCCGTAACGCAGATGACCGTATTTAGCGGAGTGGGCGACGCCGTAATCGACGCGCGTGCCGGTGAGCTGGGCGTATACCTCGCACGCTCTGTCCCATGCGCTTGAAATGGGGCCGACTGAGATGGACTCGGCGTCGTAGTTTTCGCTCCGAAGATAGGCCATGAGATCGCCCGTCGAAGCGCCCCAATACGGCATGACGTCGTTGATGCCTTCGCCCTGTCCCCAACCGTTAAGGCCGTGGACGAATATCAGGGGATAATTGTTCTTTTTTTGAGCCGGCTCGCCCTCGGCAAATGCCGAAAAAGCGAAGAATGAGACAAACATGACCGCCGCTGTCAGAGCGGCAAAGATACGTTTGACTTTCATCTTTTGACACCTCCGATGATTTTATGGAACGACCTGTTATCTGCGGTCGTTATCTCCGAGAAGATCGGTTATCGTGCTGTCGCCGTATACGCTTTCCCAATCCTTCATAAAGTCGTCGATGGCGTAAAGCGTAAGCGGATGATATGTGAGTTGTTTGAACAGCTCGGGATTCATGGTGATGGCGTCGCTTCCCACCATGGCTATCTTATGGACCTGTTCGATGGTCTTGAAGCTCGCGGCGAGCACCTTGCATTTTATATCGTATATACGGAACATTTTGACTATTTCCTCAACGACGTGGACGCCGTCGGAAACGATATTGTCAAGGCGGTTGATGTAGGGAGCGACGAACGAGGCTCCCGCTTTGGCGGCGATAAGCGCCTGCTGCTGAGTGAATATTGCAGTCATGGTGACCTTTATGCCCATCTTGCTCAGCTTCATCGTCGCCTTAAGTCCCTCGGGAGTTATCGGTATCTTGATATAAAAGTCTCCGCCGACAAACTCCATGAGCGCTATAGCTTCCTTTATGATATCGTCGGCATTTTTGGCCGTCGTCTGGACATGGAGCATCTTGTCGGGGCCTATGACGTGACGGATCTCCTTTATGAGCGATTTGAAATCGGAATTTTCTTTTGAAATTATCGTCGGATTGGTCGTGACTCCGTCGACGGGATAATATTCTATGCAGTTTTTAATCTGTTCGATATGAGCGCTGTCTATGATGTATAACATGATTTTTTCCTCGGTATATTAAATTAAAAGGTCAAAGGGATGCTTTTGCGCTTTCGAGACGTTTTTCGAGCATGACGAGACGCTGGGCGTCCTCGCTCGCCATCCTGTTGTAGAATGCGCATTTGTTTTTGAGATAGAGTATCTCAAACTCCATGGCGGTCAGTATTCCGAGCTTCAACGTCTTTTCGTCGTTTGAGGCGCGGAAGACGATCTTTCTTGTCTCGAATCTGTCCGTATAGCCGTACATGCGGATGATAAAGGGGATGGCGTCAAAGGAGATGCCGCCGCCGAAGTTTACGTTATATCCCGCCTTCTTTGAGCGGGTGGCGATATCGCACGTCGCCTCGAAAACTTCGTCGCCGTTTATTTCGGCGCGGGTAAGTCCCATTGAGCCGGAGAGATCGACGCGGCCTATCGAGACCGTGTTTAAGAAGCCCTTGCCGACTTCAAGGATATCGTCAAGGTTTTCGCGGCAGGTCTTTGTCTCGGCGTTGATGATCCACTCCATCGAGTCGAGGCGGTCGCCGTAGACCTTGTTGGCGGCGGCGACGAATTTCTTCATGGCGAACGGAGTTTCGATCATCGGCGCCATGATGCCGGACGCTCCCAAAAGACGGCATTGGTCAAGGTCGCGTATTCCTTCGCATCCGCCTATCTTGACATAGAGATCCATATCGGCGCGGTAGACGATCTCGTTGAGCATAACAAGCTCGTCCGTGCGCGAGCCTTCGGCCTCAAATTCGGCTTTGACGGCGATTATTCCGAAATCGTCGCGGAGTTTTTTTAGCGTATCAAGCATTTGTCTTCCTGTTTTGTCCATTTAAACAACATCCTTTTTGATTTATTTGATAATATTTGATTCAAATTCGTCGCGCGGAAGGAAGGGGTACATATCCTCAAGCGAGGGTGAAACTATAGTGCCGTCCGGCAATACGCGCGAGGATAATTTCGGCTCAAAGAACTGGGCGGGATCGAGCACGGCTTCGCATATTACGGGGCCGTCGGATCTAAGTACTTCGTCTATTTTTTCGTCGATATTTTCGAGCGAGTCTATTAGGAAATACGGCAGTCCGTAGGCGGCGGATATCTTTTCCATATCGGGGAAGCTGACGCCGTTGTCGGGCGAAACGCCGTACATCGGGGGCTTGAAGAGGTTAGTCTGTGTCTGTCTTATCGAATGGTAGCCGTTGTTGTTGAGATAAAACAGCTTGATGTTAAAGCGGTTGTAGACTATCGTCTGAAGCTCCTGTATATTCATCTGGAAGCTTCCGTCGCCGTCGAGGCATATTACCCGCTTTCCCTCGCTTTTGACGGCGACTGCGGCGCCGAGGGCCGCGGGGGTGCCGTAGCCCATGCTCGCGCATCCGGAGTTTGTATAGAGGCGCTGTCCCTTTTTTATGACGAACGATTGGAAGGATACCACGCAGGCGCTTCCGTTGCCCGTTACCGTGATCTCGTTTTCATCGAGATGCTCCGACAGCTTACGCATGAACGCGTAGGGGTTGAGCGGCTTTGAGACGGCGAAAAATTCGGGGCGCGCCGCGGGATATTTTTTGTCGACGTTTCTGCACCAGTCGAGCCATTTTTTATGGTCGGGATCGTCATTTTTAAAGCCCGTTTCAAGGAGGACGTCGATCACGTCGGCGACGTCGGCATGTATCTTCATATCGGGCGAAAGCGTAGGCTTATCAAGCTCCGCTTTGTCGATATCTATTATTATCTTATATGCTTTTTCGGCGAATGCCGTGTAGTTATAGCTTATCTGGCGGATATTGAGACGACAGCCGAAGGAGATAAGCAGATCGGCGTTCTGAACGACGAAGTTGCCGCCGCGAGTGCCGACGGTGCCGGGCCTTCCGCAATAAAGCGGATGGTCGTCCCATAAAAGGTCGTGCGCGTTCCACGGGGTGACGACGGGGATGTTCAGATTTTCGATGAGCTTAAGGAATTTGTCGTATGCTCCGCCTATCCGTACGCCCGAGCCGCCGAAAATGACGGGGCGCTTTGAGGACTTTATCTTTTCGATTATTTCATCAGCCTGTTCGGACGTAAATTCGGGCGGTATCTCGCTATTGTCCTCCGATCTGTCATAGTGGCGTAATTCGTCCGTCTCGATTATCGAAGCCTGGACGTCGAGCGGGATGTCGAGCCAGACGGGGCCGGGACGTCCGCTCATAGCCAGATACCACGCTCTTTCGAGATGATAAGCGATATCCTCCGGGACATTCACGAATACGGCGTATTTTGTAAAGACCTTTGCGCAGTCGATAATATTGAATTCCTGATCGCCGAGCTGACGGAGCTTTAACTCGGGAGCGGCGGTGATCGTCGTCGCGCGCTTTACCTGACCCGATATCACAAACATTGGTACGGAGTCGAGCCAGCCGCCCATTACGCCCGTTATCGCGTTCGTTCCGCCGGGACCGCTCGTAACGCAGACGGCGGCGATCTTTCGCGTCAGTCTCGCGTAGCTTTCGGCGGCGATGGCGCACGCCTGCTCGTGATGGTCATATGTACAGTGAAGCTTCGGATGGTGTCCGAAGGAATCGTTTAAATGCATCGCTCCGCCGCCGGTCACGGTAAAAAGATCGGTGACGCCGTTTTTTACGAGAAATTCGGCGATATAGTCGGAGAGCTTTATTTTCATGATAATACCCCTGATACCTCTGTATATATTTTATCTGTATTATGTTACCACAATACGGTCGCAAAAACAAGAAATTTTTGAAAAAACATAAAAAATATGGCTATAAAAAGCGGAGATGCGGTTGCTTTTATGCGAAGCGGAAAAAATGAAGCGAAAAATAAAGACAGCCGCCCGTTTCGTCGGGCGGCCGGGATGCGTATGGTTTTTTCTTCAGATCACTTTTTTGACGTCTGTTTAAAATCGTTATATGAGTCGTTAAGAGTGACGGGGAGATGATCTTCGTTATAACTGACCTCAAGAAATACGATATCGTCATCCTTTTTGCCGTCCTTCTTAAGATCGATAAATTCGGGCGTAGTCATTTTCCATGTTCCGGTGTATTTGACGTTGTCGGCCTCGTCGCCGGAGGAGCTGACGAACGTATATGTGTATTTGAGATCCGCCGTGAACGTATATTTCGCGGTACCGTTTTCTGCCGCGTCCTCTTTGTCCTTGATCTTTACGACAAACGGCTTTTTCACGATCGCCTCGGTTATTTTTTTATAGTTGCCGCGGGAAAAATCCTTTCTGCTGTAAAGGTCGTAAAGCGTAAACGGATCGGTCAGAACGAGATCGAAGTCGGTCGTTTTGAGCTTCACCTCGTCCGTTCCGACATTATGCTTAACGCTGAATTTGATATGCTTTCCGTCTTTTCTCCATTCAAAATAGTTTTGGAACCCGTCGACGATATACCAGCCTCTCAAATTGCTTCCGGACGAAACGGCGGCGTCTGGCTCTTCCTTTCTTTCTTCAAAAAGAAGGCTTACCGTGCCGTCTCCCTCTTCGCCGTCGAGATACCACTTGGCGGAGGAAACGAGGTCGGCGTTATCAAGGCTGAGGATCTTTTCCTCATCGACCGTATCGGGAACGATCGCCTTTTCAGTCTTGGAGGAAGCGGCAGCATCGCCTTGCTTGCCGCATGACGTCAGCGAAAAAGCGATGATAAGTGCAAATATAAGCGCTGCGGATCTTTTCATTTCGGGTATCTCCTTTAAATTATGCTCGGCGTTTTAAAGCGCGATCTTTCGGATATTAAGGCGGCAAAGACAGCCTCCGTCCTCTTCATTTCCGGCGCAGTATGCGACGAGCATTGCGTTGTCGTTCGTGAAAAACAGGGCGGGATAACAGTAGCCGTGATCCTCTCTGTCCTCGATGATTTTATATTCGCCGAAGGAAAGGCCGTCGTCGCTTTCGGCCCAAACGATCGGAGTCCGTCCCCAAACGCCGGGCGGCGTCTTTCTGCCGTTAAAGCTTGGTATCGGGTTCCATACGGCGTAAAACTTATCGTTAAAGGGATTCTTTTTTATTTTCATAGGCGAACAGGGCGAGGTGAAGCGGCTCGGCTGTGCCGCCGTCCAGTGCATCCCGCCGTCTATCGAGAACGATTCGTACTGATACATCATATCCGTCCGGAAATATCCCAAGACGACGCCGTCTCTGATCTCCTCGGCTCCCGCCTCCTGAAGTCCGCTGTTACTTCCCGAAAACGGAGGAAATACCGCGTCGTCGCTCTCGAACCATGTCTCTCCGTCGTCGTCGGAGCAGAGGAAGTATCCGACCGCTCTCCCGTCAAAATGAACGAACGGCCCCAACTCGCCGCAGCAGGTGCGGTGGAAGCTGAGCGGCAGGATTATTCTCCCGCTGATAAGGCGTATCGCCCTGTCGTTATTGAGAACGTAATAGCCTTCTCTGTCAAAATACGTACATTCGCTGTGACTGCAGAACGTCTTGCCCTCGTCTTTTGAGCGGCTGAGCATGATCTTATTTACAGACGGCGACGACTTTACGAGATAAAACAGCCCTACGTCGCCGTTTTGCATACGCATCAGAGAAACGCTCATGACGTTTTGTACGTTATACATATCGGCCGAAACGGCAACGCCCGCTTCCTCCCAGCTTTCGCCTTCGTCATGGGAGACGAGCTTTACGAGGTCGCTCGGCCCGTCGTCGTCGTTTGAATTTTTAAAGCGGGAATAGATAAAGAGGATATCGCCGTTTTTAAGGCGCAGGAATGCTCCCTCGGAATGTCGGGGATATTTTTCGTCGGGGGACAGCGACAGTACGGTGTGATCTTTCATGATCTTTCCTTTCGGAACGCTCTATACGTTTTGATGATCTATTATTTGTTAAGGAGAACGATACCGAGCGTTATCATAAATTCTCCGAGAAGATATGTCAGCATAACGACAAAGTGCTTTTTGAAAATGAGTTCTTTGTTCGTATGATAGCGAACGAGGAACAGCGTGCAGTCCGAAATGAAGAACAGAAGCGCGCCGATGTAGGCTATCAAAGATGCCGCGTTCATGTAAACGATAAGCTGCATGAGCGCAAAGGCGTTCATCGTGCTGTTGGCGATAAGATAAAGATACATCGGAATGAGCATCTTTTTCGGAGTGCTCTTTTTAAGCGAAGCTATGATCTTCAGCGAAACGGCGTAATAAATGAGCGCTGCCGGTATGACGATATACCACTTGACGAGCGAAAAGTCGATGTTGGGGATATAGACCGTGATAAACGCCAGATGGCAGAAGGAGAAGGATATACCGCCCAAGGTGAACCACATGTCGCCCTTTGGAATGAGCAGAACGTCTCCGAGCCAGCTCGTGGCGAGCGCGACGATCAAAAATACGTTGATCTTATCGGCGGCGAATATGTAGTAGAGGAGCAAAAAGAGCAGAAGGAAAGGCTTTGTTACAGCTCTTTTTTTGGAGTCGTCTGTCCAGCTGTGGTAAAGGTGGATAAGACTGAAAACCGCGAAAAGACCCAAAAATACATATTGAAGCATAATATCTCCCTTTTCTTTGAAATTTTACGGCGCATTGACCGTAACATAATGCTAACGGATATTTTAACATATTAAGGGCGATTTGTAAACGAAAAAAGTGACGAAAAATTATATAAATCATATAAAATGATATTGTATAATTTAAATATTTGTGGTACAATATAAACAGAAAGGTGGATAGCTATGCCTAAAGCACTGATTAAAATAATTTCAATTTTTATTATAACAGTTATAGCTTTCGGTGCATTCCCCGCCGTTTTCGCGTTCGGCGATGTTGCTGACAGCGTGGAATCGGCGCAGGCGACCGTCACGGAGATAACGACCAGGAGCGGCAATAAGACGCTTCCTGTGGCGTCGCCGTCTGCCATCGTAAGAGAGTGGAAGGAAATTCCCGAGACATATACGGGAACGGTATATGATTCGGTCCCGAAGACTACTTCGCCCTATTCCGCCGGAAAGCTCAACAAGAACTATCTTAACGACGGTCTTATGCTGTTTAATTTTTACAGATATGTTTCGAGGATGCCCAAGGTCACGCTTTCCGAGACCGAGTGTGAAAAACAGCAGTACGGCTGCGTTGTCCTGGCGGCTCTGAATCAGTTGACCCACACTCCGAGTAAACCCAACGGGATGAGCGATTCATTTTATAACAGAGGTTATGTCGCGGCGAATACGAGCAACACCGGCGCAGGTACTTATACCGACACGCAAAGTCTCAGAAAGGTCATACAGTCGTGCTTTGAAGAGAACAATCTTGATAATTTACATAACCTGCGCTATGTTTCGCACAGGCGTTGGATATTGGCGCCGAACCTTACGTCAGTGGGCTTCGGACAGGCGAGAAGCGAAGTTACCATAAGCCCCGTTTCGACAGAAACACTCGTTTTCAATTCCATTTCCACGACCGCGGCAACCCCTATGCAGGTCTGCTCCGATTACGATTATATCTCGTTCCCGCCCTCGGGCTACTGCCCGAGCGAGCTTGTGAATGTATTCTATCCCTGGAACGTGTCGTTCAACACAAATAAATATAAATTTACGGATGTCAAAAATATAAAGGTCAAGATAACAAGACAGTCCGATAATAAGGTCTTTACCCTTCCGGCCGTGAAAGATGAAGCGGTCTCAGTCCAGAGCTCTTATGTCAGGGCGGATACGGCGCTTTACGGCATACCGAGCTGCATAGTGTTCCATATAAGCCCTCTCGAGCTCGGAGCCGATTCTTATCACGGTACATATAAATTCGAGATCTCTGGTTTGAAAACCGCCGCCGGCGCCGACGCGGTCCTGAAATACAGTACGACCTTCTTCTCATTTGAAGATAAAATTCCTTACGGCATGACCATAGTCGAGTACCCGAGGACTCAGTATAAGGTCGGCGAGCAGTTTGACGCCGAGGGGCTTATGCTCGAGGTGACTTATTCGGACGGGACGACGGAGACTGTTGACAATATATCCAAGATGGATATTTCCGGCTACGATCCGAACAAGAGCGGGAGACAGGAGATCACGGTAAAATACAACGATCTCACGGCTTCATTTTACGTCACCGCGACGAATGAACCGGTCACGGGGATCTCATTGACGCCAAGATCCGTTGACTTGAAAAAGGGGCAGACGCTTCAGCTTTCGCCCGTTATCGAGCCGGAGGACGCAAGCAACAAAAATATAACATGGACGTCGTCAAATTCATCCGTCGCTTCGGTAAGCAAGACGGGTGTTGTTACCGCGCTTTCGGGAGGAAATGCGTCCATAACCGCGACTACCGAGGACGGCGGTTATCATGCGGTATGTCTGGTTAGCATCACCGTTCCCGTTTCGAGCGTGACCGTTTCGCCGAAGAGCGGAACGATCTATGTGGGAAAAACGATACAGCTTTCCTCGGAGATCTCGCCTGCGGACGCCTCCGATAAGGGTATGACATGGTATTCGATGGACGGCAACGTCGCAACGGTCAGCGAAAGCGGACTTGTAACGGGCGTTTCTCCCGGCACCGCGAGGATAATATGTCTCGCGACGTCGGATTCCGCCAAAACAGACGCCTGTGAGATAACCGTAAAAGAATATGTCATGCCTTCGGGCGTCACGGTCAGCCCCTCCGAGACTTCGCTTTACGTCGGACATACTGTTCGCCTCTCGGCTTCCGTACTCCCGAATAACGCCGTAAACAAGAACGTGACTTGGTCTTCGTCAAACGGATCGGTCGCAACGGTGGCAAGCGACGGACTTGTCAGCGCCAAAAAGGCGGGAACGGCTGTTATAACCGCCAAAGCAGTCGACGGCAGCGTATCGGGAAGCTGTAGGGTAACCGTTTTGGAAAATAAGCTCGAGAGGATCACGATAGCAAATCTTCCGAAGACGCAGTACACATACAGGGACAGCCTCGATAAAACAGGACTTACTCTTAACGCGGAATACTCCGACGGCTCGGTAAAGCAGGTCACCGATATGAGCAAGATGAATGTCACGGGCTTTGACGGGAAAAAGACGGGAGTTCAGACGCTTACCGTATCATACAGCGGCTTGACGACGACATATACGGTCGAAGTCACGATGGCGTTATGGCAGTGGATAATAATGATATTCCTGTTCGGTTTCCTTTGGTATTAAAGGGGTTTCTCTTCGTCGGTTTGGTGTGATAAACTGTTCTTTTTATGGAAATATATGCCTCCCTTGTGTAAAGGTGGCTTTTGCAATTCCTCAAAAAACGTGATGGACCAAAGAATTTATCTGAAAAATCGCGGCTCTCCGGTCAAAAGATCGGGGAGCCGTTTTATATCCGTAAATATTTGATTTTTATGAAATTTCGCTGATCTCGTTTTGTTTTGCCACTACTCGCGTTCCGCCGTACATCGCGCGAAGCTTCGGCTTTTCGATCTTGCCGGTCGGATTGTGGGGAACGGGCGCGAATATGATCTTGCGCGGACGCTTATATCTCGGAAGCGCCTTGCAAAATTCGTTCATCTCATCCTCCGTGCAGGCGCATCCGTCCTTAAGTTCAATTATAGCTGCGGGTATCTCGCCGAGGCGCTCATGATAGACGCCGATGACGCCGACAGCCTTGACGGCGGGATGCTTCATTATAAAGTCCTCTATCTGTACCGGATAGATGTTTTCGCCGCCCATGATGATGACGTTCTTTTTACGGTCGACAAGATAGATGAATCCGTCCTCGTCCGTTTTTGCTATATCTCCGGTAAACAGCCAGCCGTCGCGGAGAGTCTCATTCGTCGCCTTTTCGTCGTGATAATAGCATGTCATAAGTCCGGGGCCCTGTACGCAAAGCTCTCCGACCTCGCCCGGCTTAACTTCGTTTCCGTCTTCGTCGACGATCTTTGTCTTCCAGCCGTAGCCGGGTATGCCGATGGCGCCGACCTTGTTTATGTTTTCAACGCCGAGATGTACGCAGCCGGGGCCTGTCGATTCGCTGAGGCCGTAGTTTGTGTCGTACTGGTGTGTCGGGAACTGCTTCAGCCAGCGGTGCACGAGGCTGGGCGGAACGGGCTGCGCGCCGATATGGAGCATCCTCCAATGGGAGAAATCATATTTCGATCTGTCGAAATTCGGATCTTCGAGGAGGCAGAGTACGTCCTGCACCCACGGCACCGTCATCCAAACTATCGAGCATTTTTCCTCGGACGCCGCGCGAAGGATCCATTCGGCCTTGGAGCCGCGGAGAAGGATGCCTTTTCCGCCGACGAGGAAGCTTCCGAACCAGTGCATTTTAGCGCCCGTATGGTAGAGCGGCGGTATGCAGAGGAATATATCGTCCTTTGTCTGTCCGTGGTGCTTCTGTTCCGTCACGCAGGCGGACGAAAGGGAGCGGTGCTTATGAAGGATCGCCTTGGGAAGACCGGTCGTGCCGGATGAAAAATAGATCGCGGCAAAGTCGTCGTCCGTTAAGGGGATCATCGGATCGGTCGTATCAAAGTCGATGATGGCGGAAGAAAAATCCTTTGCGAACGCGGGCTTGTTTTCGCCGGTATAAAGGAACTGGCGTATGCCCTTGAGGTTTTCGTGGATGCTTTCGACGCGGTCAAGCGTATCTTCGCCGAAAAGCAGTACGCTCGCCTCGGACTTTTCGAGGCTGTACTGTATCTCCTCGGGCGGGATTCGGTAATTGAGCGGGACTGCCCACGCGCCCGTTTTAAGTACTCCAAAATAGGCGGGGAGCCATTCGATGCAGTTCATCAGAAGGATGGCTACCTTGTCGTCCTTTTTTATCCCGATGGAGATCAGGTAGTTTGCGAAGCGGTTGGCGATATCGTCAAACTGTTTCCAGGTAATAACGCTGCGAAATCCGAATTTGCGCGCTGGCTCGACGAGCTCGATCTCGCTCCATGATTTCTTGGCCTCCGCGTCATAGTTGAGCTCCACGAGCGCGTCGTCGTTTCCGTAAAGCTCGGCATTTTTCCTCAAAATGTCAACTATAGGCATAAAACATAACCTCACTTTATCTGTTTAAAGCTTTGTCGCTTTAAATAATTATAACACACTATTTTGAAAAAGTGAAGCCTTTTTATGAAAATATTACCTGAGTGTGTATTAAAGATGTTTTTTGTTGACGATTATTCATTGTTATGGTATAATTTTTACATATTTTTAACAAGGCGGTGCGGAAAATGTTGATCTACAGAATAATAACTTTTATCGTGGGAGCGATAATGTGTTTTTCTCCGCTTGAAAGACCTGTTATAACGGAGCCGGAAACAAAAAATTATGACACCGGCTGCTATTTTCTTCCCGATTACGGCCATCCGCTCATTGCCGCTCACCGTACCGGCAAGGGTCTCGCTCCCGAAAATACGCTTATGGCGATACAGTCGTGCGTCGAGGATATGGACCGCGACATCGACATTTTCGAGATGGATCTCCAGCTTACGAAGGACAAGAAGCTGGTGCTGTATCACAGCCTCTATCTCGACGAGAAGAGCGACGCAGAAGAGTATTTCGGAAAGAAAAACATAACAGTTTTTTCAAAGACGTATGCCGAGCTTCGTAACCTCAACATGGGCGAAAAGTTCAAGAGCGGCGGAAAAACGCCGTACGCGGGACTTCGCGGAGACGATATCCCCGATAATCTCCGTATCGTTCTCGCCGAGGACGCGTTCGACTATATCGAAGAGGTGGGCGGCGGAAAATACCGCTACATCGTCGAAATTAAATATCCCAGCCCGTGGATGCAGACGATGATCAAAGAGCTTTACAGGATGCTTTCCGAGAGAGACATGCTCGACAGGGTCATCGTCGGAAGCTACTGGAACGACGTTTCGCACTATATCGACAACCACTATAAGGGCAAGCTCATGCGTTCCGCCAACCCGTTTGAGATCGCCGATTTCTACGGGAAATTCACAAGGAACGAAAAGCTCAAGAAGGAAAAAATTAAATTCATGGCGCTCCAGATGCCCTATTACGAGGACGACGGAAAATTCTATATCGGAAACCTCGGCAAGACGGAATTCATGGAATACGCCCATAAATACGGGATCTCGGTCCAGTACTGGACGGTCAACAACGCCGACGACGTAAAGGCTCTGACGCTCGGCGGAGCGGACGTGCTGATGACCGATCATCCCGAAAGAGCGTTCAAGGCGCTCGGCTACACCGATTAACTGTTTTAAAAGGAGATATCTCATAAATGAAAAAGTTCATTGCCGTTATTCTTGCGCTTATCCTTGTCGTATCGCCGCTCTATGTGAATGTTCAGGTAAATACGGTCTCAGCTGAAAACATCCTCGACAAAATAGAGCTCACCGAGGATCAAAAGATGTTCCGCGACAGATTTGTAAACCGCCTTATAGAATTTGTGAACTACTTCCTTATCGCCATACGCTATCCGTGGAAAGCTAAGGGCGATAACAGGGTCGATATGTCAAAATTTACGCTGACGTTCGCCGAGGATTTTGACGCTAAAAAGCTGAATCGCAGTCTCTGGTGGAATTACCACGAAGGAAGGAGAAAAGGCGGCTATTGGGATAAGTCCCAGTCGTTTATAAAGGACGGTAACCTTATTATCCGCGCCGAGTATAAAGAGGAAGGCGAGTACGGCGCCGGCTACTACTGCGACCGCGTGCTGACCCGCGGTAAGTTTGAACAGACATACGGTTATTTTGAGTGCCGCTGCATCCTGCCCGCCGCAAAGGGACTTTGGTCCGCGTTCTGGCTTTCGACGGAAAATGTCGACGATTTCGTCCCCGGAACAGAGGGAACGGAGATCGACGTGTTTGAGTCGCCGTTCTTCTACCGCGGAGAGAAGGGTAAGGAAAACGGTCTTATCACATGCAACCTTCATTACGGCGGATATGAATTGGGACACAGATATAAAAACGTCAACATCGTTCGCGTCCCCGATCCGTATGTCAACTACAACACATACGGTCTGGAGTGGAACGAAAAGGAATATATTTTCTACATAAACGGTATCGAGACGGGACGCAGCTCCTTCGGCGGAGTGTCCAGGGTACCGGAATTCCTCGAGCTTTCGGTAGAGATAGACGGCGCGAGAGGCGAGCCGTATCAGGGATGGTCGGGTATAATAACCGACAACGACCCCGACGTTCTCCCCGCGGACTTTATCGTGGATTACGTCCATGTTTACCAGTATAACGACATTTTGAACACGGAAGCCGAATAGATCCGAGAGGATGATAAATATGAAAAAACGCTTTGAAAAATTGCTGAGCCTCATACTGGCGCTTTTGATGCTCCTGTCGATAGGCGCTCCCGCAGTCACCGCCGCGGAAGAAACAAAGT
>JAILLJ010000114.1 GCA_024693205.1 Clostridiales bacterium | reverse complement strand
GACCTGCGTAAAGGCTCAGCCTTCCTCGATAAGTCTCATAACACTTTACGCCGATCCCGGGCGGAGGACGTAAAGCCTATAGCTCTCTACCTGCTCGACTTGCGTGAAGGCTCAGCCTCCCTCAATAAGTCTCATAACACTTTACGCCGATCCCGGGCGGAGAACGTAAAGCCTATAGCGCTCTACCTCCTCGACTTGCGTGAAGGCTCAGCCTTCCCGGTGAGGGCGCGCATGGAATTGAGGATCGCGAGCACCGATACGCCGACGTCGGCGAAGACCGCCATCCACATGTTCGCAAGTCCCAGCGCTCCGAGCAAAAGTATAAGCCCCTTTACGATAAGCGCAAATACTATATTCTGACGCGCTATTGAAAGCGTTCTCTTTGATATTTCTATGGCGAGCGCTATTTTTGACGGTTTATCGTCCATAAGAACGATATCGGCCGCTTCTATCGCCGCGTCCGTGCCCATGCCACCCATGGCTATGCCGACGTCGGCTCTCGACAGGACGGGCGCGTCGTTTATGCCGTCGCCGACAAACACGAGACTGCCCTTTTCGCTCGTCTCATTAAGAAGCTTTTCGACTTTTTCGACCTTGTCCGCGGGTAAAAGATTCGTATAAACTTCGTCTATCCCGACTTCTTTCGCGACGTCCGCGCCGACGCTCTCCGAATCTCCCGTGAGCATGACCGTCTTTTTGACTCCGCTCCCCCTCAGGAGCTTTACCGCTTCGGCGGAATCGCTCTTTAATTCATCGGATATGACGATATGTCCCGCGTAAACGCCGTCGACAGATACATGTACTGTCGTTCCGACGTGGTGGCACGGATGATAGACTATCCCCTCGTCCTCCATGAGCTTGTCGTTGCCCGTCCTCACGGTATGTCCGTCGATGACTGCGCATACTCCCTTTCCGGCAAGCTCGCTGACGTTTGAAAGCCGCGTTTCGTCGATATCCTTGCCGTAAGCCTCCTTTATCGAGCGCGCTATCGGATGATTTGAAAACGCCTCCGAGATAGCGGCGTATTCGAGAAGCCGTTCTTCGGATATCTCGTGCGGATGGATGACCGTCACGTTGAATACTCCCTTTGTGAGAGTGCCCGTTTTATCGAACACGACCGTCTCCGACCTCGCTAAAACATCCATGTAATTTCCGCCCTTGATAAGGATCCCGTTTTTTGACGCCTTTCCGATCCCTCCGAAAAAGCTCAGCGGAACGGAGATGACGAGCGCGCACGGACAGGAGATGACAAGGAATATCAAAGCTCTGTGTATCCAGTTCGTCAGATCACCGAGGAATATCGGCGGGATAAACGCGAGAAGAACAGCCGATATGACGACTGCCGGCGTATAGCAGCGGGCGAATTTCGTAATAAAATTCTCCGCCTTCGCCTTTTTTGACGAGGCGTTTTCAACAAGGTCGAGTATCTTTGAAACTGTCGATTCGCCGTATTCCCTCGTGACCTGCGCGCGAAGCGTTCCGCTGCCGTTGACGCATCCGCTTATGACGTCGTCTCCCGGTCTTACGTCCCTCGGAAGCGATTCGCCGGTAAGCGCAACAGTATTTATATCGGATTCGCCGTCCGTCACTATCGCGTCAAGCGGTATCCTTTCGCCAGGCATAATCACTATCGTATCGCCTATTTTTACTTCATCCGGCGAAACGCGCGTCGTCCTTCCGTCCCTTTCGATATTAGCGTGATCCGGCCGGACGTCCATAAGCGACGATATCGACTCCCTCGAACGGTCGACGGCAAAATCCTGGAACAGCTCGCCGACCTGGTAAAAAAGCATTACCGCTACGGCTTCCGGAAATTCGCCTGTGCAAAACGCTCCGACCGTCGCGAGCGTCATAAGGAAGTTTTCGTCGAACACCTTGCCGTGGACGATATTTTCAGCCGCTTCGATTATGACCTCGTATCCGAGGATCAGATAAGGCACAAGATACGCCGCAAGCAGCCATGCGCCGTCAAGCCCCGAAAATATCCTTTTTAAAACCGTCACCGCTATGAAAAGTACGGCGCCGACGATTATTTTTACTAAAGACTCCTTCTGTTCTTTTTCCATTATCATTCTCTCCCCTCTTTAATAACTAAATCATGCGATCATTCGTTGATATGCTCCATACCTAAATTGATGATACCGGTAACGTGACTGTCGGCAAGAGAGTAAAATACGTTTTTCCCGTCCTTTCGGGATTTTACGAGCTTGCTCGATTTTAAAATACGAAGCTGGTGCGAGACTGCCGTCTGAGTCGCGCCGAGAAGCGTTGAAATATCACAGACGCAAAGCTCCGCTTCAAAAAGCACATAGAGTATCTTTACCCTCGTCGAGTCGCCGAAGATCTTAAAAAGCTCCGCAAGATCAAAGAGCTTTTCCTCGTCGGGCATCTCGTCGAGGACCTTTTTTACGACGCTGTCGTGAACACAGAGGTATTCGCATCTTTCAGCGTCCTGCTCATATATATTCGCCATGATTACTACTCCTTTCACATTAACATATGAATATCTGTTCACATGTTATCACGTTTTAGGCGCCCTGTCAACATTTTTTAACAAATTTTTAATTTTGATAAACATGCCATTTTTGATGTTGATATCATATAAATATTGTGATATAATAATTTTGTTTAAAATTGATATATAAGGAGTATTATATTATGAAATTCGCTAAAATCATTTCGCTGCTTGCGGCGATGGCGGTCCTCCTCTCCTCTTTCGCGTTTATGTCATACGCCGTCGACGGTCTTGTCGACGAAGCGCCGGAGGACCTTTATTTTTCCTTCAGATATCCGACCGACGGAAACGAGATCATTGACGTCAGCTATTTTGTTCCCGAAAAAATTTGCCGTTTCACGTCAATGCAGAGCGAGGATAAAATCACAAATTACGGCGTCGACGGCAGCGTTTCGATAGCCTTCGACTGGTCGGTCGACTCCGAAAGCGACTGGCAGGCCGATAAAACTGACGATAAGATCGAATCCGAGCTCGGCATCGACTTCATTTTCACAAGCGAATTTATGCGTTTTATCTATGCCGAGGACGTCGCGAAATGTAAGGACGCCGTTATAACGACAACAAACGACTTCGGCGAGGAGTTGACGGCGTTTGACTTTGATAACCATAAGCTTTACGCAAAGGCGAGGTTCGTCTTAACGCCCGTCGATGGAAAGGCGCAGTATTCGCCGTGGTCGGATGTGTTCTGCGTCAACGACTATAAGGCGGGATACAGCGAAAAGTTTACGGCCGAAAAAACGTCCGATAAGCCCGCTGTTTCAAATGTCGTATTGGGCGACGAGAACGCCGTATATTTTGACATCAGCTTCAGCGATGACACGATGAAAGCGGCGTGGCAGATCAAAAAGATCGAAAACTTCGATATGTCTCTCCAGTCACAGGTGAGATACGGCGCCGAAAAATGGCAGGACTGGCTTATTGAGGACGACCTCTATCCTTACGATATCGGTACGAGACTGTTTTATCTTGACGGTGAAAAGCTCGATCCCGAGACGACGGTCGATTTCAGATGCCGCCTCTACTACGCCGGAAACGCCGAAAACGGCATTCCCGAAACAGCTACAGAATGGAGCGATCTAATAAGGATCCAAAACGGCACGGCGACAGTCATGAAGGACGATATGCGTTACGACGAGTTCGGCTACCCGAAGCCTCCCGTATCTCCTGTTAAGGTCATCATTATCGTTGCCGTTTCCGTGGTTGTAGCCGCTCTTATCATTCTCCTTATCGTTAAAGGCATGAAAAAATCAAAGGAGCAAAACGATCAGATAAGAAAAGCCGCCATGGAGAGAATGGAAATGGGCAAGGCGGAAAACGACTCATTTATCCGGATAGCAAAGGGAAATGCCGAAAACAAGGATAATAAAGACGAAACAGCAACTGCTCCCGAAAAAGACGAAGCGGAAAGAGAGGAAACGGAAGCAGACAAAGAAGAAACAGCAAAAGACGACGATATAAAAGAAAGCGGTGAAGAAAAATGAGTATTGAGGATACCTTGACAAAAATACTGAAAAAAGTAAACATCAGACACGGCAAAAAGCTTTTAAAGAACAACGGCAAAGCTCCCGAGATACCCGACGAAGAGCCTGTCTTTATGAAAAACAAGACGGATGAATTTTTCAACGTCGGATTTGCAAAGCGTATCACCATGCCCGACGACATAAACGCCAAGCAGTATTGGGTCGCCGGCTATAAATCGGGAAATCTCGCCAAGGGCGTTCTCGATCCAATGACCGTCAGCGCGATGTGGATAGACTGTAAGGACAACGGCGGTATCGTCCTCGTCAGTGCGGACTGCATCGGTCTTACCGGCTTCGAGGTCGCGAAGATAAGAGATTCTCTCTCCGATTTCAAAAAGGAGAGCGGATGTAAGCTTATCAGCATAAGCTGTACTCATACACACGGCGGCATCGACACCGTAGGCTATTGGGGCAAGCCCATCGTCGGCCCCCTGCCCGGCGACGGCAAGGATCCCGAATTCATGGCTCTTCTAATGGGCGCCATCAAGGACGTCTGCATAGAGGCATATAAAAACAAAAAAGAGGGCAAGCTCTATATCGGAAGCACGCATGTTCCCGGCGCGCAGTTTGACAAACGTCCTCCCCTTGTACTTAACGACACTCTTACAAGGATCCGCTTTGTTCCGAACGACGGCGGAGTCGAAACTTGGTTCCTGAATTTTGCGGCGCATCCCAACACAATGGGCGGCGATAACGACAAGATAACGGCCGATTATCCCTATTATATGCGTGAGACTATCAATAAGACCAAGGAGACAAACGTCCTGTTCAGCGCCGGAGCTATCTGCGCCGTCGATCCGGGCAATTACTGCGAAGATAAATTACAGAGGACTATCATCGAGGGCGAAACGCTCGGCAACGCCGCTCTGAAGATCGACAACGACGTTCAGATGAAGCCCGAAATAACCGTTTTAAACCAAAAATACTACGCTCCGATCGACAACTGCGTCCTCGGACTTATGAGCATCGTAAAGACGGTCAATTCGTTAAAGTTCCCGTATGACAAGGGCGAATTGGGACTTGCGCTCCGCACGGAAATGACATACATAAAGATCGGAAACAGACAGATTCTCGTTCTTCCGGGCGAAGCGATGCAGGAATTTGTTTACGGCGGATACGCCCCCAAGGAGGAGTCGGCGACAGGTCTCGGCCCCGAAATAAATCCCACTCCCCTCTCAGAGATCGCGGGAGACAAGGATCTTATCGTTTTCGGAGTTTCAAACGATATGACCGGCTATATGGTGCCCCCGAACGACTTTGTGCTCCATAAGACACAAGGGTACCTCAACAACGGCAGAGATGTATTTGACAGAAGCCATTATCACGAGACAAATTCCCTCGGATATCTGACGACTCAGACGATCGCCGACGTGTTCGCGGGAATTATCGACAGAGTGAGAAAAGCCGAGAATGCCCAGAATAATTGATTATACCGTTCCCGACAGCTTCGACGGATCAAAGCTCTTTCGCTTTCTCCGCGGAGAGGTCGGGATGTCGTATTCGCTGATGACGTCGCTTAAGCAAACGGACTCGGCGATAAAAATAAACGGACAAAACGCTCGCACGATAGACAGGATATCGTCGGGAGACACTGTTACGGTCACGATACCTTTCGGTAAATGTACAGCTGTCCCGACGCAACATGAACTCGATATCGTCTACCGTGACGAGGACGTCCTCGTAATATACAAGCCCCCCGATATCGCCATGCATCCTTCACACGGTCACGCGGCAGATACGCTTGCCAACGCCGCCGCGTATTATCTTCAGAGCATCGGACACAGCGGGGCTTTCAAAGCTGTCGGACGGCTCGACAAGGGGACGTCCGGCATCGTTATATGCGCGCTCAACAGGCTTTCCGCTTCCATTCTTTCCGGAAAGGTCGACAAGACATATATAGCTCTCTGTGAAGGAAAAATCACCGAAAACGGCACTGTCGATATGCCGATAATAAGACCCGATCCCGATAAAACAACGCGCGCGTGCTCCGAAAACGGGGAACGCGCGATAACGCATTATGAGGTCGTCGAAAGCTTTGAAAACGCTACGCTTTTACGCCTTAAGCTCGATACGGGGCGAACGCACCAGATAAGGGTACATATGGCGTACATAGGGCATCCTCTTTTGGGAGATACGCTTTACGGCAACAAGCTTTCTTTTCCGGATCACCATTTGCTCCACTGCGAAACGGCGGCGTTTATCCACCCCGTTACAAAGGAATATCTTGAATTTTCGGCGCCTATGCCCGAGGATTTTAAAAAAATTTTAAACGATCTTCAAAAAAGGTGAGTGTTTTCGCAAATTCAAACGAATAATAGGTGTAAGCGGTCAAAACATTTGACTTTGCTTATGCCGGAAGGGAGGTTCCCTCATGGATAACGGTGCAAGTAGCTACCGCCGTTTCCTTGAAGGCGACAACGATGCGTTTACAGAGATAGTAAAGCTGTACAGAGAAAACCTTATCTTCTTCATCAACCGCTATGTGCATGATCTCGATTCGGCGGAAGATATTTCGGAGGACGTCTTCGTAGAACTCCTTGTACATAAACACAGATACAACTTCAAGACGTCATTTAAGACCTATCTTTTTTCGATCGCGAGGCACAAAGCCATCGACCATGTGCGAAA
>JAILLJ010000105.1 GCA_024693205.1 Clostridiales bacterium | reverse complement strand
CTTTCGACTTCGCATTTCAACGTCGAATACTTCGACTATCTCGAGTGGCAGACGGGCGAAAGAATGGAAGCCATCCAGGGCATCGTGCCCGGCTGGGTAACGACGGGACTCAACTATTTAAAGGAGCTTGCGATCCCGTTTTTGATTGCATGGGTCGGTTATCAGTCCTCGGCCGAGGGCGACCTTGTAAAGACGATGCAGGCTCAGCCGACATATATGCGTACATGCTTGTGGCTGCTTGCGTTCCTTCTTTTCGGTTACGCTTTCGCCAACCTGCTCAAGGCTGTCATCCTCAAAACGCTCTACAGTATCGAGGGCGAAACAAAAGCAAAGATGTACGAGGAGCTTGAAGAGATGCGCGCGGCGCGTCATGCGGAAAACGCCGCTCTTACAGAAGCCGCAGAGGTTTAGTACCTTGTCTCAAAAAAACTTGACAAGTATTGCGGCGCCTGATTGCAATCAGATGTCAGCTTTTAAATGAAACAAGGGGCCGAGCCGCAGGCGTTTTACGGAGGCTTATAATGAGATTTATAAACGTAAGAGATAACAAGGACGTTTTTGCCGACGGTATCCATGACGATACAAAGGCTTTGCAATCGTGTCTTGACGAGCTGAGGGACGGCGGAACGATCTATTTTCCGCGGGGGACATATCTCCTTTCGGGCGCGCTGATATTTTATTCGCATCAGCGTCTCCGCTTTGCGGACGAAGCCGTTATGCTTCGAAGCGCGAAAAGCGATCCGATAACACGGTATCTGCTCGCGTCCTATTCCGAGCCGGATCGGGCGGGATATGACGGAACGCGTGACGTTGTGATATCCGGCGGAGTATTCGACGGCAACGCCGAGCTTTCGGAAATGACAACCCTTGTCAATACGGTGCATTGCAGTGATATTACGATCGAAAACTGCCGCTTCGTCCACGGGGCGCGCTGGCATTACATAGAGCTTAACGGCACGGAAAATACCGTCGTTCGCGGCTGTGTGTTCGACGGGACGACATATACGATGGTCCCGGATCATCTTTTGAATGAGCAGATACAGCTCGACCTCTCGCGCACAGGCTCATACGGGCCGATATATGACTGCGACGGAAAGCTTATCGACTTTTGCAGCGACGGGACTCCTTGCCGCGGGATCGTTATTGAAAACAATCTGTTTATCTGTGACGGCTTCCCGGGTATTGGTCACCACGGCGACGGCGTCCATCATGATATAGATATAAGAAATAATATCTTTGACGGCCCGTCCGGCAGGTGGCAAAAGAGCAGGGGATATATCATTTTCCGTCCCCAAGTCGAAGGAGTACGCGTTTATAATAACGCCTTTCTTGCCCCCGAAGAAAACGATGAACCGAATATAGGTATGATATCCGAAAATCCCGACGAAACGGCGATGACCGAAACCGACAATGTTTTCCGCGGCCGTTTTACCGAGATCATCCGTCACGGTGCGGACAGTGTCCGCTGACAAGTCGAGCAGATAGAGCGATATAATCTTTACGCTTTAAGCCCGGCAGGCAGTGTCCGCTGACATGTCGGGAAGATAGAGTGAGAGTGACTTAACGTCGTTTTTCCTAATTAAACATGGATTTATATTATCAGCGATAGGCTGAGTCTTCAAAAAATTATGGCAGGTAGTGAGATTGTTTATCTACGCTACCTGCCCGTTTATTTTATTCATCTTACAAAAAGAGATTTTCCCATTCCGTTTCCGGCTTGTCGACGTCTTTCCTTATCTTCCCGTCTGCTTCTGTTTTGCCGTCTCGGAGCAGTATAAGACGGTCTGCCGCCGAAAGCGCGAGGGACGGGGAGTGGGTGCTGAAAATGAGCGTACAGCCCGTGTTTTCCTTATATTCCTTTAAGATACCGCTGACAAGCTCCGTTCCTTTTGCGTCGAGCGCGGCAGTCGGCTCGTCAAGAAGGAGAAGCTTACACGGGCGAATAAGGATCCGGCATAGCGCCGCTTTTTGCCATTCGCCGCCCGAAAGCGACTTTGCGGGTTTATCCGACAAGGCGGAAAGACCTGCTTTAAAAAGAAGCTCTTGCGCTTTTTCCTTTTGAGCCTTTGCTCCGATAAGGATGTTTTCTATAACGCTTCCGCGGAACGCGTACGGCTTTTGTGGAAGATAAAGTATATTGTCCGGAGCAGTCACGGAGCCGCTGTCGGGCTTAAGGACATTCGCCATGATGCGAAGCAGCGTGGTTTTACCGCTTCCGTTCATGCCGGCGAGCGCAACGGCTTCGCCCTCAAAAAATGAAAGCTTAGGAATGTCGAGGACCGTTCGGTCCCCGTATATTTTTTTGACGTTAAGAAGTTCAATCATCGCTTTTCTCCTTCACTATCCACGAAGCGGCGGCGTTGACGATAAAAGCAATTATCAAAAGTACGATACCGAGAGCGAGCGCGAAAGAGAATTTGCCCTTGTTTGTTTCGAGCATTATCGCCGTCGTCATCACTCGCGTTTTCCATTGGATATTGCCGCCGACTATGCTTACCGCGCCTACCTCCGCGATAGACCTCCCGAATGCGTTGAGCACGACGGAGAGAAGCGACATCCTGCCCTCGGAAAGGCAGAGACGAACGATACGGGGACTGCGAAGACCGAGTCCGCGCGCTGTTTCGATTATCGGGCGGGAGGTGCTTTCGACAAACGACGACGTAAGTCCGATAACAAGAGGAGTTATCAAAACGCACTGGGCGATCACCATGACCGTGACGGTAAAAAGAAGGTTAAGCTTTCCGAACGGTCCGTAATGAGTAAAGAGCGAATATACCATAAGGCCTGCCACCACAGGCGGCAAGCCCATCCAGGTATGTATTATTTTTTTCAGGAACGACTTTCCTCTGAAACGTCTCGTGCCTATCAGCGCGCCGATCGGAAGGCCGATAAGACATGATATCGACGTACTGAAAAAAGACATTCGCATCGTAACGCCCAGTATTTGTAACAGCTCTTTATCCAAAGAGAAAAGCAGGTCGAACGCCTGTTTGAAGCTTTCCATAGAAAGAATTATTTATCGAGGAGGAAGAACAGGTTCGTTCCGTATTCGGGAACACCGTAGCTTTCGATAAGAGCGCTCGCAACGTCGCCCAACATCCACTCTATAAGAGCGTTTGCGCCCTCGGTATTGACTCCGTCGACCTTTTCGGGATTGACGGCTATAAGGGAATATGTATTTTTCATATCCTCGCTCTTATCGATAAGGATATCGAGATCGAGCTGATCCTTCATCGAAAGGAATGTCGCCATGTCGGTGAGGCAATATGCCTGCATTTCGGACGCCATCGTGAGGCATGCGCCCATTCCCTGGCCGGCGCTGATGTACCATTTATCCGAAGCGAGATCGGGCGTGTCGCTGCCCCAGATCTTAAGCTCCGCCTTGTGAGTTCCGCTTTCATCTCCGCGCGAAACGAAGTTGCTCTTTGCGTCGCGGATCTTATTGAACGCATCTGCGGCGTCCTTGCTGCCCTTGATCCCCGCGGGATCGTTTTTCGGGCCGACTATAACAAAATAGTTGTACATAAAGGGGATACGCTCTACGCCGTAGCCCTTTTCGACGAAATCCATCTCGGATTGTTTGGCGTGTACAAGGATAAGATCGGCATTGCCGTCCTCCGCCTTTTGGATGGCGGCGCCCGTTCCTGCTGACTGGACCTCGACCTTATAGCCGGTCTCTGTCTCGAATATCGGAAGAAGAAGAGGCAAAAGTCCGGAATCATTTACTGAGGTCGTCGTTGAAAGACGTATCACGGACTTTTTCGCAACGGTATAACCCTCGGAATCGGCCGGGTTTTGTGTTCCGCTCAATGCTTCTGCCGTGGGAATTTCAGATGCCGATGTGTCTGTCTCGGTCTTTGCGCCGCATGCCGCAAGTGAAACGACCAAAAGCATCGCAAGAAGGATCGAAAGTGTTTTTTTCATGATATATTCTCCTTTTCAAACATGGAAGGCGTCGCTGTTTCCGGCGAAACCCTTACGCCGATCAGATCTCTCTGTTTTTTTTCGGCGTCGTCCTTCGCCGCATATGCCTCGGCACACAGCCGCGAAAGATCGGATGATATCACCCTTTTATTTTATCATATTGAAACCGTCGTTTCAATCAATTTTTTTTAAATAATATATTTTTTGTTTCCGAGGGATAAAAAAGCGGTTCCGTTTTTCACGGAGCCGCTTTGCTTGGATCATTTTATTTTTTGATAAGTCCCGATACCTTTTCATAAAGCATCTTTACGAGCTTTACGATAAGTCTGAACGGGCTTAATACCTTTCCGATCAGATCGTTCGTTCCCCATACTCTGTATGCTGAAACGCCCTTGCCCGCACGCCATACGAGTGTATATACCTGAGCGGAGGTCGTGCCGTCGTCGTTTTGGGATTTTATTATCAGTTCGCCCGACAGCGGCTTGGAATACGGTATCTCTAAAATGAAGCCGTCCATTGTGAAGTCCTTTACTTTGATCCCGTTGATATATACTTCGTCGACCTTTGTGAAACGACCGAGATCGATGCGAAGATTCTTCGATGTGTTTTCTTCGGGAAGGACGGAAAGGATCTGTCTTACGATATAATCATAGCCCTTTTGGCTCGGATGCGTGCCCGTGAAGGTGTTGCTCTTGAAGTCGCCGAGGAGTGACCAGTCGTTTTCGGCGGCGAGAGTTTCGGTGTTCGCGATGTCGCAATAAATTACGCCGTATTTCTTTTCCCACTGTCTGTAGTGACGGTTCATGCCGTCAGTGATCGTGGAAAAGAGAGTTCCGAGCGGGAAGATAAGATCGTCGTTTATCGTAAGCTGATTTACTACGTTGAACGAACCTACCATGACTATCGTGGCGTCGGGGTTTAGCTCCATGATCTTTTCAAGAAGCATTGTATAGTGTTCTTCCCAATATTTATAGCCGAACGCCATTTCGGTTATCGCCGTTTGAAGGAGATTCTTTATGGCGTCCGTACTGCTGAGATCGAATTTCATTCCGTCCTTGAG
>JAILLJ010000092.1 GCA_024693205.1 Clostridiales bacterium | reverse complement strand
CTGAAATCGAACATCGTGAACATCGAAAACAGCAGATAAGCGATCCAAAGCCGCTCATAGACGTCGGAGATGCGGTACGCCGGCAGCCAGCCGAGCAGTACGATCATGACCGATTTTTGTATCACGTTCGCGTACAGGCTGAATTTATAACGCCCGTGTTTCGGGATCAGCTTCTTACGCCAGAAGATGTTTCTTGCGCCGCCCCAGCCGTTTACCATAAGCTGTACGCCGAATATTTTGAAGAATGCGCGGGCGTTGATACCGCTTAATCCGTTCATCGCCGCTATAAGACGGCTGCCTGTCGGGAAAAGCTTTGAAACGTCGAAAATGAGCAGCATCAAGCCGACGAGCGCGACTGAAAGATAAACGACGTTCAATCGCTTTTCAGAGCGTTTCGGCAATATGCCGAGGTTGTCTGTCACGAACCAATCGAGAAGATTCCACAAAAACGACAGCGGCAGACCGATAAGCGCTATAACCGAAAACGAAAGGTAAGGCAGCGCGTAGTGGTACATTATAAGGTAGCACGACGCGGCGAAGCTGATATACTTGAACGGCGCCTGCGCCGCGTAGTTTGCGGCGACGCCGAAGAAAACATAAAGATACTCTTTACCGCAGACGTATTTGCCGTTCGCGGCGTCGGGGACGTTCCAATATTTTTTTACATTGGAAAAGAATTGACGCGTTTTTGACATTACTCTGCCCCCCGTTTCTCGCCGTAAGAAATCGGCACGTCATGCAGGAACAGCCGCCGTTCTTTCGGCATCCAGTCTTCGTCGGTCGCGGGCATGTCGGATTCGCCGCACGCCATCCGAACGGTTTTAACGCCGTCACAGCCGAAAAAAGCGTGGTGTCCGATCTCGCTGACGCGCGCGGGGATGAACAGATCGCTTATTTTCGCGCAGTATGAGAACGCGTCGGAACCGATAATTTCGGTCGAATCGGGCAGGCACAGTGAGCTAAGCTCCGCGCATTTGAAAAACGCCATCGACGCAAATTCACGAACGCCCTCCGGTATCTCGACTTCATAAATGTTTCCGCATTCGGCGAACGCCATTTCCCCTATCCGCGTAACGCCTGTCGGGATCTCATATCTAAGCGCCGATCTGAGCGACAAACATTCTTTTTCGGTCAGCCCGTAACCGCCCTTGTCGGGATAGCCTTTTTGTTGCGCTTCGCGCCACTCCTCGCTCTTTTCGCCGAGCCGAAGCGAATCGGAAACGAACGAACGCGCCGCTGCCTCGTCCGCCGGTTCAGAGGCGCCGAGCGAAAGCATCGCACGGTAGAGGTCACAGCGGGCAGGATAGAGAATAAGCTCTGTCGCTCGACCGTTCTCCTTACGGTACAATACGCCGTCAGACGAAAGGTAATTCGGGTTTTCCGGATCAACAATGACCGCCTGCAAAGCGGTGCAGGAATAGAAGGAAGTGTTTGCGATCTCGCGCACGTCCCTGCCGATAAAGATGATAGAGACGTTCTCGTCGCAGCAAAAAGCCCATTGGCGCACGGCTACGACCTTTTTATCCGGCTCTCTCGTTCCGTCCTCGGACAGGACGACGTCGATCGTCAGCACAGTGTCCGACGCGGTCGTACTGCATTCCGACAGCATATAACCGCCGTCCGTTTCCTCATAATGAAATCGTTCTTTCGTCAGCGAGCTGAAGCTGAGCCCGATAGTGACGCCGACGAAAATGAGGAGAGTGATGATGAACACCGTCTTACGGACGACCGCTTTGCCGAAAAAGCCTTTGCCCTCTTTGTCGCGGATAACGGTATCGGGCGGCGTTTCAAACAGCGGATCGTATAACAGGAGCTCTTCGTTTTGCGGATCGCTCTGTGCCATATATTAACCCCCTTCTTCAGATAATATTATCATATCAGCAAATGAAGACCGGTGCAAGCGTTTTTGATATTTTTCAACATATTACGCGTGAGTGACTGACTATCGGAAGTGTAGTGGGATTTATTTTCGGCACCTCTCACCTATTCGGCAATGTCAAAAACTTAAGGCTTGACAGAATCGGCTTCCCTTGGGGGAAGCTGTCAGCCGTAAGGCTGACTGATGAGGGAAAGCGCTGTTTTCAGCTGTTACCAACAGTTGGCATCAAGGATAAACGTCTTCCCTCATCCGACCTCGCTTCGCTCGGCCACTTTCCCCCGAGGGAAGGCATATCTGCAATTTTTTGTTAAGTTGTTGACATTGCTATATCCGGGACGACTTAATTTCAGAGAGATTGTGAATTACATGTGAAAAAGTAAATAACCTACCCTCATTATGAAAGTAGGCTATTTAAGCTTGGAGATAGGAAATGATTATTTAATATATGGTGAGAATGCTGCACGCATTGAAATAACTGAATCAATAATCTTATTCATAAGTTCGGGGTAGTTTTCCTGATTATTATAATTTAATCCGGGAATGTAGGTACAGATAAAAGACGCCTTTTTCCCGTCAAGCCTGTTCCATTCATACCGGCATCCGGCGGATGCTTCAATTTCATCTTTATGTTCAAAAAAGTGATCGTACAATTCCTTGTTGTCAGATATCCACATATCCACTTTGATCCGATGCTCTTTATTCAACAAACTAACAGAAATGTGACACTGCGAAGAACCAACAGCAATCGAACACCAATGACTGGACGTGGGTTTCCGTTTGTTGAACGGCTTTCCGCGCTGTTCAATGACATCATTAAACTCTGTCCAAAACTGAAGACGATTTCTCTGTGTTTCATTAAGTTCGCCCTTCTGGGCAATTGCCTTAACCGTTTTTGCAAAATCATTCGGTTGTTCGATTATTTTAAACATCGGAGCAGGTACTGAGTCTCCTATTGTGTATGCGTGAACTTCGATCAAAAAGAAAGACACATCATCGTCCGTATGTTTATTTAACCATTCGATTGCGCTGGCATGTTCATCTCTGGCATTAGCAACGATCCACACAACAACGCTGGCATCCAAACCGGAGGCATAAGTAATAATCTTTCCGAGGTGGTCATGATTTGTCTGCTCCAATTGGTTTTCGATCAACACGGATTTTCCTGTAAGCTCATCTTTGCAGATTATGTCACAGCGGTAGCTACCGACGAACTTTTCCGTATCGACATCCGTCAGCGACAAGTTAAGTTCTTCGCCGAGTGCGCGTATGTTTTCTTCTTCGGCAAGCCACTTTGAAAAATCGTATTGTTCGTGTTCCCAGACAGTTCTGATATCCACCTCTTTGATTTTACCCAGCTTCATTTTTTATCCCTCTCTAATTAATAGTTGTTATATTTTTGTAAAATGTCGCGCGGATTGCATGTTTATTTTATACTGACAGTCTGTGTCGTGCCTGCAGTGATCGAATACTCGGCGGTATATTCTTTGCCGTCGGCGTAGATGACGATAGTATATTTACGATCGACGTCGCTGTTGTTCTCGGCAACCGCTTCAAAAATGTCGCCGGTTTTTTTACAGCTGAATCTGTTTGTCACAGTCTCACTTTCATGGAGCACAAGTGAAGCGTCTGTATCAGCGTAAAGCTCCACGCGAAGTTCCTCCGGAACGCATTCATATAGGCTCATGCATTCCGGCTGATGTGCCGCGCCACCGCCGACCCTTATAAACATAGGCAAGCCTTCCTTTTGGAACATGGGCGCGTCGCAAACTATCGTACGGTTACCGGAAAAGCGCTCTTTAGTCCACATGTTGACCCAGTCCCCCTCCGGCAAATATACCTCTCTCTGTGTTGCGCCGGCTTCTGTCACGGGCGCTATGAGGATATAATCGCCAAGATAAAACTGATCGTCGATGGCGTAAAGCTCATGCTTATCCATGGCGTCATAGAACATCGGGCGGATTATCGGCTCTCCTGTCATTGAGCCGCCTATCGCATATGAATAGACCGTCGGGATAAATCTATAACGGTACTTAAGACAGTCGCGGTACAGCTCTCTCGTTTCCTCCGGACAGTTCCACGGCCATTTCGCGCTGGAATTCACACCGTTGTGCATTCTCGGCATCGGACAGAAAATGATACTCTGGCAAAAGCGCCTGGCGATGTTGTCAACGTTAAACTGCATTTCGTCAGGAGACGTTTCCACATTACCGCGCATAAAACCGCCTAAATCATAACCGCAAAGCGTAAAGCCCGCCATACCGGCATTGATGATATACCAGATGTCCTCCTTAAATCTGCGGATGCCGAACTGGGTGTCTCCCGCCCACGGGAGCGCATATCTCTGACTGCCGATTCCGCCGCCTCTTGACAGCGCCATATGTCCCTTAATGCCGTTTTCAGCCATAACGTCGGAGATGACTCGGTTCCACATAGGTCCGAAAAGGTTTCTCGACGGGATGCCGGGCAAAACTTCGCCGCTCACGCGGTCGGAATGGTCTGTCCACCACTGAGTAACGCCGTCTTTGATCCTGGGCGTCAGGAAGGTTTTGTAAAAGTCTATGCCGCGCTGTGTCGCAACGTCCGGGACAGTCTCGTTATTAACCTGACGGAGCAGTCCCTGCGATATCGCAGGCACGGCGGTCGAGGGCTTGAACGCGCATGAATTGATATGCAGGACTGTTTTTATGTTCTCATTCTCAAGTTTACGGATCATCCCGACGCCGTCGCCGAAATCGTGATGCCAGTTATAATCGTCCGAAGGATAGCCCCAGCCGCCGGTGTATTCCCTTATAAAGTTTACGCCGCCGCGCCACGGGCCGTCTATAACGATAGCTTCGCACGGATAACCTTCGCTTCTCATGCGCCCCATATCGTCGATGGCGCCTTGCGCTCTTTCAAAGCTTAAACTGCTGCACCAATATCCCATGAGCCATTTTTTCGGGAACTGATTTCTGCCGACGATCCGCGTAAAGCTGCGGGTGATCTCCGATGTGCTGCCGCAGAAAACGAAGATATCATAGTCTCCGCCGGGGGCATGGAGGAACCACTCGTTTTCGTCCGTCTTAGCCATGTCGAAATACACATGCGGCCACGGGTTGTTGAAAAACAGGCCGTACCCCGCCGAGCTTATGAAATAAGGGATCGGAAAGCCGCCGTAGTCGCCGACCTTAGTGCCGCCCTTTTCCGCAAAGATGTCTGCGGATTCCCCTGTCCTGTCGACCTTGAATATCCGAGCGCCGAACCCGGAATATCTCTCGTCTCCGATTTTCTCAAACTCGGTATAGCTTCTCATACCGGAATATTCGGCAGCCTCCTCGGAAAATCTTGCGCCTCCGTTCTTTGTCTTGACGAGCGTCTTTCCCTCGGCTGTTCGGAATGTAAATTCGTTTGTATTCATATCAAACACAAGCGTAAGACGGGCGTTAGAGAAACGTATCACGCCGTCCTCGAGCTTGTAATCGTACCAGAGCGCATCCCAATCCGTTCGGATAAGCCCTAAACGCTCGGTAACCGTCTTATCAACACAAACGCCCGGCTGCGTTATACGCAGACGAAGCGTATTCTCAAAGCAGTTTTCAAGGATGATCTCTCTCCCCTGCTGCGTTATGACGGTCACGCCCTTTTCGTGTCGGTATTCTCCCTTTAATGCCAGCTCAGGCGACTTGTAATCGTCCGTTTCGAGATAAGCGTCGATATATTCTGAATCAAACAATGCATCCGGATGGATCTTGAGAAGTTTTTTCATTTTGTTTTCCTTTCATTCTGATCGAATACGGTTTCGTTCTGTTTCACAAAGGCCGAACGAAACAGGTCAATGATATCTTCAAAGAAAACGCCTATACGCGCTTTCACGATCACAGGGTGACGAAGTAAAAAGCTCCTGTATTCACTGTCGCTCGGGACTCTTCCGTTCTTTTTCGCATACTTTTCAACGTATTCTTTGCCGTCGCGGAGCAAGGTTTGAAGCTTCTTATACAGCAGTGTCTTGTTTCCGTTATCATCAATAAGCCAATAGCCGCTTGATCTTCCGTCGGGCAAAGTCTCGTTACAGTACATCTCCCAATAAAGGAAAAATCGCACGTCGCATTGGAGATACTTCGACATGATACGGAGATTGGCGTTGCAGTGACGTCTGTCGTTAAAATCAAACTGCGAGGCAGGCTCCGCCACTTCGCCGATAAATACACGAGGGCCGGGAACACCGCTCTTTTCCGGCAGATTTTCGTAGATATAGTCTATGACGCGTTTGAGCGACCGTTTGGAGCTGTTTTTGGAATCGTAGGCGGAATATGAAACATAGTCTACGTTCGTGAACGGCAAAACGCGGTTGACTACCCTGTCATACCCTTTTTTCATCGCGTCCGTCGGACGGTTAAGCTCAAGATAATTCCAGACGGAAACGTCCTTATGCGGCGTGTCGCGCTTTGCGTCGTCCACGGCCTTTTGGCGGGTATTGATCCAAGCGATCATGCCCTCGGTCACCGTGTCGTCGACTTTTTCCTGACCCTTATTGTAATCGTCGATATAGTACCAGTCGCCCTCCCAATGTCCGAGAAAGAACTCCTTGCCGGTCTCGTTGTACTTTTTAAGAAGCTTTTGAGTCAAGCCGTAAAACGCGTCGTAATCCGCGCGCGCTTCCGCTTCGCTGTAGCCGTCTTTGAAATACGCATTTGAGCGGTACCACATGAACACATAGTCGAAATCGTGTTCCTCAAGGATACGATCGACAAGTCCGTCGTTATTGCCTGCGCTGAATTTAATCATGTTTGAGCCCCATGCCCATATCTGATCCGCGACCTCCGACAGCGGGTCAGCGTCGGTAAACTGATACCCGGGAGCAAACGCGTTCGTCCCGATAACATAGTTATACCGCTCGACTTCCCGCTGAAGCTCATCGCTTTCCGCCTTGACGCCCGGCGCCAAAGAGCCGAACACGAACAGACAACATAAAAGCACAGAAATGACCTTCTGAAAACGCTTTTTCATTCGGAACCTACCTCCGAAAAAATATGTATATATTAATTTTTACATAATTCGACCGAAAAAGCAAGGATTTTCTAACCCTCAAAGCAAACGACCCGCTCTCGAAAATGAGAACGGGTCGATCAGCTTTAAAGGACCTTGTTATTTTCTTCCTTTACATCAGTACAATTCTCGGTTTCAAGTACGGGAGCATGGGCGCAGACGTTTCCGGAAACGGCGAGGTCATCCGTTGATTTTGCGAACACGCATGGACCTTCGGGATAATTCAGAAAGCGGTTATTTTCTATACGAATATTTCGGTGGACCGGGCCGGCGTAAGCGGAATTTTCCGGAAGTATCAACACGGGCGGCGCGCCGACGCTTTCAAAGATGTTATTCTTCACGGTCACATCCGCGCACATGCCGCTCTCGTACCAGTTATTGGCGTCGTCGGAGCACAGCACTCCGCTCATTGTTGTGCTGATGAAGCGATTATTCTCCACTGTCACCTTGCCGCGTGTTGTAAGCAACAGACCACGGGTGATGATACGCGTCATTTCATTGTCGGCAAAGGTCACGTCCGGACATGCGGAAACGTCCTCCACCGCCCTGCCGACGGCGGCGCCTGCTGCGTCAGAAACAGTGAGCAAAAGCTCGTGATCGTTTTGCATTTCAGAAGCCTGCACCGTCGTTTTACCCGTTTCAAGCAGAGTTTTAGGATCGATAAACGCCAATTCGTCGCCCTGTCGGATGGGATTATAGCCAAATGTCTGCGGATGCATAAATCGCACGGTCAGACGGTTTTCTTCCACATTGGTGATAATCAAGTGTACTCCGTGGACATTAAGGCAGTCGTCGCCCGCGCCGTCGAACAGATTGTTTGTAAATGTGAGCTGTCCGCGACACATACACGCCTGAATGAAATCAGCTACCGACGCCATTTTACGCGGGCTGCACTTTTCCGGAGCGAAGACACAGCTACTTATCATCGCGGTATCACAGCATTGAAGCGCCAATGCCAGCCCGTAATTAAAGCGCTGGCATACGCCGCTGAGCGTAACATTTTTACAGCGGTTCAGAAAGATCCCGGCGAACTGCCGACGCACATCAAACACATAACAGCGCTCACCGGGACAAAACGGCACCGATCCGTTATAAGTGACGCGCACGGTATGTTCGTCAATACGTTCAATATGATTTGCGCCCTTAAGCGGATGTCCCGCGCGCTCGATCTTCTCCGGCGTTTCGGGTCGGATCAGTCCGATCCAATAGGCGCGATCGGCTTTCTTATCGGCAGGGACGCGTTCATCGCCCACGAAGAAGATCATTTTGCCGTCCGTCACCTCGAATCGAGAACCGGCGTCAATGACAAACGTCGCAGAGTTCCCGCTTGATCCCAGCACAAGAAATTCGTGCATATCCGGCTCTGTATGCCGAAACTCCAGATCCTTTATCGTGAGGTTTTCGCAGTCCTCGGCGGCGAAATTCGTGACTTTACCGGTGATCTCAAAGATCGCGCCGTTGCATTCGACGGTAAGATCCTTAACGTCGCTGAGATAAAACGGAACTGCGTTTATATGAGGCGTTTCGTCCGGGGCAAATTCCTTCGGTGAGACTGAATTTGTGATCACCAGCCGGTGCGTTTCGCAATCCGACGCGTTGAAACGATATGTTCCCGGCTCAAGTACGAGCGTTTTTTCGCCCGGTGTTTCACACACTGTTCGCAATAATGCGGCAAGCGAACGAGTTACGTCCGCGCCAGGCAGCACGCCATGATCCTTCGCAAAAAAGGTCTTCATCTGCCGATCCCTCCTCAAATCATGTCCTATCCTTATAGCGTTATCATACCGTTTTACAGATCGAACGTCAAGGGGAATATTGCTTTTCCGTTATCAGAATCATTGCAGACGTCGGATGATGTATCTGCGCTGCAAAAACACGTCCCTTGCTCTTCTCTAAAAGACTATGAACGTCAAATACTTTTGTAGTCTTTCATTACGATAATTACATCATTATAAACAACGTAACCGGCGCAAATGAGCACGTTATATGTCTCATTTGTACCGGTTTTCTTCTTCTATTCTTGATATTACAGATTACCATGCAACCACTTACATTTCTAAACTAAAGGAAAATACCCGGTTGCAACTACATTTTTTCAAGCTTCATATAGTCGATTTTACCTGATTTCATAAGCGGGATCTCATCCAAAAAACAATAATATTTCGGCAGCTGATAATCGAGAAGCTTATGCGAAATGAATTCAAAAATCTCTTTTTCGGCACTGTCATAAGCATCAACGCCGTCATTAAGCTGAACAAACGCTTTACCTGTCTGTACTTTTTCCTCATCAGGAACAACCACAACAGCACAATTCTTAACTATCGGACAATCGCATATAGCTTTTTCAATTGTTTCACAATTAACCTTATCAGTAGCTCCGAGCGGTTGATAAAACCGTTTTCTACGACCGTAAAATGTCACGATCCCGTTAACATCAAGAGACATATAATCTCCTGAGCGGTAAAATCTTTTTCCGCGGAATTTGATAAAAGTCTTTTTGCTGAGTTCGGGTTCTTTAAGATAACCTTTACAAAGTGTTTTTGAATAAACAAGCACTTCTCCGATTTCTCCGTATTTAACTTCATTTAAGTCGTCATCTACGATTACCCATTCAGGACCGTACCAGAGCTTTCCGACTGTTCCTTCACGGTGAGGCAATCCCTCCGAAGACGTACCGATACAAAGTCCTTCGCCGATTCCGTAATTGTTTCGTATCTCAATATCCGGTGTGTTGTGCTTGGCAAAAAAATCTTTTGCTTCGGCATAAAGGCTTTCAGACATAGAGAAACCGGAAGCAAAAAATGCCTTGAGAAAGCTGAGGTCGGTATTAGCCGGAGTATTATCCATAAATGCACGTAGGATAACAGGTGTTCCGTAAATATAGCTCGGCTCATATTTATAATAGTTGCCAATATCCTCGGGCGACGCCCCCGGGGCAAGCACAACACAGTTCCCGCCCATAAGATGGATAAACATGATCGTCCAACCGTAAGGAAGCCTGTATGGCAAAATACACATGGCTTTGTTTACACTTGTGTCATTCGTTTTCGTTCCGCTGGAGTTAGACGCATAAACCATTGACGCAAAAACGCATTCATTGGTAAAAGGAAGAACCTTCGGTTTTCCCGAAGAAGAGCCGCTTGTCTGAAGAAACAGTGAAACTTTTTTACTGAAAAGATTTCTCAGGATCGTAAAGCTTACTCCTTTTGAACTCTCTTCACCGCATTTTTTGAAAGCATCAAACGAGATAAACCTAAATCCCGGATTTTGAACATCGGGATCATTGCTTCTTGAAGTCGTTTCAGGCTCATAATTAATTACCATTGAAAACTTTACACTTGATTTGTTGTAGACCTTTTGAACCGACTTCGGGTCTTTATCGTAAAGAAACAGTATATCCGGAGCATATTTCTCAACGTCGCTTGCGATCTCTTCGTCCATAGCAAGCGAGTTGAAATAAGCAACCTTAACACCCATTGCGTTTGCTGCAACAGTCATAACTATTCCTTCATATATATTGGGTGTAACTATAGCAAGAGTTTGACCGCGCTTAACAGAACAAACTTTGAATGATTTTATTAGGGTTAAGACATCGTCATGGATCTCCTGCTTTGAATAAATCCGTTCTCCTTCCTGTATCGCAGGCTCATGAAGTCTTTTCGAATTAATGAGCATAAACGATCCATAGATAGAAAGCGGCAAAACGGTTGGTTTGAGAAGCTTTTTGTTTACGTTTTTAAGATGTGTTTTATCTATTGACGGATAACCCGTAGCGGTGAACTTATCCATATATCTCTCCCAAACATAATACAATTTTTATTTGCCGCGTTTCACACGCTGAGAAGCGGTAGGTCATATTTTGATGATTTGGAAAAAATCAAATTGTCAGTACATTATCTTCAAAAGCCGTCGGCTTGCAGGCGGATGTTAATTCGTGTTTTACATAATCTATTTCTCAATATACTTTAATGCAAAATCTTCGGGAGGAAGCGGAGGCGAGAGAAAATATCCCTGCGCCATTTCACAGCCGTACTCTTTGAGCAATTGCAACTGCTCCTGAGTTTCCACGCCCCCTGCAATAACGGATATACCCAAGCTCTTTGCAATTTCAAGTATTTGCTTTACAAACTGCATATCTTTTTTGCTGTATTCAAAATGCTTTATCAATGCCCTGTTCATTTTCAAAACGTCGATCGACAAGGATGACAGCTGGCCGGGCGACGAATATCCCGATCCGAAATCGTCCATTTCAATGTGAAATCCTTTTTTACGAAGACTATCTATTACGCCGATAAACTGTTGCGTATTCTCTAAATATGCAGACTCAGTCACCTCGAGCTGAAGCGAAGACGCATCCAACCCGTTTTTCTTTATGATCGAATCGAGCGTCTGATCGAGCGTCTGATCGAATACATCAATGCGCGAGAGGTTGACGGAAATCGGGATAGTTACGCCGTATTCTTCACGCCATTGCGCGATCTGTCGCGCGACCTCGCCCCATACATATTGATCGATCTGTCCGATCTGACCGTTACGCTCAAAAAGCGGAATAAAGTCATTCGGAGGTATCATACCAAGCTCGGGATGTACCCACCTGACAAGCGCCTCCGCGCTCTTGAGACGTGGCGGGTCGACGGTGATGTCAAACTTCGGCTGATAACGAACGATAAATTCGTTATTATTGATCGTATGGCTCAGATCGTTTATAAGACGCTGTTCATGTTCTTCATGTTCGCGGACAGACTCGTCAAACACGATCAGGCGATTATCATACTGTCCACGCGCAAGATTGCACGCAAACAGCGCTTGCTCGACAAGCTGTCGTGGCTCTGTGTTCTCCTTCCACGGCATTACGCCCATACGCAGCATGATACCGGTGTCGGTAGAGATCATGTCAAGCTTGTTCTCCAGGCGGGTGAGCAGGGCTCGCGCATCAACAAACGTTGAGCAGTAGATCGCAAAGCAATCCGCTTCCATCTGACATGCGATGCCGTCCTGCTCTATTAAAAAATCTCTTATCTCGATGCAGATCACACTGAGTATCTGATCGCCGAACTCCCTGCCGTACAAAGCGTTTACGGAGTGAAATTGTTCGATATTAAGCACGATGGCTTTCATCGGCTTTCCGGGATCTCTTTTATAAAGACGATCGGCGCATTTATAGAAATCGTTCTTTTCAAGAAGACCTTTAAGCTCGTTCGTTTCCGTATCGCTGATAAACCGCTGTTTCGCCTCAGACCTCTTTTTCTTCTTAGCGCTTCTCAGCACGAGAAAAACAATAATAACCGCCACTACGGCGATCACGCCGATAACAACGCCGTAATACTGTTTAAAAAGATCGACAAAGCCGTTTCCCATATTCATTTTCCCCCTACTTGTTTTTGTCCAAATGCCATGAAGCGTTGATCCTCATAAAATTACAATCAGACAAATTTATTATATCACATAATTCGACAGAATGCAATTCTTTATTTATAAGGGCGGAGCATGATTTTTTTAACATATGAGAAATAAAATCAGCCTGCCCTCGCAGTGAGAGCAGGCTGTGACAATATATAATTGCTTTTGGATCTCAATTATTGATAAGTAGCTTGAATAATTCCGCAACGAATCCGATGGGCGCGACTATCACGGCAAGCGGATATAGGATCGGCGCGGCAAGGAATGAGGCGTCGCCGAGTATTATCGCTTGTGAAACCGTTTCATGGAAGTAACGGCCCATGATATTGCCGATATCGGCGAATGCCGATCGAAGCAAAAACTGTTTCCGAGCTTTTGCGGATCCAAATACGCGTACCTTGACGGTGTATTCCATCTTTTGTGCGATACGAAGTGTAAGAGTGCATTCTCCCGCCGATACTGCCGTTACCGCGCAGTCCGCGTCAGCGCGCAACGCGTCGTTGCTGACGATCGCCTGCGTACGGCTCAGAAGCGCGCTGCTGTCCATGCCGTACCGGATCGTATCTCCTTTTACGCAGTAGATAGTGTCGATATCACGCGTGTATTTGCGGATCGTTTCCGTTTTATCGGGATCGGGATGATCTATCCAAACTCTGTCTATGGTGTAGCTGTCGCGCGAAAACAAAATTTCACGTTCGATCGCGGTACCGGCGCCATCCAAAAGTCCCGAAATGTGAAGCACGCCGTCCTTCGGCGTCCAGCTGACCGGCAGGAACAATTCGAGACGTCCTCCGTTTTCGTCACATGGCGGAAGAGAACGTATCTTGCCGCTGTCGATCTGCGGCACGGTCTGAACGTCGTTCTTCGGAATGAACGCTGCGGAAAGCTTTTCCGAAACGCCGCGAACCGATTCGTCCAAACGAATATAAAGTCCCGTTTCCTCGTCCATCTTCGTGAACAGTATAACGTCCTCGGCGTTCTGTCCGTCAGCGCAGTACATCGGCAGACAACATGTGCAGATAAGAACGCAACAAAGTAAAACTGCTAACATAGAGCAAACAAATGAAGATCTCATGAATACTCCTCCCCATTTATAATATCTCTTTGACGGCGATCACTGAGCCAGATACGGAGAATCCGCTCGCATCGATGCGTAATCCGGATAAAAGAGATCGGACACATCCTCGCCGCGGCTAAAGCGATCCATGACCGTTCCGTAAGCTTTTGTAAACGCTCTTGAGCCGGGGCGGATCGAAGGTTATATCAAACTTGGGCTGAAAACGAACGATAAATTCGTTATTATTGATCGTATGACTGAGATCGTTTATAAGACGCTGCTCATGTTCTTCATGCTCGCGTACAGAATCGTCAAACACGATCAGGCGATTATCATATTGTCCACGCGCAAGATTGCAAGCGAAAAGCGCTTGCTCGACGAGTTGCCGCGGGTCTGTATTTTCCTTCCACGGCATAACGCCCATACGCAGCATGATACCGGCATCTGTAGCGAAAGTGTCCAGCTTACTCTCCAGGCGGGAGAGCAATGCGCGCGCATCAACAAATGTTGAGCAGTAGATCGCGAAGCAATCCGCTTCCATTTGACATCCGATGCCGTCTTGCTCCGACAAAAAATCTCTTATCTCGTTGATGATCTCATTTAATATCCGATCGACGAAGTACCTGCCGTACAAAGCGTTTACAGAGTG
>JAILLJ010000065.1 GCA_024693205.1 Clostridiales bacterium | reverse complement strand
CCGTATCGTCGTCGAAACGATGGGCGGTCTTCATCCGGCTTACGACTTCGTAAAGGCGTGCCTCGAAAAGGGCAAGAGCGTCGTTTCCTCAAATAAGGAGCTTGTCGCCGCCAAGGGAGACGAGCTTTTAAAGATCGCTGTCGAAAAAAACGTCAATTTCCTCTTTGAAGCCTCGGTCGGCGGAGGAATACCGATCTTAAGGCCGCTTTCACAGTGCCTTGCCGCAAACCAGATCGACGAAATAGTCGGTATCCTCAACGGTACGACTAATTTCATCCTTACAAAGATGATAAGCGACGGTTTAAGCTTCGCCGAAGCCCTTAAAATGGCGCAGGATAACGGCTACGCCGAAAAAGATCCGACAGCCGACGTCGAAGGCTTCGACGCATGCAGAAAGATCTGTATTTTAGCGTCTCTCGTCTACGGCAAGCATGTATATCCCAATGACGTCCACACCGAGGGTATAACAAAGATCGACCTCGCCGACGTCGAATACGCAAAGAGCTGGGGCGGAGTGATAAAACTTATCGCGAGAGTCCAAAAGATCGATGAAAACAAGATCTTCTCGATCGTCAGCCCCTCGTTCGTCCCGCATTCAAGCCAGCTTTCGACAGTCGAGGACGTATTTAACGCCATACTCGTAAAGGGCGACGCGATAGGAGACGTCGTATTTTACGGCAGGGGAGCGGGCAAGCTCCCGACGGCAAGCGCCGTCGTCGCCGACGTCATCGACTGCGCGAGACATCAGTCAAACAAAAAGACCTTCGGCTGGGGCGCCGCCGTTCCCGATTACGTTATGGACTATCTTGACGGCGAGACATCGCTCTATATAAGAGCCGACGCGCCCGACAGAGCGGAAGCGAAAAAAGAGATCCAAAAAATATTCGGCGAAGCGACGTTCTTAAAGAGAGCCGACGCACCCGAAAACGAGATCGCCTTTATTACGCCCGTCGCCGTTGAAAGAGAGCTTCGCACAAAGCTCGATACGATACATAAAATCACGCCTCGATCCGTTATTCGCATAACGGACTGCTGATTCAGGAGGGATATAATGTCACTTATAGTACAAAAATTCGGCGGAAGCTCCGTCGCAAACGCGGAGCGCGTCATGAACGTCGCCAAAATAGTAACAGACACCTATAAAGCCGGAAACGACGTTATAGTCGTCGTCTCCGCACAGGGCGATACGACGGATGATCTTATCGCCAAGGCCATGGAAATAAACCAAAAGCCTTCAAAAAGAGAGATGGATATGCTCCTTTCGTCCGGCGAACAGATATCCATAGCACTCCTTGCGATGGCTATCGAAAAATTGGGTTGTCCCGTGATATCGCTTCTCGGCTGGCAGGCGGGATTTAATACAAATTCCACCTACGGCAGCGCGAGGATCAAAAAAATAAACACCGAACGCCTTAAAAACGAGGTAAATAAAAAGAAGATCGTCGTCGTCGCCGGCTTCCAGGGCATCTGCAAATACGACGATGTGACGACTCTCGGCAGAGGCGGCTCCGACAGCAGCGCGGTCGCGATAGCCGCCGCTCTCCACGCCGACAGATGTCAGATATTTACCGACGTCGAGGGCGTTTATACAGCCGATCCGCGTAAAGTCAAAAACGCCGAAAAATTAAGCGAGATAACATACGACGAGATGCTCGAGCTCGCTACGCTCGGTGCGCAGGTGCTCAATAACCGTTCCGTCGAGATCGCAAAAAAATACAATGTCGAGCTTGAAGTCCTTTCAAGTCTTAAAAGAGCAAACGGTACAATCGTTAAGGAGGTTACAAAAATGGAAACAATGTATATCAGAGGCGTTACAAAAGATTCAAATGTCGCGCGAATTTCAATAATAGGCGTCAAGGACGTTCCCGGCATTGCCTTTAAAATCTTCTCAAGGCTCGCCGCAAGCAATATAAACGTCGATATAATCCTCCAGTCCGTCGGAAGAGACTCCACAAAGGACATCGCCTTTACCGTCAGCCGCGATAACGCAGAAAAGAGCGTCGAGCTTCTCGAAAATTATGACGTTCTCGGCGGAGCAAAGATAAAATGCGATACCGACGTCGCCAAGATCTCGGTCGTCGGAGCGGGCATGGAATCCCATCCCGGCACCGCCGCGACGATGTTTGAGGCGCTTTACGGAGCGGATATCAATATCCAGATGATCTCGACGAGCGAAATCAAGATCTCCGTCCTTATCGACTCAAAGGACGCCGACCGCGCCGTTTCCGCGGTCCACGCCGCTTTCTTCCCCGAGGTTTCGTAAAAACGCGGATATTTGCTGACAGGAAGCGGATAAATCGGGTATTTCCTCTCGGTTTGCCCGAAAAAAGAAAAAAATAAAGCTTTTTCGGGCGGTGGGTTCTCCCGCCGCCCTTTTGCAGACCCGTAATTTTGATTTTTAAAGCCGGTGGTATTTTGGAATATTTTGCTGGAGATTACGATGTTATCGTGATAGGAGCCGGACATGCCGGGATAGAAGCGTCCCTTGCCGCCGCGCGGCTCGGATGCTCCGTCTGCGCCTTTACCGTGACTCTCGACTGGATCGGCAATATGCCCTGTAATCCCTCGATAGGCGGCACCTCAAAGGGACATCTCGTCCGCGAGATCGACGCCCTCGGCGGTGAAATGGGTATTGCCGCCGACGCCAATACGCTCCAGAGCCGTATGCTGAATATGGGCAAGGGCCCCGCCGTCCACAGCCTTCGCGCGCAGATCGACCGCCGCAGATATTCCGAATATATGAAGCACGTCCTCGAAAAGCAGGAAAATCTCGACATAAAACAGGCTGAGGTCGTTGATATCTCCCGAACGGACGACGGCAAATGGCGCCTTCTGACGCGATTGGAGGCCGTTTTCACCGCAAGGTGTGTTATCATTGCCACAGGCACTTTCCTCGCCGGAAGGGTGTATATCGGCGACGTGTCGTACGACAGCGGGCCTGACGGTATGTTTCCCGCCGTTTCGCTCGCAAAATCGCTGAAAAAACTCGGCGTAATGACAAGACGTTTTAAAACGGGAACGCCGTCAAGAGTGAACCGCAGAAGCGTGGATTTTTCAAAAGCGGAGATACAGGAGGGCGACGACCGCACCGTACCGTTCTCCTTTGAGACAAAAACGCCGCCCGTAAACAAGCTGCCGTGCTATATAACCTACACCAACGAAAAAACAAAGCGGATAATCCTTGACAACCTCTCCCGTTCGCCGCTCTACAGCGGAAAAATAGACGGAGTCGGCCCGAGATACTGCCCGAGCATAGAGGATAAGATAGTCCGATTCTCCGAAAAGAAGAGACATCAGATATTTATCGAGCCCTGCGGCGAAACTACCGAGGAATTATCTCTCCAGGGCCTTTCGTCGTCGCTTCCCGAGGACGTCCAGCTCGCGTTCCTTCATACGATCCCGGGGCTTGAAAACGTCTCTGTCATGCGTACCGCGTACGCCATCGAATA
>JAILLJ010000038.1 GCA_024693205.1 Clostridiales bacterium | reverse complement strand
TAGCTGTCTCCCTTGACAACTATCCTCGTCTCCCCGTCCTTTACCATGACCACGGGAGGACGGCCGTTTCTGTTGTAATTTGACGCCATCGAGTAGTTATATGCGCCCGTCGAGAGGACGGCGACCGTGTCGCCCGGCTGAAGGGACTGTGTATGAGCCCATTCCTGGATAAGATCGCCGCTTTCACAGCATTTTCCCGCCAGCGTGATCACGTCGTCGCGCGGCTCGTCCGCCTTGTTGGCGCAGACTATCTCATATTTTGCCTGGTAGAGGATATAGCGCGGGTTGTCGAACATTCCGCCGTCAATCCCGACATATGTACGGATATCGGGTATCACCTTGACCGAGCCTACCGTATAGAGAGTTATTCCCGCAGCTCCGACTATCGATCTTCCCGGCTCGATAAGGATAAAAGGAGTTTTGAGTCCGAGCATCTTTGAATATTCCCTGACGACCTCGGCGACCTCGCCCATGTATTCGGAAAAGGCGGGCGGACGGTCTCCCTCGGTATATTTAATTCCGAAGCCGCCGCCTAAATTCAGCTCGCTAAGCTCCGCTCCCGTTTCGCGCTTCACTTCGGCCATAAATTCAAGCATGACCTTCGCCGCTACCTTAAACGGATTTATTTCAAATATCTGTGAGCCGATATGACAATGTAAACCGACGAGGTCAAGGCTCTCGACCTCGAGCGTCCTCTTGACGGCGCTCATCGCTTCGCCCGTCTCGAGCGCAAAGCCGAACTTCGAGTCGATCTGTCCCGTCCTTATGAATTCATGGGTGTGGGCTTCTATTCCGGGCTTTATCCTTAAAAGTACGCTTACCTTTCTGCCCTTTTCCGCAGCTATCCTTCCGAGCGTCTCAAGCTCAGCGAGATTATCGACGTTTACTCTGCCGACGCCGGAATCAACGGCAAATTCCAATTCCTTCTTTGTCTTGTTGTTGCCGTGGAAATAAATCTTTTCCGCGGGGAAGCCGGCTTCGAGAGCGGTATAAAGCTCGCCGCCCGAAACGACGTCGAGTCCCATGCCCTCCTCCTTGCAGATGCGGCACATCTGTTTACAGCACATCGCCTTGCTCGCGTAAAGCGCAAGTCCGTTGCCGTCGTAATTTTCCTCGATCGACTTCACGAATTGACGGCAATTTTTTCTTATCTCATTTTCATCCATAACATAGAGCGGTGTGCCGTATTTTTCGGCTATTTCAACCGTATCGACACCGCCTATCGTCAGATGGCCCTTGGAATTAACATTGATACATTCGGAAACGTACATTTTATCAGTCCTTTCATCCCTATACTATTTTAATATATATTATTTCAGCGCGTTTTCAATAAACTGTCTTAAAGCCGGTACTCCCTCGCCGTTTAATGAGGAAAACGGAATGAACGAGGAATTTTTAAAGGGCGCAAGCTCCTCCTTGACACGCTCAACGCGTTCCCTGTATTCGCTCTTGTTGAGCTTATCGCTCTTTGTCAGAACGACGACGTATTTAAAGCCCCCGGATTCGAGAAAGCTCAGCATATCAAGATCGTCCTTTGTAAGCTCATGACGCATGTCGGCAAGCTGGATGACAAGGCGGATATTTCTATCCGAATTAAAATAAAATTCGGTAAGCTCCGACCAGCGCTTTTTTTCATCTCTCGACGCCTTCGCGTATCCGTAGCCGGGGAGATCGACGAGCCTTACACCGTCGCCCTTAAAAAAATTTATCGTGACGGTCTTTCCGGGCTTCGCGCTTACTCTCGCGACGTTTTTTCGCCCCAACAGCTTATTTAAAAGAGACGATTTCCCGACGTTTGACCGCCCCGAAAACGCCACCTCCGGCATATCGGACCGCTTTAGCTGAGAGATCACTCCTACGGACGTCTCAAAATCAAATTTATCAAATCTCATAACAAATAATAATTCGGTACCTAACAGCTTATGTGAGGATGTATGAGTCCGGGCTGCTCCGTAAACTCTCCTATCGGTGTTTCTTTGTCGTCCGGCTTTACTGTCTTTTCCGGCGGCTTACGCAGCGCAAAAGAAAGCACGTCGTCGATCCTTTTTGCCGTCAGGAACCCGGTATTTTCCTTAACCTTTTTATCGACGTCGTCAAGGTCGGGCTTGTTTTCCGCCGGGATAATAACGGTGGAAATGCCGTTTCTGTATGCCGCCATCGACTTTTCCCTGAGGCCGCCTATCGGAAGCACTCTTCCCGTCAGAGTTATCTCGCCCGTCATTGCGACGTCGCCCTTGACAGGTGTTTTTGTGAGCGCAGACACGAGCGATGTAGCTATCGTCACGCCCGCCGACGGCCCGTCCTTAGGCACGGCGCCCTCCGGAACGTGGATATGTATGTCCTTATCCTTGTAAAACGTCTTTTCAATGCCTAAAACGTCAGCCCTTGAGCGAACATAGCTGACCGCCGCCTTCGCGGACTCCTTCATGACGTCGCCGAGCGAGCCGGTCAGCTCGATCTTTCCGTTTCCGTCAAGGATAAGCGTCTCGACCTTGAGCATTTCGCCTCCCGTCGACGTCCACGCAAGACCGTTCACGACGCCGATCTCGTCCTCATGGGAAAGGCTGTCGGGATTATATTTTACGGTACCTAATAATTCTTTAAGTCCTTCCTTGGTGACAGTCACCGATTTTTCGCCTTCTGCCACCCTTGCCGCCGCCTTTCGGCAGACCTTGGCTATCTCTCTCTCGAGCTTTCTGACGCCCGCCTCACGCGTATAGCAGTCGATAATCATGCGTAGGGCGTCGTCCTTTATTTTAAGCTGACTTTTCTTAAGTCCGTTAAGCCCAATTTGTTTAGGTACCAAATGTTTTTTTGCGATGTTGAATTTTTCTTCGTGGGTATAGCTGCCGAGCTCGATAATTTCCATCCTGTCGAGAAGCGGCTGAGGTATCGCTGACTCGTCGTTTGCCGTCGTTATGAACAGTACCCTGCTGAGATCGAAGGGTATTTCGATATAGTGGTCGCAGAACGAGAAATTCTGTTCCGAATCGAGCACCTCGAGCAGAGCCGACGCCGGGTCGCCCTTGTAATCCTTGCCCAATTTGTCGACCTCGTCGAGCAGCATCAGCGGATTTGCCGTGCCGGCGTTCTGGATAGCTGTTATTATCCTGCCCGGCATCGAGCCTATGTATGTCTTGCGGTGTCCGCGTATCTCGGCTTCGTCGTTCACGCCGCCTAAGGATATCCTGACATATTTTCTCCCGAGCGCCCTCGCTATCGAGCGCGCAACGGACGTCTTTCCGACTCCGGGAGGTCCGACGAGACAGATTATCTGTCCCTTGACGTCGGGCGCGAGCTTTCTCACGGCGATAAGCTCGATTATCCTGTCCTTGACCTTTTCGAGCCCGTAATGATCCTTGTCAAGCACCTTTCGCGCCGCCGTCAGATCGAGCTTGTCCTTTGTCAGCTTGTTCCACGGCAGGCCGATGCAAGTCTCGATATATGTTCTCGATACGACGCTTTCGGGGGACTGCGGCGCCATACGCGCAAGCCTGTCGCATTCGCGGAGCAGCTTTTCCTCCGATTTTTCGTCGAGATGAAGCTTTAATATGTCTTCGCGGAATTTTTCGACCTCATCCTCAGGCGACTTCCCGTCGTTCAGCTCGGAGGACAGCACCTTCATCTGTTCGCGCAGATAATATTCGCGCTGGTTGTCTTCGAGCCTGCTTTGTACCCTGTCGTTTATGTCCTCCTCGATCTCAAGGATCTGACACTCCTTTGCGAGAAGCGCGCAGAGCTTTTCGAGCCTTTTATAGGGATCGAATTCCTCAAGAATAGCCTGTTTATCCTCGTATTTCAGCATGACGTTGCCCGCGATAAAATCAGCCAAGCTGCCCGGATCTTCCTTTGCCGCCACGCCGAGAATGATATCGTCAGGCACGTCGGGGATTATCTGTGCATAGTCGTCAAACAGCCTCTTTGCGGTATTTTTTAACGCTTCGAGCCTGAGATCGCTGTGGCGCGAGCTTGTTTTTTCCTCGACGTCAGCGATCTCGCCCTCGAGATAGGGCGACGACTGCGATAACCTTAAAAGACGTCCGCGCTTTATCCCGCGGATGGCGACGCGCACGTTTTCCTCGCCCGGAAGACGCAGCATCTGACGGACCTCCGCCGTAACTCCGACGGCATAGAGATCCTTTTCTTCGGGATCGTTTATAAGCAGATCGCGCTGTGCCGTCAGGAAAATATCCCTGTTTCCCGCCATCGCCGCCTTGAACGCCGCTATCGACTTCGGCCGCCCGACCTCGAAATGGAGCATACTGTCGGGAAAGACCGTCATCCCGCGGAGCGCCACAACAGGCATACGCGATATGAGCTTTTCGTTTTGTTCCATAAAATCTTCCTCAATCATCAATGCGATAATACGACGCAAGTTTTTTGACGTCGTCCTCTGACAATGCCTTGTCGAAAAGTATAAAGTCGTCCATATTGAAAAGAACGTTCATATCCTTGTTTCTCATGTTGGTGATATCCTCGCCTATCGTAAACGGCTTTCCGCCGATCGGCGCCTTGAATTCCTCGGGGAAAGTGAACGTATCCTTTAGTTTAAAGTTGTGGTATACGTCGACGGTGTTTTTTGACCGGTTGAAGCTGTAGACGGCATGTATCCAGCCGCCGCTGACCTCGCGATAGAACGGAGATTCAAATTCCTCGTACCTTGCGCCCTTGCCGCTCTCTATCGCCGCAATGGTCGAAACGACCGACACCCAGAGCATGAAGCCCGACGAGCTGTCGTCCTTCGCCTTCATCCCGCAAACATATCCGTAGCATCCCGGCGCGCCGTCGACCTTGAACCAGGCCGCTATCGAGAAGTCGTCAGTGCCGAATGACATTTCGTCGTTTTCAAGATATCCGGTAACGCCGAATTCCGCCATCGAACCGCGGCATCCAGTCGAATAATATTTTACTTTTCCGTACTCGTCAAACGATAGCTTGCCTGTTTCGTCGCTGACATTGTTGTCGAAAAACATCGCCGCTCTGATATCATCCTTTGAAAAGAAGGAGTATAGACCGTCTTTTCCGTCGATCGCGGGAGTCGGCAACTGCTCGACGTCATAGCGTTCCGACGTAAATGTCACATAATCATCGTCGCAGTCGTTGAAGACGCCCTTCGGTATCTGTGAAGAATATCCCGATCTATCAAACGCCGGAATATCTATCCCGAACGCGTGGCGCACGACGGCATTTATATCCTTCGTCTGGGCGAAAAAGCCCTTGGTATTTTTGACAGTCTTGCCGCGAAGAGCAAAATAGATATATTTTTCGCCTTCGGAGTAGCCGCCGTGTCCATGACCGTAGCCGCCGTGATCGGTTATGACGATAAAGAGAGTGTCGTCGATGATCCCCGCCTCGCGGTAGGCTTCATATATCCTGTTTACGAGTTTGTCCGTATTATGTATACATTCGAGATGCTTTTCGGTACCGTATCCGAAACTGTGTCCGGCGCCGTCGGGATCGTCGATCTGTACAAAAAGGAGGGTCGGTTTTTTACTTATTACACATTCCACTACCTTGTCGGTCGTCTTTTCGCCGTTTTCAGCTGTCTGAAGCTCGGCTCCGACGTCGTGCTCGATAATGCCGTGGTTGATGGGCGACCAGTCGCTGACGGAGCAGAGAACACTGTCGGGAATATATTTACGAACGGTCGTAAAGATCGAGGGAAGCTCCTTGTTTTCGTAAACCTTTTCGCTGACGATGGAATTAGTGAGGCCGTGAACCTCCGGATCGGCTCCGAGAAGCATCGCGCCCCAGTTCTGCGCGCTTATCGTAGGATAGAGCGAGAGCGCGTCGTATGTTTCGGCGTAGCCTGAAAAGATCTTGTCCATAAACGGCGTGTCCGCGTTTTTATTATAATTTCCCATGCCGTCAAGTCCGATGATGGCGACGTGAGAATATATGTATTTTTCAGCCATAAAAACCTCCGAAAATAAAAGGACACAATGATTTTACGGAATTACCGATAAAACCGTTGTGCCCCGAATTATTAACTCCGATACGTTTGTTAAACCGCGGCGTTTTTCGGCTTCAGCTTAGGCGCCTTCACTGCGGCTGAAGAAACGGATGACGATTTTTTGCCGGGATTTCTCTCGATAAGCGGCGGCTCGCCGTCCGTCACGCAGCGCGCGGTTATATTGACACGTTCTATCGAATCGTCCGATGGTATCTCATACATGACGGGCAAAAGCACCCCCTCCATGATGGAGCGAAGTCCTCTCGCGCCGGTCCTTTTTTCGAGCGTCTTGTCGGCTATCGCGTAAAGCGCCGAATCGTCGAAATCAAGCTCGACGTCGTCGATGCCGAACAGCGCCTTATACTGTTTCACAAGCGCGTTTTTCGGCTCTTTTAATATTTCGACAAGCGAATCCCTGTCAAGCTCTTTGAGCGTCGCCACCACGGGAAGCCTTCCGACAAGCTCGGGTATAAGTCCGTATTTAACAAAATCCTGTTGTGTTACTTTAGGTAAAAGCTCGTTTTGGCTCATTTCCTTTTTGGCCTTTATTTCCGCGCCGAATCCGAGAGCAGAGCCGCCGATGCGTTTTTCGATTATCTTTTCGATGCCGTCAAACGCGCCTCCGCAGATAAAGAGGATATTTGACGTATCGACCTGGATAAACTCCTGCTGCGGATGCTTCCTTCCGCCCTGGGGCGGTACGTTGGCGACGGTGCCTTCGACTATTTTTAAAAGAGCCTGCTGAACTCCTTCGCCGCTGACGTCTCTCGTTATCGAGGCGTTTTCGCTCTTGCGCGATATCTTGTCGATCTCGTCGACATAGATTATCCCGCGCTCGGCCTTTTCCATATCGTAATCAGCCGCCTGGATAAGACGGAGCAAAATATTTTCGACGTCTTCGCCGACATAGCCCGCCTCGGTAAGAGTCGTTGCGTCGGCTATGGCAAACGGAACGTCAAGTATCTTAGCGAGCGTTTGGGCAAGCATCGTTTTTCCGACGCCCGTAGGACCGAGCAAAAGGATGTTGCTCTTTTGGATTTCGACCTCGTCGACCTTGCTGTTCATACGGATACGCTTATAGTGGTTATATACCGCAACACTCAAAACCTTTTTGGCTTCGTCCTGGCCTATAACGTATTCGTCAAGCTGACGCTTTATGTCCATGGGCTTCGGAAGATCGGATATCTCCTTAGCGAATTCATCCTGCTTACGGCGCTTCATGGTATCGTCATCGGCTATAATTGCCTCGCACAGCTCGATACATTCGTTACAGATATATACGCCGGGACCGGCGATAAGCTTTTCGACCTGTCCCTGCTGCTTATGACAAAATGAACAGCAAACGGGCTTTTCGCGTCTGTCATCTTCTCTTGACATCATTCAGTCTCCCACAAAATCATCTTTTATCAAGTACCTTATCTATAAGGCCGTAATCGAGCGCTTCCTGTGCGGTCATGTAGTTGTCGCGCTCCGTGTCATTCTGAATGACCTCTATGGGCTTTCCGGTATTTTCGGAAAGGATCCTGTTGAGTTTTTCTCTCGTCTTTAAGATCTGATCCGCGACTATCTTGATCTCTGTCGCCTGTCCCTTGGCTCCGCCGAGGGGCTGATGGATAAGTATCTCGCTGTTGGGAAGAGCGTATCTCTTTCCCTTTGCGCCGGAGGAGAGCAGGAAAGCTCCCATCGACGCCGCCATACCCATACAGATAGTCGAGACGTCGCATTTGATGTAGTTCATCGTATCGTAGATCGCCATTCCCGCGGTGACAGAACCGCCGGGGCTGTTGATATAAAGGCTGATGTCCTTTTCGGGGTCCTGTCCCTCAAGATAAAGGAGCTGGGCGACAACAAGGCTCGCCGTAGCGTCGTTTACCTCGTCGGAAAGAACGATTATCCTGTCGTTGAGAAGACGGGAAAAAATATCGTAGGAGCGTTCACCCCTGTTTGTCTGTTCGATAACATACGGTACAAGCGCCATGATAATAACCTCCACAGAAAGAAAATGCGTATGCTTTAAAATGATTGACCTGTTTTAAGCGGATTATTCGCTTAAAGGTGAATTATAAGATCATTAGTCCTTGTTTTCGTCCGCTGCGGCTTCGGCTGCTTCTTCGCCTTTGCCCTCTTCGTCCTCATCGTGATGATGGTGCTCGCAGACGACGGCGTTCTCCTTTATGACCTCGATCGCCTTTTCGCATTTCACGTCCTCTTTGACGTCCTCCGCCTTGAAGAACGACTTTACGCTGTCGACGCCGACGCCGTAATTCTTTGCCATTTTTTCGTATTCGGCGTCGAGCTCCTCGTCGGATACCTCGATATTTTCAAGCTCGGCGACCTTTTCAAGTCCTAATCTTACCTTGACCTGCTGAATGGCCTGAGCCATCATATCTTCCTCATATTTTTCCTTCTCCATGCCGAAATACATGAGATAGGTGTCGATATCTATTTTTTGCTGAGCGAGTCTGTTCTCAAAGTTTCTCTTGTTGTCGTCGGCTTTGTTTTTGAACATGCAATCGGGGATCTCGCCTACGACGTTTTCGGCAAGCTTCGCGAGAAGCTCATTTTCAAATTCGGACTCGACATGACGTTTCTTGTCGGCCTCGATCTCCTCTTTGATGTTGTTTTTAAGCTGCTCGACTGTATCGGCGTCCTCGCTGACGTCCTTTGCGAAATCGTCGTTTACCTCGGGCAGGATCTTTTGCTTGATCTCATTTATCTTGATTTTGAATACCGCGTCCTTGCCTGCGAGCGAGGGCTCGTATTCCTCGGGGAAGGTCACGTCGATATCAAATTCCTCGTTTCTCTTATGGCCGATAAGCTTTTCTTCAAAGCCGGGAATGAAGTGTCCGGAGCCGATCTCAAGCTCGCTGTTCTCGGCCTTGCCGCCGGGGAACGGTACGCCGTCCACGGAGCCTTCGTAGTCGATAACGACGATATCGCCGTCGTGGACTTCTCTTTCGACAGGCTCTATTGAAGCGTTGCGCTCGCGCATTCTTTCGATCTCACTGTTTATCTCGTCCTCTGTAGCTTCTGTCGAATGCTTGCAGGCCTCAAGTCCCTTATAAGCGGTAACGGTTATTTCCGGCTTTACCGTAACTTTCATCGTCATTTCAACGCCGTTTTTGCCGATCTCCTTGATATCGACGTCATAGGGCGAATCGACGGCATCTATTCCCGCCTCGTTGATAGCGTCGGTGACCGTCGCGGGATAAAGATTATCGAGAGCGTCCTCATAAAAGACGCCTTCACCGTAAGCAAGCTGGATGATATGGAGCGGAGCCTTGCCGCGTCTCCAGCCGGGAACATTCATCTTGTTTTTCTTTTTGTTGTATACCTTAAGCACCTCTGCGTTGAAGTCCTCGGCGCTTATCGAGACCTCTAATTCATAGGTATTTGTCTCGATCTTTTTTGACGATTTTAAACTCATATTTATCAAACCCTTTCCTTTTCCTCTACCGCACATAAGTGCATGAAAAAATCTTACATGACATTATATCAAATAAATATGAACATTTCCACTCTTTTTTAAAATTGATTATTTTAAATAAATTATATCAAAATTTCTCGATCAGTTTTGGACAGAATTTCAAATAATCTCCGGAAATGAGCGAATATTTTACATTGTTCACTTCCCCGTTCACCGCCGTCCTGTGTGACGCGCCGTGAAGATGACCGTAATAACACCTTTTAACGCCTTCTCTTTCGAGCACCGACGATATCTCGCCGCTTTCGATCATTCCCGACGACACGGGCGGATAGTGGAGAAAAACGATCAATTCTCCGCCGAGCTTTTTGCCCTCGGCTATTGACACTTCGAGCCGTCCGACCTCGCGCAAAAGCACCTTTTTATCTTCGCTCTTTTCACATTCCATCGACCAGCCTCTTGTCCCGCAAAGCGAGAATCCTTCGACAAGGTAGGCGTTGTTATGGAGTATCTTTAAGGTCGTCATGTTGTTTTCAAGAAAGAACCTGTCGGCCTTTGACTTCGTCGACCACCAGTAGTCGTGGTTGCCCTTCATGATAATTTTAGTGCCGGGAAGCGAGTCAAGAAACGCGAAATCCTCCTTTGCTTCTTCGAGGCTCATCGCCCATGAGATGTCGCCGGCGACTACGACCGTATCGTCGTCCTTTACAACGGAACGCCACATGTTTTCGAGCCTTTTTTCATAATCCTGCCAGCCCGAAAAAATATCCATCGGCTTGTCCGTCCCGAAAGACAGATGCGTATCGGCTATTGCGAAAAGCGACATATCATTTACCGCGAGCCGTCAATAAACGGCTGCCTTTCATTTTTTTCAAAGAAGCGCCTTTAAGATCTCGTCCGCCATATCCTTTCGGTCGACGACCTTGTCGAAGCGGATCTTTTTTTCATGGAGCGAAGCTATCTGACGCGGGCACTCAAGACCCGTTATTTCCGAAAGCTTCTCCGTCTTTTTGAATTCATCCGACACATCGGAGAGATCGGGCGAAAGAGCGTCTAAAACAGCCGCGCAGAATTTGAACGGGCTTGCCGTCGAGGCGATCACCGTAGGCGTTTTGTCGCCTGTTTTTTCGCGGTAGGCGTAGTAGACGTTGACGGCTACCGCCGTATGCGTGTCGCAAAGATATTTTTTTTCGTCGAACTCTTTTTTGATAGTCGCCTTCGTCCCGACGTCGTCGCAGAAGCCCGCGACAAACAGGTCGGATATCTTTTTCCTGACAGACTCACCGACGTCGTAGACGCCGTTTTCCGAAAGCTCCTTCATGTCCTTCCTGACCTTTTTGTCGTCGCAGTCCGAAAGGATGAAAAGAAGTCTTTCGAGGTTGCTCGAAATAAGGATATCCATCGAGGGCGAAGCGGTCACGTAAAACTCGCGCCTGCGGTCGTAAACGCCCGTATTTATAAAGTCGGTCAGGACCTTGTTGGCGTTTGAGGCGCAGACAAGCTTTTTCACGGGGATCCCCATCTCCTTGGCGTAATAAGCCGCAAGGATGTTGCCGAAGTTGCCCGTCGGGACGACGATGTTTATTTCGTCGCCGTTTTTGATCTTACCGTCCGCGACCATGTCGCAGTAAGCGGAGATATAGTAAACTATCTGAGGAACGAGACGTCCCCAGTTTATCGAATTGGCGGACGAGAACATCATGTTATGTTTAAGAAGCTCGTCGGCGATATTTTTGTCGGTAAATATTGCCTTTACGCCGTTTTGGGCGTCGTCGAAATTGCCGTTTAACGCAAACACTGCGACGTTGCCGCCCTCCTGGGTCACCATCTGGAGCTTTTGCATCGGGCTGACGCCGTCGTTAGGATAAAACACGGCGATCTTAGTGTCGGGAACGTCGCGGAAGCCCTCCAAAGCCGCCTTGCCCGTATCGCCGGACGTGGCGACGAGAATGACGATCTTTTTACCGCCGGCAGCCTTTTTCGCCGCGGTCGTCAAGAGATGGGGCAAAAGCTGGAGCGCCATGTCCTTAAAGGCGCAGGTCGGTCCCTTCCATAATTCGAGGATCTCGACGCCGTCTCCGAAGGAATAGAGCGGAGCTATCTTTTCGCTCGAAAACTTTCCGTCGGCATACGCACCGTCGACACAATCGCTTATCTCTTCCTTTGTAAAATCCGTCAGATAAAGCGGAAGTATTTTTTTCGCCCTGTCCTTATAACCCATTTTTGAAAGCTCGTCGATATCGGACAAGGTTATCTGGGGGATCTCCTCGGGAAGAAAAAGACCGCCGTCCGCCGAGATGCCTCTCGTGATGGCTTCGGCAGATCTGACATGCACGGTTTTGTCTCTCGTACTCGTATAAAACATTTTTATCCGTCCTTTCGGATAGGCGCAAGCGCCCCTATTCTCAATAAATTAACATATATTATAACACATTTATATAAAACTTGAAAGAAAAACTTTAAAATTGAACGAAGATCGAACGATTTTTGTGTTTTGTAAAGTTATCGGACTTTACAAGCGCCCGGTTTGTACACTCTTTTGCCTTCATTTTGCAAAAAATCCCGACACAAAAAGATAAATCGGATCTCACGCAAATAATCCATTGATATATAAGGATTTTTCATCGGCGCTCAAAGAACATAAGCTCGTCTGAGCCATCGGTTTACTTCTGTATTGATAAAATGTTTGTTATTTTTGTACATCTGTAAAGATATATACCTTTACAGATGCGCGATTTTTCTTGTTTTTCTTCTTTAAGCCGGAGATCAATCGACCGACGCCTCAAAAGCCGACTTTATGTGGTTTATCCGCTTCAGAGCGTTATCTTTGTCGACATATACCTCTATCACGTCAAAACGGTACGAGCGAACGGGGAGCAATCCCTTGACCGATCTCATATAAAGGAGCGCCGCCGACGTAAGCTTTTTTATTTTTTCCTCGGTGACGGCCTCGGCGGGAGTCCCCGTCATGTTTTCTCCCCTCGTCTTGACCTCGGCAAAAACGACAGTATCGCCGTCGAACGCCGCTATGTCTATTTCGCCCATGCGCGTCCTGTAATTTGCCGAAAGTATCCTGAATCCGTTTTCGCGGAGAAATCTCGAGGCGTATATTTCTCCCAAAGCTCCCGTAAAATTACGTTTGTTTCCGTCCATTTTCACCGTCCGTCAATGCATTTTTTTAAGAAATGTTTTCCTGTGGATATCCGAAACTCCGAATTCGGCTATTTTTTCGTAGTGGAGCTTTGTGCCGTAGCCCTTATGCTTTGAAAACATGTACTGAGGATATTTTTTGTCAAGCTCGTACATCAGCCTGTCCCTGCTCACCTTAGCGAGTATCGACGCGGCGGCGATAGACATGCATACAGAGTCGCCCTTTATTATCGTTTTGACGCCGATATCGAGCGGCGGCTCGCGGTTTCCGTCGACAAGCGCCAAGTCCGGCGTCACACCGAGTCCGTCCACGGCGCGTTTCATGGCGAGAAAAGTGGCCTGAAGGATATTTATTTCGTCGATCTCCTTTTCGGACGCCGAGGCTATCGAATAGAAGAGCGCCTTTTCCTTAATTATATCGAAAAGCTCCTCCCTCTTTTTTTCGGAGAGCTTTTTTGAGTCGTTAAGTCCCTCTATCACACAGTTTTCGGGCAGGATAACAGCCGCCGCGAACACAGGCCCCGCCAAAGGGCCGCGCCCGGCTTCGTCGACGCCGCAGATAAAACGGTATCCGTTTTCTCTCGCCTCTTTTTCATAAGGCTCCCATTCGACGTTTTTCATAAATTCCTCCGTTCCATTGACGCATCGCGTCAAGCATCATACCATCTTTATACTTTCAAAAATATAGCTTAACTTAAAAAGAGGCTGTCTTACGACAACCCTTTTTTGCATATCAGAACCCATTTTAAGGCAATTCAAAAGTTATCCTGCCGAGCCTTCCGGCGCGGTATTCGTCAAGCAGCATGCCCGACGCTCTTTCGATATCAATTTCGCCGCCGCGGATGAGCATACCGCGTTTTTTGCCGATCTCTTCGAGGATCTCATAAGCCTCTTTGCCGTCGGTCGGCGTTATACCGTAGCGTTTTTCGAGACGTCCCTTAAAGCTTTCGGAAAGGACTCCGATGAGCCTTAAGGCTATCGTCTCGCTGTCAAGTATCTCGTCCTTGACGGAGCCGATAAACGCCAATTTATCTCCAACGGCGGGATCGTCGAATTTAGGCCACAGCACGCCCGGAGTATCGAGAAGCTCTATGCCGTTTCCTATCGGGAACCACTGACTTTTCCGCGTGACTCCCGGTCTGTCCGCCACGACAGCCTTGTTCTTTTTTGCCATCCTGTTGATAAAAGACGACTTTCCCGTGTTTGGTATCCCGACCACCATAAGCCTTAAAGCCTTGCCCGGCATACCTCTTTTTTCGTTTCGGCTTATCGTATCGGCAAGCACCTCGCGGATAAGAGAATAAAACGAGTTCAGCCCGCTGCCCGAGCGGCAGTCTACGGGAAGCGCTCTTATCCCCTCTTTTTCAAAATACTTTATCCAAAGTCCGGTCGATCTTTCGTCCGCAAGGTCGCACTTATTGAGCAGTATCACCCTCGGCTTATTGCCTATTATCGACGACAGCTCGGGGTTTGCGCTGCTGTAGGGTATCCTCGCATCAAGTATCTCCAGGGCGGCGTCGACCGACGGCAGATATTCCTTTATCTGTCGTCTCGTTTTTGCCATATGACCCGGAAACCACTGGACTTCCTGTTCCATATTTACTCAGTCTTTCTGAAATCAATAATCGTATGTCATTCCTACCTTGAAATTACCGAAGGGTATGAGCCTGAACGCGACCTTGCCTATAATATAATCGTCGCTTATCATGCCTATCATATTTGAACGGCTGTCGGTCGAATGAGGCCTGTTGTCTCCCATAACGAACACCTTTCCCTCGGGTATCGTCAGAGGATAATCCGTGATATCCTCCACCTCGGTCACTACCTCGGGGCTGATGTATTTTTCGGTTATCTTTTCACCGTCGATATAGACGTATCCGTTTTTGATATCTATCGTCTGTCCCCCGACCGCGATAACGCGCTTTACTATAGGCTCGTTAAAGGCGTTCGGCTGGGTTATGATAACGATATCTCCCGATTGCGGCGTTCCGAGATATGCCGTGACCGCGAGCCAGTCGTCCTGAATGAGCGTCGGCTCCATAGAAGGTCCCTCGACTCCGACAAACCTGAAGACAAATGAGAAAACAAGCATGATGGCGATGATCGCCGTACCGACTATAGATACTATATCATATATATTTGAAGTCAATCTGTCCCTGAATTTTTTCGGCTTTTCGGTAGCGCCGTCGTCGTCGCTGACGCTTATATCGGCGTCCACGCCCGAAATATCCTCTTCGTTCTCCGTCTCCGACGCGGTGTTTTCTTCCTCGGTGTTTTCGGGCATCAATTCATCGTTTTCCATTATTTAAACTCACTTTCCTTAATATATCCTGAAATATTCCGCGGGATATATCCTGAACTTGGCCACTCCCAAAATATATCTCTCGTCAATAAGTCCTACTTTAGTGCTTCGGCTGTCGAGCGAATTGTTCCTGTTGTCGCCCATGACAAAGAGCATACCCTCAGGCACTTTCTGAGGAAACGTCACGTCATAGCTGAGATGTGTTTTATCTTTTATATACGGCTCGTCGATGATCTCGCCGTTTAAATAGACGTCGCCGTTTTCAAAGTCGATATCAACAGTGTCTCCCCCGACGGCGACGACTCTTTTCACAAGCGTCTCCTCCATCACGTTCGGCTGAGCGACTATTACGATATCGCCGCGGTGAATACGGTAGTTTATGCACCTTACGCCGAGCCAGTCGCCGTCGCTGAGCGTCGGCATCATGGACTTTCCGACGACGCCGACTGTCCTGAACACAAAGGTAAAGATCAAAAAGATAATAACGATCGCTATCGAAACGGAGCTTATCGCCTCATACAAAAAGCTCCATCTCTTAAGCGGAACGTCGTCGTCTTCGCGGGCGTATTTAATCCAGTATTGTTTTGTTTTTCTTTTCACTTCAACACCAAAAAAAGTTATCGAGGAACCTCTAAAAATTCGACGCATTCGGATTGCGAGGAGATTTTGTCGGTCAGAAACATAGTCGTGATGCTTCGCTTGGAGCGCTCGCATCACTTCTTGTTTCTTCCTGATCAGATACTCCCTTCATCCGCCACCGGCGGCGGGAGCATCTGATCTGTCAGATGAAACAAAAAGCGGAGTCAATACTTTGCGTGTTGACGAGCATTTTTGTGAAATATTACGGAAAAAGACCCCGCAAGATGAATGCACGAGAATTGTTAGAGGTGACCATTAAAAAATTTCCCGACACCCGGCAACACGTCTGAAATACCGCAATTAAACTGCAATATAAGGGCGCATTGCCGAGTGCCGGGCACCGTATGCCTTGATATCGCCGGCACTGAGCGTCGCCGACCGAAAGAAGCAGAAAGCTTATCTGAGCTGCTCCTTGACTTTCGCGGCCTTACCGACTCTGTCGCGGAGATAGTAGAGCTTGCTTCTGCGAACGCGGCCTTCTCTTACGAGCTCGACTCTGTCAACATTCGGGGAATGAAGCGGGAATACTCTTTCGACGCCTACGCCGTAAGAAACTCTTCTTACCGTGAATGTCTCGGAAATGCCGGAGCCTCTTCTGGCTATTACGGTTCCCTCGAACATCTGTGTTCTTTCTCTTTCACCCTCGCGGATCTTAACATAGACCCTGACGGTGCTTCCGATCTTGATCTGGGGGACAGATTCTTTTACGCTGTCCTGTGCGATGAGTTTGAGTGCATCCATTTTTAATTCCTCCGTTATTTATCAGATGTTCGTAACGCCGAAGCGAAAGAGGAACATCAGCTTTAATGTGGCCCTTAGGCCCCGCATTAAACCCCGTCATTTAAAGACGGACACAAATGCTGAATTATTCTATCACATTATATCCTGTCTTGCAAGTGTTTTTTTAAATTTTTTCAGAGATTTTTCCGTTTTACAGCACGCTTCCGTCCCACGGAACGCTCACATCGTAATAATTTACGAGATCGTAATCCTTTATCCTCGGCAAATATTGTTTTTCATCGTACTCTTTATTGATCATATCGGTCACACGATCCCAATCAACATCTGAACCATCACTTTGATCCTTATCGTAAAAACTCTCTTCGTCATAATATTCTGTCCACAGACCGGTCGCTTTATTATCTGTGATCTTAAAAGCCTGTGCCCCGCGATATGCTATCGTTCCAACGGTATGTGCGTCATAGCGGACCACGATAATGCCCTGCTTCGAATCAATAAAAAAGCCCGATTCTTTACCGCTCGGGAAAATGCTGCCGCCTAAAACTTCTACATTTTCTTCACTTATTCCGGAATCAACAAATTCTCCGTTATCATATATCAATACGCCCGGGAACCAACGTGACTGATAAATAATATCTTTATACCCGTCGCCGTTCAGATCAGTCATATAAGCCGACGGCGTTCCATATATTTCTTCTTCCTCAGCATCCACCTTAATTTTATCGTATGCGGTTTTTACGGCGTTAATATATGTCTCATCCTGCTCCGCGTTTTTCGTTTCGGTTTCCGATACAAGGGCAGCTTCGCTGTTCTCCGTCGAGCTTTCGATTTCTGCATCTTCGCTTGTAATTTCGCTCTCGGTTTTATCGGATACAGAGGCAGGTTCCGATATCGTTTTTTCTGTTTTTGTGCATGAAACAAATGACATACACAGTGCGGCTGCAAGAATGATTAAAAAAGCTTTTTTCATAAATATGACCGTTCCTTTCCTTCTTGGTTTATTGTATAATTATTATAGAATATCATTAAAAGCTATGTCAATCTGTTTTTTCATTTTTCACCGGTTTATTTTTTTCTTTCGTTCGCTTCGTATCATTGACTTTTCGCCTGATTTAATCTATTATTATAAAGTAAGGAGATGATTTTATGCGTAAGATCGCGGCGGTCATTCTTGCCGTCATTTTAGCGGCGAATCCGTTTTTATCATCATTCGCCGTCGGGAACGAACTTAAAATATTTGTGGCGTCCGACACGCATTATCAAAGCGCAAAGGACAGATCTCCCCTCGCCGAGGCCGACGAAGCTTTTTCCGAGGGCATGCTTGACCGCGATGTTTTCAGCTACGTCTCGATGCAGGGACAGATGAATTATGAGTCCGGAGCGATAATGCGCGCGATGCTCCGCGCGTTCTCGGCTTCCGACGCGCCGTTTTTGCTTATCCCCGGCGATCTGACATGCGGAAAGCGCGCGTCCCACGAAGAATTTGCCGCAATGCTCAAAGAGACGGAGGAAAATACCGGCAAAAAAATATTTGTCATCCCCGGAAATCATGATACGGACGACGACGATTTTGAAAAATATATCTCCATAAACGAATTCAAAAAGATCTATTCCGACTTCGGGTATGGCGAGGCTCTCTCCTCCGACGATAAGTCCGGCTGTTACACGGCTGAGCTTCTAAACGGCTACAGGCTCCTTGCTATAGACTCCAATATCTACGGTAAGGACAACGGAAAGGTCGATTCAAGCAGGCTCAAATGGATAAAAGAGCAGCTGAAAACAGCGAAAAACGACGGCGTAAAGCTCATCGCGATGATGCATCATTCGCTTCTGCCGCATTTTGAGGCGCAAAGCATGATCCCGAATTACAGAAGCTTGGCGACGCTCCTCGCCGACAGCGGCGTTAAATATGTATTTACGGGACACCTTCACGCCAACGATATAACATCCTCAAGATCTCTTAAGGGGAATGTCATTTACGATATCCAGACGGGCGCGCTGATAACCGCGCCTTGC
>JAILLJ010000037.1 GCA_024693205.1 Clostridiales bacterium | reverse complement strand
TTCAAGGGCTGTGAAAATCTTCAGGAGATCACGTTCTCAAAATCGGTCAAGACGATAGGCGTAAACGCGTTCGACGGCTGTGTAAAGCTCGGTAAGGTATATTACGAAGGCAACGAAAAAGAAGACAGAGAAAAAATCGTCATCGACGAAAGCAACCAAAGTCTTCTTGACGCGGAGTGGATATATGAAACAGTGATCAGACACGTCATCAGTGTCAACATCAAGGACTTCCCCAAGACGAGATACAGATACGGCCAGGCGTTTAACCAGTCGGGCATGACGATCGAGGTAACATATTCCGACGGAACGACCGTTCTGGTGACCGATCCTAAAGCCATCCGTGTCAGCGGATACGACTCGAAGATCCCCGGAACACAGCATCTTACGGTCGAATACGGCGGAATTGCCATAATGATGAACGTTACCGTTCTCACGATCTTCCTTTCGGTCCTTGATTTCCTGTTCGGATGGATATTCAGAATTTTTAAGAAGTAATTTAAGATAAAAACCAAAACCGGCTACTGCTTCGTATGTCAAGCGGTAGCCGGTTTTAAAATATCTTTTTATAAGATCATGTACGCGGATAAAACAAGATGCAGTTAAATTCCTTTCGTATCAGCTTGTCGTTCGGGCGGAAAAGGTCGGCGGGATTTGTGCGAAGGAGTAGCTCTCCGTCCGTTTTTGTATAGACCGAGCTTGAACCGCCGCCGTCAAGATTGAGCGCTCTTACGCAGCCGTGAGCTTTCATGAATACAGCGAGATCGGTCAGAGACGCGCCGTTTGAATAATCGGGGATACGTCCGTCGACTTCGACGATGAATATACTGCCGTCTTTTCTTATCCCCGCCGCCGTTCGCGGATGTCGGACATAGCCGAACGGCTCGCCTGCCGCGACGTCGTATATCTCGCCGTCTTTGAGGATAAGCTGAAGCCCCGAAACAGCGGAGTAAAGCTCGGATAATATTCCGGGCTCCTCGGAAAGCGACGTCAAAACTGCCGTCCCATCCTTTTTTATCCCGATGAAGGGGCGCGTTGAGGACGCGTTGGCGACGACCTTTCCGTTTTTTACGCAAAGCCCCGCGGGATGAAAGTCTCCGAAAATGTCGAAGAAATCGGCGTTGACCGCAGCGATAACGGGAACGCCGTTTTTTTCTGCGGCTTTTGCCATGTCGGGGATCGTCTGACGGACAAATCTGCTTTTGTATCCGTCGTTCGGAGTGCCGACGTGGAGCGAGACTTTCTTCATGTCGGCGTCAAGACAAAAGATGTGGATCGGAAGGGAGTCCTTGTCGCGGCAAAAATAATGGGTGTATGTAAGCCCGTCCGAAAGAGTCTCGGTCTCGGTCGTTTCTACTTCCGTTTTGCTGTCCGAATTTTCGATAAGCTCCGCCTCGTTTTTGACGGAGGTAACGTCGAACTCAAAGGGAGATCTCTTTTCGATAAGACGAAGAAACCGTCCGCTGCAATAAAAGACGGGATAAGCGCCGCTTTTGAAAACGTCTTTCGGAATACGGAAAATGTGAGCGCATCTGTCGTATGGCTCATCGAGATTGAATTCATCGCGGTAAACCGTTTTATTGACGAAGAGGCGCGCGTTAAAGACGGGACGCAGAGTCTCGATTATCACCTTGACTTTCTCGCCGCCGTCGACGCATGTGATCTTTTTGACGATCTCTTTCGTTTCTATCCCCTCTTTCGGGTTGGAATACCGGACGGCAAAAACATCCCCGACATTTTCGCGCAGCGTCGGGAATGCTACGAAGACTGATTTGTTTGCCGCTTGTCGATCGCATTTAAATCAGCGCTGAAAAAATGTGTATTCCCTATGCTTTTTTGACAAATTACACCTGCACGGATCCCGTCTTTCAATCGCTTTGAGAGAGTAGAGCGACTTACAGACAAAACCTCCAACAATTCCGGCGTACTGATTCCGTCTTCAGAAAACAAACTTGCCTGAATAAGCAGATTATAGAGATTTGCATACTTATCTATTTGTGCATTCGGAAGAGTCGGTATTCGTGCAAGATAATAGTTGAGTGCATTATATCGTTTCTCCAACGCATTAACTAATTGCTGCATTGAACGTATGACAATATCGGTAAACATTAAAACAAACGGCGTCAGATCGCCTTTGCTGTGGATATCATTACAAAGCTTAAATGCGTTATAATAGTCGTTAAGATGTTCCCTGATCGTGTACGATATCCTATATCCGAGAACCGGCTCAAACTCTTTGGCCAAAAGGTAGCTGCTGATAAATCTGGACGTTCGACCGTTTCCGTCATAGAACGGATGAATGTATCCGAACAGATAGTGGAAAATAGCTATCCGAAAGAAAACTGCAATGGAATCGTTGTGCAAAACAGAAAGCGCCTTATTCATGCAATTTATTATTTCACCTTCCGGGTAAACTCCTCGATGAATTTCTTTTTGTGCCACGCTCAACACGCTGGTGCTTTCTTTCCTGAAGATTTTTCCGTCAGGGAGATTGATAGGATTATCCAACCTTATCTCATTATAAACGAGTTCATTATATAAATCTCGAATGTCTTGACAAGAGTGGATCGAGATCTGTTCTTTGGATTGAAGCATCAGATATTTTTGAACAAGACCATAATATCGATTTCGTTTGTTGTTTTCCTTTAATTCAAACAAAACGCTTTGTATCTCTTTTCTGGAGCTGTAAACGCCTTCAATATCATTAGTGAGAACGATTTCATCAATTAAACACCTGGTAGCAAATTGCTCTAATGCCTTCCCGGGAAGCGCGTCGCTCAAGACCTTAACTTGTTTATCTAAATGGAACAGTTTTTCCTGTGATTGAAATAAGGAGGGAACCAGCAGAAAAAAGGCGTCATTTCCATTAACGGAAAAATCAAGATGAACGGCATATTCACTATTATATCTTTGAAAATATAATTCGTTAAAACGACTTTTGTCCGTATAGAATTCTTTACACAGCGGTATATATTCCATGCTTATAGCTCCTCCCTATCATAATAGTTATTATTATGTCAAATTCTTAAGTCTATTCCATAAAACAAGAACCGGTTGCTAAAAATACATAAAATATCAATTTATATATATATTATCACAATCTGTTCGTAATTTCAACGCTTTTTAGCAATGCTTTTACTGTTTTTTCAGAGCAGTCAATTCCAAAGTAAATTCCATACCGGCGTTTAGATGTGGGCTTGCTTTGGAAATTGACGAAATATTTACAACCGGGTGCAAAGATATGACAACTTAAGAAGCGGTCGTTATGCGGGGCAGACTTCATCTGAGGTCCGAGATGCCTGTGAAAAAGGACATAGAAAAAGCGGAAACTGCCGATATACAACAGCTTCCGCTTGGTGATCCATCGGGGATTCGAACTCCGGACACCTTGATTAAAAGGTAACTCCGGTAAAGCCTTACATCGTTGATGTATAAGGAAAAACAGACTTTTTTGTGCACAATTTGTTCACAGTAGCCTTCAATTCCAGATGATAAAAAGGACGAAAAAAGTTTAAAAATTTTTGAAAAAAGTTAAAAAAAGTATTGACAAGTCACTCATTGAGTGGTATAATATAGTTGTTCCGAGGGAGAGGAGGTGAACAGCGTGGAACGAGGAGACTGGTTAGCAATCGTAGGAATTCTTTTGACGGTCTGGGCAAACATCATAGCAACGCTCACATACATCCGATCAAAAGGAAAACCGCAACCGAAACGCCAAGCAAAGCACAAACGGAAGCGGTAACGCGAGAGGGAGAAGGGAGTCGAAAGACTTCCCAATCCCTGCCACGTCTCCATTATACGCGAGTAAAATGAAAAAGTCAACAGCCTTGTACATCGCATTAACTGCTGCGTTTGTTGCATGTGGGTGGATAGTCCTGCATTTCTGGGGGTTGATCGGGTTGCTGCCGTTAGCGACCGCCGTCGTATTCGCTTATCTCGCACTGCACGACGCAAAAAGGAGGAAATAATATGACCGTAAAAGAAGCGCGAACACTCGCCGGCTGGACGCAGCAGCGGCTCAGCGACGAGTTGAACATACCGAAGCGTACTATTGAAAACTGGGAAGGTGAAAAGCGGAAATGCCCGGAATGGGCGGAGCAGCTTATCGTGCAGGAAATTCTGCGCAGGACAGGAAAAGAAGAATAAACGCGAAAAAGCCCCCGACCGGCTCAGATTAGAACCAGATCGGAGGCTTTGTGGTTTCAACGAATATTTCTATCCGTAGTGTGGACGTCTTATTATCATTCTTGTTTTAAGAAAAGATGCACGTTATTTTACATCTTTCTTACGCTGTGCATTGAACTCAGCGACAGCGGCTTCGATATACATCTCGATCTCAATATCAGAGATCGGGATGCCTTTTTCATTCACCATATCGCGGATCCCTTTGATTGCTTTCTGCTTCTTTTCATCGCCATGCAGATCTTTGTATATCTGCTCCACGGCCTTGACAACCGTCTCTGCAACGGCCTTTTTTGTCTTATCGGCAGTGAACCGCTCATAGATGCGTTTGAACTGCGTGCCGAGAAATCCAGCAAGGCCGATCAGCGCCGTGCCGAGTACAGTCGTAAATACTTCTTTCATATATTATCCTCCTTATCTTCCAACCAGATAAGCAGCGAACCCGGCGACCGCTGCGCCGATCAGCGCGGAGATCAGCTTGTCCCACCACGTCGCCGGCCGGCTCTTAAGGGACTCAACCGCCGCTTTCAGCTCGCCGAGTGATTCCATGACGCTGTTCATCGTTGTCGTGACTGCGACAAGGTTGTGATCCGTCTTGTTTGTTTTTCCGAACAACTCTTTGACGTTGTTCTCGCAGGCTACGAGCCTGCGTTCGATTTCTGCTATTGTAACTTCACTCATATCCTCATCGCCTCCCGAAACGGACAAGATCGTCCCTCAAACATATCCAGCCTGTCTTTGTCTTACCCCAGCTGTTCGCCGCGTTTGTCTGTGTGATCTGAACTGTTTCGCCGTATTTGTATGTGCCGATTATCGTGCTGTTCGGCGCGGAGCGGACATTGATACCGGTCTTGTCGATCACCGTCACGGGGAACGGCCGCAGATAGTTAAAAAAACTATTGCACGCCATAGCTGTCATACTTTTTGTTTCGTCACCGTACCATTTACGAGACTTTACGTCGATATGGATGTTGCCGGCGCGGTCTGCCACGCCCCCGCAACGATAGCCGATGCCGTATTTGTGGCCTAAACGCTCCAGTGTGAGCGCGACGACCGAAGAGGGCACACGGGAGCCGTCTTTGTAAAAACAGCGCACATCGGCCGCGTAGCCTTCGACGTGCGATCCTGCGCCCCTACCGCCGACAGCTTTGTCATGCGACGCGCATCGATATCCGCTTATCACGTTGATTTTACTGAGATCGAGCGCCGAAAACAGCTTTTCGAGCGTGGCGATCAGAGCGGTGTCGATCCTTATCTGACCGCAGCCGCATTTGCATTTAAACTCCTTAACTTTGAAATGTGGTGAGAGCAGTTTCTCACCGTCTTTTTTTGCCGAATAACGGACAACGCTCATATCTTTACCACCTCTTGCAATAGATAAAATAAAAAAATAAACGGCGATAACGCCGTCGCTATGTACATCCAATTTGAAAACTCAACGGGCATGTCATCACGTCTCTTTCTCGTAATAATGAATAAGCCTGTAAGCTATGTCCTCAACTTCGTCAAGAAGCTCTTGTTTTTGTGTGATTTTTTCGGAGAGCATGTAATACGCTGTCGTCCACACCGAGGTATTCCGGCGCTTTTTCTTTAAAACAGCGACTTCTTCTTTAAGTCGTTTGGCGATATCAGCATATTCGCGCCCTAACTCTTCGAGTGTCTTATCCTGCGGCATGGTTATTCCTCCGTTACAAGCTCCTCAAACCCGTTTTCGGCGAGGCATTCTGCGACCTGTTCTTTGAGAAGGCGCGGGACGTCGGCGTATGTCTTTTTGCCGAGGAT
>JAILLJ010000034.1 GCA_024693205.1 Clostridiales bacterium | reverse complement strand
GGAGCCGTATCCCCGTTTTTGAGGAAGACCCCGATACGATAGTCGGAATATTATATATAAAGGATCTTCTTCCTTATATCGGCAAAAAGATGCCCGAAAATATAACGCTTCGCGGAGTGATGCGCGAGCCGTATTTTGTGCCCGAGACAAAGCGTTGCGGAGAGCTCTTTGAGGAAATGACAAAAAATAAGACTCAGATCGCCATCGTCGTCGACGAATACGGCGGAACCGCCGGACTTGTCACGATCGAGGATCTTCTCGAGTCGATAGTCGGAAATATCCAGGACGAATATGACGACGAGGAAGACGAAATCTCCAAGATAAACGAAACGACGTTTACCGTCGACGGCACGACCGTCATCGACGAGGTGAACGAGCTTGTCGGGATCGATATGCCCGAGGGTGATTACGAGACGCTCGGAGGATTTCTGATAAGTCAGCTCGGATTTTTGCCCAAGGACGGAGAGATGAACGTCGTCGAATACGAAAATCTCCGCTTTACCGTTCTTAACGTTGAGGATAAAAGGATCGGCAAGGTCAAGGTCGAGATCCTTCCGAAGGGCGATGAGAGCGACGAGGGCGGAAAAGACAGAGATAAGGATTGATTATGGATACCGGTAAATACAGGACCCTTTCAAATAAAGCAATAAAGCTTATGAGGATAACCTCGGTTATCTTTTCGTTTTTCGTGTTTATTGTTCCGGGAACGGCTCTCGCCGTGTTCTCGGTGATACAATTTGGCAGTAAAAGCGCCGCCGCATGTTTCGCGGCAGCGTCTTTTTTGCTGTCTGTTCTCTATATCACGATCACGCCGAAGATAAGATTCAAAAGATATAAATATCTGATAGCGTCCGACAGGATAGAGGTCATAGAGGGACTTTTCTTTATATCGCGTACGATAGTTCCGATAGACAGGATCTATCAGATAGATATTAAGACAGGACCCTTAGACAACGCCGTAGGCGTCGCAAAGGTCATCATAACGACCGCAGGTTCTTTTACGTCATTCAGATTTCTTGAGCCTGAGGCGGCGGAGGAAGTAGCTCTCTATATCAACGAGACGGTGCTCCAAAAGTTAAAAGCAAAAGGGGCTGAAAGCTGATGTTCAACGCCCCCAAGAGAAATCATTTTACGATAATCTTTGAGCGCCTTGCCGCCGTGATCGCGTTTTTTGCCACTTACTTTATCAGCGAGCTTAAAAGGTACGGCTGGAAGATCTTTTCGTTCTCGTTTTATGTCGATCTTATCAAGAACGCGGCGGGGCAGGGGAGAAAGACCGAGCTCGTATTCGGCGTCGCGGTCATATTTTTTATCTGGATATTATTTATCTCTTACCGCTATTGGGTAAAGACCGTTTTTTATATTGAAGGAACTGACTTTATCTATCGAAGAGATACGATGTTTAAAATGAGCTCCACTTTGCCTATCCACAATATCGCAATGGTAAACGTCGAGAGAAACATCTTTGAGCGGCTTATAGGTACGGCAAAGGTCAAGATAGACCTCAACTCCTCGCGTACGGCGTCAAAGACGGATTTTAAATTCGTACTTAAACGCGACGAGGCTCTGGCTCTCAAGGCGGAGCTTCTGAGAATAAAGGAATCGGGCGTCGAGGAGATCATCGAAGGCGAAAGCGCCGAGCCTTTGACCGAGGAAAAACACGAGCCGTCGGAGGGCGCGGAGACGCTCGCGTACTTTACGCCGCGTGAAGCCTTTATCCATAAGCTTTTGACGATACCCGTATTCAGGACGCTGTTCGCTGTCGCCGTGATAGTCATACCTATCGTTCTTGCCGACAGGGCTGACAGGGATATAAGCGGAATGTGGTTCCTGCTCGTCGTCGCCGTAATAGGCTTTGTCGGCTCTATAGTTTCGGGTACGCTCAACTTCGGTAACTATACGGTAAAGCATAACGATAAGATGATATATATGAGCTGCGGCGTGCTCAACAAAAGGAATTATTCCTTTGAAAAGGAAAAGGTAAACGCCGTAATGATCTCTCAGCCGTTTTTGGCGAGGATATTCGGAAAATGCTCCGTGAATATCGCCGTCGTAGGGCTCGGAAACGAAAAGAACGAGACTACTCATCTTGCGCTGATGACCGATAAAAAGACGGCGGTGCGGATAATAAACGAATGTGTTCCCGATTTCAAAAGCTGTAAAGAGACAGAGCGAACAAGCCCCGTTATATTTATCGGAGGCGTTGTCCGCGCGCTTATCGTCGGGTTTATCTCATGCATTTTTCTTGTTATAAAGTCGACGTCGTCCGCTTCTTCGCCATTCTTGGCGGATTACGCGTATATCATCGCCGCGGCGGTGTTCGTCTTCTTTATATTCATGTCGTTTCTCGAATACAGGGCAAAGACCTTCGGCCATGACGGGGACGTCGTTTGCTACTCGAGCGGGATGTTCGGAAAATATTACTATATAATAAAATACGGCGACATACAGAGCGTCACCGTAAAAACAAATATTCTATTTAAAAGATCGGGGCTCGGACGGATGAAATTTTCGATCCTCTCCGCCTCGGCTATGCAGAAGCATAAGACAGGCTGGTTCAAAATAAGCGACTTCGACTTCGTCGCGGATACGGTCGTAAATACCGAGGATAAGATGTTACTGTGAGAGGGGAGACAGGTCGGTAAACCGGATCGTCCTCGGAAGACCATGCGCCGCGACACTTCGCCGACCGTCAGTCAAGTAGGCTCTCCACTCTTATATCCTCAAGTACGGCATACGCCCCGCGAATGCCGTCGACGGCCGCGGAAACTATACCTCCCGCGTAGCCCGCGCCCTCGCCGCAAGGATAAAGGCCGTTTATATTCGTTTGATAAAACTCGTCTCTGAGTATTCGTACCGGAGACGAGCTTCTTGTTTCCGGGGCGGTCAGTACGGCGTCGGGCATCGCGAAGCCCTCAAGCATACGGTTCATTTTAAGGAGCGCGTCGGCCATGGTATCGGTGGCCTTTTTCGGCAATACGCGCCTTATGTCGCCCATCGTAACGCCCGTGGGACAGCTCGGCTTTACTCCGCCGATCTTTACGGACGGCGTATCGCGCAGAAAGTCGCCTACAAGCTGGGCGGGAGCGCGGTAGTCTCCGCCGCCCAAAACAAAGGCTTTATTTTCGATCTCTCTTTGAAGCTCGACGCCGGAAAGAACGTCGGCAGACGGGAAGTCGGCAGGCTCGATCCCGACAAGGAGAGCGGAATTGGAGTTTTCCGCGTCACGGGCGTATTCGCTCATCCCGTTTACGACAACTCCGCCTTTTTCAGAGGCGGCGGAAACGACCGTACCGCCGGGACACATACAAAAAGTATATGCTCCGCGTCCGTGCTCGGGATGGCACGCCATTTTGTAATCGGCGGATCCGAGCTTCGGATGACCTGCAAATTTGCCGTATTGGGCTTTGTCGATAAATTCACGCGGATGTTCTATCCTTGCGCCGACGGAAAAAGGCTTTTGCATCATTTTAACGCCCTTGGAATAGAGCATTTTTATCGTGTCGCGCGCTGAATGACCGATACAGAGCAATAGGGTATCCGTCTCGAGGTCGACGCTTCTGCCGTCGGGGTCAGTATATGTCACACCGTAAACCGTTTTATTGAAGGTAATAACGTCGGTGAGGCGGCATCCGAACAGCACCTCGCCGCCGAGAGAGATTATCTCCTCGCGAAAGTGTTTGACGACTTCGCCGAGTTTATCTGTCCCTATATGGGGTTTTGAGGAATAGAGGATCTCCTCCGGTGCGCCCTTTGCGACAAATTCTTCGAGGACCTTTTTGCAAAGGCCGTCCTTTATTCCCGTCGTCAGTTTTCCGTCGGAAAATGTGCCGGCGCCGCCCTCTCCGAATTGGACGTTGGAGTTTTCGTCAAGCTCCCTTGTATTCCAGAAATTCTCGACGTCGCGTTTTCTGCTGTCGACGTCGCGCCCGCGTTCAAGGACGATGGGCTTAAAGCCCGCCCTCGCGAGGGTGAGAGCGGCAAAAAATCCGGACGGTCCGAAGCCGGCTACAACGGGACGAAATTCGCTGTTTCGTCTTATTTCCGGCTCTTTGATAATGACCGGCTTTGCCTTTTCGACCTTTGGCGAGCCGCTTCTTTTTATAAAGTCGTCTTCGTTTCCCGTAACCTCCGCCTCGACGTTGTAAACAAAAAATATGTTGTCCTTTTTTCGCGAATCGACCGCCTTTTTTGTTACCGTCAGAGACTTTATCTCCTTTTCGCCGCAGCGAAGCGCTTTTGACGCCGCGTGAAGGAGAAATGTGTCGGGCGCGTCAAGAGGCGCCTTTAATTCGGATATCTTTATCATGGTTTTCTCCGTTTCGGTGTTTGATTTATTTACCGCTTTTATTTTTTGAGACGTTTATCGCCGCCGAGCTTCCGGCAAGTCTTCCGGACGACCACGCCCATTGGAGGTTAAATCCGCCGCATTTTCCGTCGACGTTGAGTATTTCACCACATGCGTAAAGGTTACTCACTTTACGAGACTGCATATTTTGGGGATCAAAGCCGTGAAGTTCCGCCCCGCCGGCTGTGACCTGCGCTCTTTCAAAGCCATCAGTTCCTTTTATATCAATAGTCTTTGCCTTGATATCGTGTGCAAGACGTTTTGCGTCGTCTGATGTGATTTTTCAGCGACATCCGATAATTTGTAAAGCAGTACATCTTTACAAATCTCCTGCCCGACGCGTTTTGCGAGGATCCCGGTGAGGAGATTTTCGAGTGGAAGCCCGGGATCGTTCCTCGCTGTTTTAAGAATAAAATCCGCAAGTTTATCCTCGGGGACTGAGGGAAGAAGGTCGAGGACTGCAAAAAGCTTTTCGTTTCCGCCGTAGGATGAGACGCATCTGCTCATCTCCATTGCGGCTATCCCCGAAATGCCCTCTTCGTAGAACTGGATCTCACCCTCGGCGCTGTCGAGCGTTTTTTCGCCTATCTTTACGGAGATCTTTGCGCTCATTCTGATACCCTTGAGCGTTCTGACGAACTCCGGACTTGTTTTCAGCCTTGTGAGAGCAGGACTCAGCTTTGTAACGCCGTGTCCGAACGCTTTTAAAAGGGCGTACCCGCTTCCGTCGGAGCCGTGAACAGGCGAGGCTTTGCCTCCGCAAGCGATTATCACGCTCCGCGCTTTGTAGAGCGAATTTATAATGAATGCGCCCTTATCGGGTCTTATCTCTTTTATCGGCGTATCGCAAATGAGGGGGATATTGAGGCGCGCGCATTCAAAGCGCAGAACATCCGTCACGGATGCGGCGGTGCCGCTCGTGGGATAGACTCTTCCTTCGCTGTCGGAAACGGTCAGAAGCCCCATGGACCTAAAGAAATCCAATGTATTATTTACATCGTATCTCGTTATTGCCGGCCTTACAAATTCGGGCGCGTTAAAACAACCGGGAGAAGCGGAAAGGTTTGTAAGGTTGCATTTTCCGTTGCCGGTCACGAGGATCTTTTTTCCGACGCGGGGGAGTCTTTCGATGACAGCTATTTTAAGCTTTCTGTCCGTTCTTGCCGCTTCTATTGCCGCGACAAGCCCCGACGCTCCGCCTCCTATGACGACGATATCGTAAAGCTCCATTTCAGTTTACCTCGGCAGTATACGTAAGATCGAACGTCTCGCCCTCATTTAAGCGGACGATGCCGTCCTTTTCGGAAATATCATCGCGTTTTCTCCTGTCGTCGTTTACGCCGCACCAAGGCTCGATGCAGACATAGGGCGCTCCCGGCTTTGCCCATATACCTAAATACGGGACGTCGCCGAATGTGAAATGTACGCTGTGTCCGTTTTTGTTCTTAAGCGTCAATGCCTTTGATTTTATGCCTGAAAGGATCAGGGCGTCGTTACTAAAAATATCCTTCGTTATTTCGATCGAGCTTTCGTCATTAAGAACAGGCGTCTTTTCGCTTAGCCTTATTGAATCAGCGTCTATCGTTTCGGTCGAAAGCGTCTCCTTTTCGTCAAATACGATACAGTCGCCGATCTCGCAGTTAAAGCCCGGGTGGCCTCCGAGAGAGAAGTACATTTCGCCGTCGTTCATGTTGACTACCTTGTGCGAAGCCTTTAAAACACGGCCGCAAAGCTCAAATTCCGCGTAAAGCTTAAACTTAAACGGATATGACTTAAGCGTCGTTTCATCGCTCTCAAGCAGGAATACGGCCTTGTTTTTTTCTGCGGACAACGCCTTAAACGTCATTTTGCGCGCAAAGCCGTGTTTTGCCATATCGTATTCCGTGCCGTTATATCTGTATTTGTCGTCAAGGAGCCTTCCGATTATCGGGAAAAGGATCGGCGCCTGACCGTACCATATTTCGGTTTTTCCGTACCAGATATATTCATATCCGCTCTTTTTATCTTTAAGAGAATGAAGCTCCGCGCCTTTATCGTTTATCTCAGCTGTTAAAAATTCATTTTCTATCTTATAAAACATTTTTTACCTCAAACCTTTCGATTTTTGATTTCTTAATGTACGGTTAGGATTATACCAAAAAAAACGATGTAAATCAACACCTATATGCTTTATCGGCGATGAAATAAAGGCGTTTATGCGCGGAGTAAAAGCGAATGCTTTATATTCGCTTGAAAAGTAAAATTACTTTACAGCTGCCGACATTATATGATTTTTATCTCCGATACGAGGAAAAAGATGGAAAACGTTGACAGAACAGCGTTTTTCAGCCGATTTTCGCGCCAGATCTTACATGTAAAGTAAAAAAACATTACAAAAAGATACCGTACACGAATACAAAAAACGTCAGATAAGAGTTGTTCCGAATGGGTTTTGATGAGCAAAAACGCACTGTTTTTCGCTATTTCAAATTATGCGAAGCGGCGGCAAGACTTATTTTCATAATCCGCAAAATAAGAACGAAATACTCACTTCGTCACGTCGTTTTTTCTGTATAAAATGTTGTTCTTCTGTATATATGCGTAAAGCGTTTGACATTACACCTGTTGAAAAGTCGGTGGAAAATGTGGATAACTTTTAAAAATCATTATTTATTCGGCTTTTTAAGTAAAGATTCGCTCTTTACATTTGAGTTTTTTTCTTGTTTTGGCGAAGCAAATATTTGTATATTCATTTTTTATTCATATCAAATTTCGGAACAAAAGGATCAAAAATCAAATTTTTATTGCAAAACACCGAATACATGTTATAATTAGTAGAAATATATATAAATGTTTTGATTAAGGAGATTTTTGTCATGGACAAAACGATCGGAAAGCTCAGGATAAAGTCTGATTATTCCTTCAGGGAAAGACCGTTGCCGCTTATCATCTGTTCTGTCTACCTATGGATCGTTTTTACGCTTCAATTTATTGCGATAAGCGGCGATAACTCGTACAGGTTCACCCCTGTTATTTCCGCCGTCGCTCTTGTTTTCAGCGTAATTTTCTCCTACATAGTACTTAAATATTTGTCATTTGCGTTAAATTCCGTGTCCATCGAAGCTGAAAAAAGGGAAAAGGGCTTACATGTGTTTATCATATTTTTGCTCCTTTCGCTTGCCGTGTGCGGAGTGCTGTTTTACAGATTCTTCCCCGGGAATTTTACTCCGGACACGGACAGTCAGCTTAGTCAGGCATACGGAAAAACGCCATACAACGACTGGCATCCGTTTTTGAATACGCTTATTTTTTACGCTCTTCCCATAAAGCTCGGGCTCGGCGAATGGTCGCTGGCGGCGTTTCAGATGATCTTATTCAGCGTCGCTTTAGCCTACCTTCTTTATACGATGTATAAGCTCGGGCTCGGCGTGGCTGTTGTTTCGGCGGCGTTTGCGCTGACATTCTTAAGCCGTTTCCTTCGCAAGTTTATTACGTATGTTTGGAAGGATAACGCCATGATGATCTTTATCATCGTCCTGATGGCATATTATTTCAACATCGTTTTTTCAAAAGGCGAATGGCTAAAAAAGACAAAAAATCAGATAGTGTTCGCGCTTTTTACGGTGCTTGCGCTTAAAATGCGTCATAACGCCGTCCTTTTCATTCTTCCGTTCGTTATGATCGTTTTCTTCTATCTCGTTAAAAATAAAAAGGCTATCCTGAAGACGGTCGCTTTCCTCCTTATCGGGCTCATTGTCGTTCGCGGTATGTACATAGGGCTTAAGGTCGAAAAGCCCGATCAGCGTATGGTCGAAACGATAGGTTTGCCGCTTACAGTATGGTGCAACGTTATCAAGGAAAATCCCGAGGCGCTGCCTGAGGAGACGCGTGAGCTTATGTATTCCTTTGATACAAAGGAAAATTACGATAAATATTACTCCAAGGGCGATTTCAATACGATAAAATATGAGACGATAGACCTTGAAAAAATCGACAAGCTTTCTTATGTTGACGCCGCAAAAATAACTATCCAGTGTTTAAAATACGCTCCCAAGGAGTCGCTCCAGGCCGCGTCTGTTTTGACGTCGATCGTTTGGGGCTTCGCATATGAGTCTCTGTTCCAGCCGATCTATATACAGATCCAGGATCTGTTATTCAGCTGTAACGGAGCCATTATGATTGCAGAGCTTTTCGTAGCGATGTGTTTGATACTGAAAAGGAGAAAAAGCATCATCCATCTTATTCCCGTATTCTGTTACAACTACGGCACGATGCTTCTTCTGAGTTCGTTAGATAAGAGATTTTTTATATTCAACGTTCCCATTTTCTTCCCTTTGATTATTATCATGCTCAAGGACAAAAACACTTTTAAACAAAAGGCGGAGGGCGAAACGAAATGAAAAAGGTTGTAATAATCGGCGCAGGCCCCGCGGGACTTACAGCAGCCTATGAGCTTTTAAGAGACAAGAGCGGAGAATACGACGTGACTGTCCTTGAAGCGACGGATACGGTAGGCGGCATTTCACAGACCGTAAGATATAACGGCAACAGGATGGACATAGGCGGCCACAGGTTCTTTTCAAAGGACGATAACGTGATGAAGTGGTGGCAGGAAATGATGCCCTGTCAGGGCAAGCCGTCCTTTGACGATATTAAGTTAGGGAGGCAAAAAACTCTTTCCGAGGGAGGCCCCGATCCCGAAAAGACGGACAGGGTCATGCTTATAAGAAACAGGGTCTCGAGGATCTATTATAAAAAGAAGTTCTTCGATTATCCTATTTCCATGAAGGCGTCGACTATTAAGAACATGGGTCTTGCAACGACGTTTGAGGCGGGATGCAGCTATATGAAGTCCGTCGTCAGCAAGAAGCCCGAAACGTCGCTCGAAAACTTCTATATAAACCGTTTCGGCAAGAAGCTTTATTCGATGTTTTTTGAAGGATATACCGAAAAGCTGTGGGGCAGACATCCGAGGGATATATCAGCCGACTGGGGCTCACAGAGGGTCAAAGGGCTTTCGATAACGGCTGTAATAAAGGATATGTTTTCAAAGGCGTTTTCCGGCGGAGATAATAAAAAAGAAGTTGAGACGTCGCTCATAGAGGAGTTTTATTATCCTAAGTTCGGCCCCGGACAGCTCTGGGAGACGACGGCCGAAGAGGTCAAAAAGCTCGGCGGAAAAATACTGATGGATTCGTCCGTAACAAAAATAAATACGGACGGCAGCGGAAAGATCCTTTCGGTGACGTTTTTAAACGGCGAAGGGGAGGAGAAAATCGACGGAGACATATTTATTTCGTCGATGCCGCTCAAAGATCTTTTAGCGGGCATGAACGATGTTCCCGAAAAGGAGGCAGGAATAGCGGCCGGACTTCCCTACAGGGATTTTGTGACCGTGGGACTTCTTGTAAATAAACTCAACCTTAAAAACGAGACGAATATACCGACGCTCGGAAATATCGTTCCCGACTGCTGGATATATGTCCAGGACGTCGGAGTAAAGCTCGGCAGAATACAGATATTCAACAACTGGTCGCCTTATATGGTCAAGGATCCGGAAAACACCGTTTGGATAGGGCTTGAATATTTCTGCGCCGAGGGCGATGATTTCTGGAGCATGAGCGAAGCGGAGACGGTCAAAAAGGCGGTCGGAGAGCTTATCTCAATGGGCGTTATATCGTCCGAAGCCGACGTCCTCGATTCCCACAGAGAGAGGATCAAAAAGGCCTATCCCGCCTATTTCGACACTTATTCCGAGATAGACAGCCTTATCGCTTATCTCGACAAATTCGCCAATTTATATTGTATAGGGCGAAACGGTCAGCACAGATACAACAATATGGATCATTCGATGGAGACGGCGTTTGAGACAGTCAGGGCGATAAAAGA
>JAILLJ010000187.1 GCA_024693205.1 Clostridiales bacterium | reverse complement strand
AATTAAAGAGCGACCGTGAAAAAGGTCTTACTCGCGGAGCGGCTTTGTCACGGCTTTTCGCGGACGGCGAAAATAAGCTTGTCCGAAAAAAACAGCGCGGTCTTCTCGTAAAATTCTTTTCACAGTTCAAGGACTTCATGGTGATAATTTTACTTATCGCCGCGCTCATCTCTTTTGTCACGGCAATGATTGAACATACGGGCGAATACACCGATCCTGCCGTGATACTTTTTATCGTCATTCTCAACGCGGCTGTCGGAACGGCGCAGGAATCGCGGGCGCAAAAGGCTCTCGAAGCGCTTAAAAAGCTCTCGTCTCCTCATTCGTTCGTCATAAGAGACGGCAAAAAAATCAAGCTCGAAACCTCCGACATAGTTCGCGGCGATATCCTCGTTTTAAATCAGGGCGACATCGTTCCCGCAGACGCGAGGATAATCGAGGAAAGCGGTCTGAAAACACAGGAGAGCGCTTTGACGGGAGAGTCTCTGCCGTGCGAAAAAAACGCTGACGTCATCCTTCCCGAAAACTGTCCCGTCGGCGACAGAAAAAACATGCTGCTTTCGTCGACCGTAATCATTTCGGGACACTGCAAGGCGGTCGTCGTCGAAACGGGGATGCACACACAGATAGGAAAGATAGCGGGACTTCTGACAAACGAGGAAGCTCCGCAAACGCCGCTTCAAAAAAAGCTCGCGGGAGTCAGCAAGGTTCTCGGCTGTGTCTGCGTTCTCATCTGCGTTTTGCTCCAGGCTTCCGTGATAATGACGCCGTCGCTTTCCCACGTTTTTAAAACCGTCGTTTTGTCGTTTCCGCAGTGGCTCACAGTTTCGCTTCTTTCGCTTTCGATGCTTTTTGCCGTCGAAATACAAAAGGCGATAAAGGAAAAAAGTCCGAAAATCAGCCGTAATTACGTATCGGAAAAAGTCAAAATAAAGAAAATCACAAAAAGTCCTTGATTTTTATAGCTAAATATAGTATACTCATTCAGTAAACCATTTTTAACAGTTAAAAGGTTGCAAACAGAGCGTATCTTTATTTCGATCACGTGGCGACGGGTCCTGTGCGGCGGAGCGCCGCGAACCATGTCAGGCGGGGAACCGAGCAGCATTAAACGGTCTGCTGCGTGCGCCACAGTCTGCCTGTCGCCATGTGACCGAGGTAAAGAAGGCTCTGTTTTTTTAACAGAACCTTCTTTTTTTACGAAAGGATAAAATCTTTTAATGTATCAGGCATTATACAGGAAGTGGCGTCCCCGGGCATTCACCGACGTGTCCGGCCAGCCGCATGTGACACAAACGCTGATGCACGAGGTCTCGACCGGAAAAATATCTCACGCGTATCTCTTTACCGGTTCAAGAGGCACCGGCAAGACGACGTGCGCAAAGATACTTTCAAAGGCCGTAAACTGTCTTTCGCCCGAAAACGGAAATCCCTGCAACAAATGCGAGATATGCCGCGGGATCGACAGCGGCTCGATACTTGACGTAACCGAGATCGACGCCGCGTCAAACAACGGCGTCGACAATATAAGAGATCTCCGCGACGAGGCTGTATTTACTCCCGTCAAGGCAAAATACAGGGTATATATAATCGACGAAGTGCATATGCTTTCAACCGGAGCTTTCAACGCGCTTTTAAAGATACTCGAGGAGCCGCCGTCATACGTCATCTTTATTTTGGCTACGACGGAGGTGCATAAACTCCCCCCGACGATCCTTTCGCGCTGTCAGCGTTTTGATTTTAAACATATCCCGCCGGAGGATATTTCGGATAGGCTTCGATATGTCGCGTCAAAGGAAAACATAACCGTCGACGACGAGGCGTTATCTCTTATCGCAAGGATATCCGACGGCGCTTTAAGAGACGCTCTGTCGCTCTTTGACAGATGCTCCGCGCTCGATAAAAATATAACAGCCGACACCGTATCCGCGTGCGCCGGAACCGCTTCGAGAGAATATCTTTTCGATATGGCCGTCCACGTTAAAAACAAGGACGCCGCGTCGGCGCTCGGCCTTTTGAATGAGCTGAATAAAAATTCCTGCGGAATGGAACAGCTCTGCGTCGAACTGATAGATCATTTCAGAAATCTGATGATCTCAAAGATAGTCAAAAATCCCGAAAACCTTATCATCTGCTCGACAAACGAACTGAAGCTTTTAAAGGAGCAGTCGTCTCTCTTTACGCTCGAACAGCTTCTTTCATATATCTCGATCCTTGAAACGGCGTCTCTCAATTTAAAAAAGGGTCTTGATAAAAGGATCGAAGCGGAGACAGCGGTAATAAAGCTCTGTACCCCGTCGCTCAATACCGATATCGCTTCTGTTTTGGCGCGTATCTCCGAAGTTGAAAAGAAAATTTTGTCCGGAAGCTTTTCCGCTCCCGAGACCGAAAAGGTTAAGCCTGTTTCAAATATTCCCAAAGAAACCGAAAAACCGGCAGCAGAAAAAATTTCCGAAGAAAAACGGGAAACAATAGAAGAAACCGCTCCTGCCGACACCTCCGCCGAGATACCCGAAACAAAGGCGAAGCCCGATAAAACCGGGAGCGATGCGGAAGCGGAAAAACCGAAAAGAGAGCTGTTCAAGCTTTGGCCGGAAATACTCATGGATATAAAATCTACGTGTAAGCCGGTCTACGGATTTTTGATAAATTCAACCGCATATCTTGAGGATAACAAGATATATATAAAAGCCGAAAATCCCGTTTTCAGAAATATCTTCGATATCCCCAATTACAGCGCGGCTATAGAAAAATCTATCCGCGGGATAACCGGCAAGGATTATAAACCCGCTTTATACGAGGAAGAAAACAAGAGCCGTCCGAACGACCCGCTCTTTGACCTCGTAAAACAGATAGACAGTTTAAAAAATAAATAAAATAAAAGAAAGAGACTGATCAAAATGAAAGCAAGAATTCCCGGTGCAAACAACGGCGGCAACATGATGCAGATGGTCCAAAAGATGCAGGAAAATATGCAAAAGGTCCAGGACGAAGTCGAAGCGTCCGAATTTTCCTCGTCGGCCGGCGGCGGAGCCGTCGAAGCTACCGTCAACGGCAAGCATGAGATCCTTTCGATAAAGATCAAGCCCGACGTAGTCGATCCCGATGACGTCGAGATGCTCGAGGATATGGTCATCGTCGCCGTAAACGAAGCTATCCGCAAGGCTTCCGAAGCTATGGAAAAGGGCATAGATCAGGCAAAGGGCGGACTTTCGATCCCCGGTCTGTTCTGATAAAAAATGGAAAGTAAAATAAATCCTCTTTTAAAACTCGTCGAGCAGTTCGAGCGTATGCCGGGAATAGGTCATAAAAGCGCCCAGCGTCTCGCGTTTCATGTCCTCAATATGTCCGACGCCGAGATAACCGAGTTTTCCGAGGCTATACTAAACGCCCATAAAAATATCCACCGCTGCAGCGTCTGCTGTGACCTTACGGACTCAGAGCTTTGTCCCGTCTGTGAAAACGATACGCGAGACAGGTCTGTTATATGTGTAGTTGAAGATCCGCGCGACGTGATGGCCATCGAAAGAACGAGAGAATATAATGGCGTATATCATGTTCTTCACGGAGCTATTTCTCCTCTAAACGGAATAGGTCCCGAAGACATAACGACAAAGGAGCTTATCGCACGTCTCGGAAACGACGAAGTCAAGGAAGTAATAATGGCGACAAATCCGACCGTCGAGGGCGAAGCGACAGCTGTATTCCTTTCGAGGCTCATTAAACCTCTCGGGATAGAAGTTTCGCGTCTCGCATACGGCGTTCCCGTCGGCGCCGATCTCGAATACGCCGACGAAGTGACGCTGTCAAAGGCTATCGAAGGACGTAAAAGGATCTGATTTTTTCTCCGATCTTCAGAGCCTTATCAGGAAGAACTTTCCACAGTTTTTTCATCTTTCAACAGCATGTTTTCAACCGTCTCAACAAGGCCTCTTGACCCCCTGTTGAAAACCGTATTTTATCAACAATTATATTAACCGGAATTTACCTCGATCATTTCTTATATATAAACGAAAACCGGACTTTTCCGTATTTTCAACACCCCCTACTGCTACTACTATAAAATAATAATATATTATATATAATTTTTTGATTTTTTTTAGAAGGGTGGGACAAAGGGCAGAAAATAATTGCCCTGTAAAAAATGAAATTTACATGTGAAACACAAGTGTTGTCCGAAGCTTGTCAAAATGTTCAAAGAGCGGTCTCGACAAAGACGTCTATCCCGGCAATAGAGGGAATTTATATTAAAGCTCTCGGAGACGAGGTCATCCTTACCGGATACGATCTCGAGCTCGGGATAACCACGTCCGTCAAAGCAAACGTCGAAGAAAACGGAGGAACTATTTTAAACGCGAGAGTCCTCTGTGATATTTTAAGAAAGCTTCCCGGACAATATGTAAGGATCGAAGCCGACGAGAGACAGCTCGCCGTCATTTCGAGCCAGAAGGCCGAGTATTCGCTTATCGGTATATCTCCGAGAGAATTTCCCGAGCTTCCTTCGGTTACGGGCGGATTTCCAATCGTTATCGAACAGGATCTTTTAAAGGAAATGATAAGACAGACCATCTTTGCCGTCGCGGTAAACGACAGCAAGGTCGTCCACACCGGTATCAAGTTTGAGATCAAGGAAAATGAGATCAAGCTTATCGCCGTCGACGGCTTCAGGCTCGCTATCAGAAAAGAGCCGATCAGCTATACCGGCGATGAGATCACGTTCGTCGTCCCGTCAAAAACCTTGTCTGAGATAGTAAAGCTCTTTAACGGCTCCTCAAAGACCGTCTCGATGGCTGTCGGCAAGAGACACCTAGTATTTGAGATAGACAACGAGGAACTCTCCTACAAGGCGACTTTTCGGGATTTCTGCCGAATCATTGGAAATTCAGCCATATTGATTTCGGAAATCA
>JAILLJ010000185.1 GCA_024693205.1 Clostridiales bacterium | reverse complement strand
TCATCACCGAGTTTAGTCTATCGTAACTCAAAGGCTTCAAAACACGCTTCTTCATTTCCATGAATTTCTCAGCGTACTCCCCTACTGTTATCTTACCTAAACTAACGGTTTTCATCGCATTTTCGTCTCTTTTGAATTGCGCGAGCTTACTCCTAACTGCTCTCTCAGTCTTGCCTGTAAATTGTTTTCTTATAGGTTTGCCATTAGAATCTCGCCCAAGTCTAATGCTTGCACACCATTTATTTTCGTTTACTTGGTATACCGTGCCTTCTCCATTCAGATTTTTACCGTCAGACTTTTTAGCCACACGAAAACCTCCTTCTTTATTGAGAGCGTCTTCATTGTAGCAAAAAGGAATACCATTTGTCAAGTTTTTGGAATACCATTTGGAATACCATTGGTCTTCCCAAATAGTCTAAAATAGTAGAAAATAGTAGATATTATTTTCTTTTTGAAGTTTGAGCTTTCAAGAGAGACAAAAAAATATAGCCAAGAATCGTTATATATCAACAACTCTTGGCTACTTTTTTGGAGGCGACACCCGGATTTGAACCGGGGAATCAGGGTTTTGCAGACCCATGCCTTACCACTTGGCTATGTCGCCGTATTTGCGTTCGATAAATCATATTCAGCGAATAATAAAATATGAACGCTTGTAAATAAAAATGGAGCGGATGACGAGGCTCGAACTCGCTACCTCCACCTTGGCAAGGTGGCGCTCTACCAGATGAGCTACATCCGCAACATGGTGCTTCCGGTCGGAATCGAACCAACGACACGTGGATTTTCAGTCCACTGCTCTACCAACTGAGCTACAGAAGCAGATGAGCTTTTTATAAAAAAAGTTCTAAAAAATGGCGACCCGGAACGGGCTCGAACCGTCGACCTCTAGCGTGACAGGCTAGCGTTCTAAACCAACTGAACTACCGGGCCATATGATTACCTCATAAACAAGTCATAAGGTAATATTTGGTGGGAACAACAGGGCTCGAACCTGTGACCCCTTGCTTGTAAGGCAAGTGCTCTCCCAGCTGAGCTATGCTCCCGTAACGTCGCCGAAAAAAGCTTTTTCTTTCGGCGACGCTGTATACTATACTATAAATGAAACCAATTGTCAAGACTTATTTTATAAAAATCTTGATTTTTTCTGTAAATATCTTACCAAATGAATGAAACCGTGTTTCCGTCATAAAATACGTTCTTATCGAGCACCCAGCCCTGAGCCTCTATACCGTTTAAGAAAAGATCTCTCATTTCGGGAGTTTTAAAGGTTATCGTCATAAGGCATTTGAGATCCTTGATAAGCGTAAAGCACGGGAACTTAAAGCCGGTCAGCCACCAATGATGGGCCTCGGATCTCTCGAAGAAGGGCTTGCCGCCCCTGTATACCTTCATCGACATCGGAAGGCAGTCATTATCGGAAGCGCACCTGTATGCGCTCGACATATCGAAAAACGGCTTTACATAGATACCCATTTCCGCTCCGCTCGTATAACCGTACTGTCCCTTCCAGAACTGAAGGCACCAGGATTCCCACTCATAATCGAATTTGACCATGAACGTATTGTAAAACAAACCGACCATCGGCGCGGCAGCATCATAAAGAGGCCTATAGCCGAATTCTCTCTGCCACGGATATTTCGCGCTGTACCAGACATTCTGATCCTTATCGTAATCGAAGCCGATGCTTAAAAGGCCTCTGCCGTTTTTATTGTATAAACGCTGATCGCCGTCGTCATACTGGATGTTGAAGGCATGGTTTTTGACCGATTTTTGGGTCGTCGTTTCGGTCTCTGTCTCGGTGACTACCTCGGTCGTCGTCTTATCTTTTGTTTTTTTCTTGCTTGCCGCCATCGCAGGAATGATGAGCGCAGTCGTGAGAATGGTTACTGTCACGAGCAGCGCGGCAACGATCCTTGTAACGAAAACGGATACGGAATTTTTGTTTTGCATTTTTGGTCCTCCCGATAATAGAATATAAAGTAAAACAGGCAAGATCGACCTGTTTTATAATTTCATGGTAAGCCGCAGTGAATACAATATATTGGGTAGGGCAGCCGCCTACACAACATTATATATAACGCGCAAAATTTATTATACCAGTTAAGGAAAAAAATGTAAAGGTCTAAAATCAAAAAAATTAAACATTTTTCGGGGTTTTCATTATTTTCGTCGTTTTGTTAAATTTTACGCTATTTTTCATATCTGTAAATGTATATTTTTTCGCGTTAAACTGTCAAAAAAGCGTAAAACGGCGACCGAAAAACTAACCGACGATCTCGAAAAGAGCGGTCTCGCCTTTTTCCATCGGGAATGTTATATTTTTGCCGCTGTATTCTTTTTTGTCCCCGAACAGAGCGCGAACGGTCGTCTCCTTCGGGAAAGTCACGGTCTTGTCCCCCGCCTCTGTCGCGTGAACGGCAAAATAGCAATCGTTCTTATAAAACACGTCGTTAGTTGCGAGATAAATATGTACTCCGTTCGCCGCGCAGAACGATCTCAATTCCTCAGCGGAAAAGCTCTTATGCATAGACGAATTCATAAGGAACGGTATACGGTGCTTGCGACATTTCGTAACGCCGGTTTTAAGCCCCTCCGTCTTGATCCCCGTCATGAATATCACGGCCTTATATCTCCCGAAAACCTCGTCAAAGTCGCTGATATCGTACATATCGTACGGCGCGCCGATAAAGCCGAGCGCCTTTCGCTGATCGTAAACAGCGTTACGCAATCCGCAGTCGGTCATGAATTTTACGGCGCTCTCGTCGACAAACACGGCGACCTGCGCCTTCGATGCGCGATCCTTCTTTTTAAGCGAATCGGCGTAAATCGACCTGAACGCACTCATCTCGTCCATTATGTCCGCGTCGTCGTACCAGCCGCCCCACATGTCGAACCACCAAAAGGCGTTGCCCTTAATGAGCTGACGGCTGGAGGATTTTCTTAGCATCGAAACAGCAGTCTCTTTATCGAAAAGTCCGTGCCATATCGGCGCTGTCATTATATGACCGGGATCTGTCTCGGGCGCGCAATCGCCCAAAAGGCGCGTGAGGTGCGTTCTGACGTCACATTCCTGGAAGCAGAGCTTTCCGTGAAGCCTTACGGAATCGGCGGCGTACATCTCTGTCCAATCGGCGTCTTCATCGCGCGTTCCGATATATGAATTAGGCGAACTGATAAAGTCGATATCGTCGCACTTTAAAAGCCATCTCAAGCCATGCGTACCGTAAAGCGGCGAAGTGACCTCAAGCGTGTAGCCGTAAAACGCGCCGACGACGACGCTGCCGCCCGACGCCTCCTTTGCGGTATGGGCAAGATATGCGATATCCTCGGCGACGGCAAAGCTCGAATATTCGATGTATCTCGCAAGGTACTCCGAGCCGTGGCGCGTCCCGTTTCGTTTAAACAGCGACAGATCGGGAAGGCCCTTATACTTGATATCGGGATAATATTCGGAAAGGAATTTTTCAAAGCCCGCTTTTGCCGCTTCCGATACTCCTGCGTTCATATCGAAGTGGAACCATTCCTCCGTATTGCCGCCGGCTATCTGATAGCCTACGATATGCGAAGCGTAGTCGCTGCTGAGGACATGCGCGATAAAATCACGGAGCATTTTTGATGCGTCTTCCCTCCATTTTTCGGAAAAGAGCGATTCGCGCTCGCCCGTGCCGTCGAGAAGAGCTTCGTTTTCGTTTATCCACCACAAGGGCATGGAGACGTTTACGCGCGGCATAATGAGCGCGTCGGGACATGACGACAGAATACGCCTCACCGACGCGTCAAACACGGTATAGTCGGCGTTATCGCGCTCGTCGTAAATGCCCTTATTAAACGGCGTCAAGCCGTTTGTAACGCTGATCCAGCGCCCCGCAAACAGCGTCGGCACTGAAAAGAACTTATAACCCGCGTCGGAAAAGTCGTCATATCTCGCATACTCCTCAAGATAAGTCATGTATGCCGCGGCGGGATACGGCTCGCCGTTTACAAAAAGAGTCGGTACGCCGCCGCATTTCTTCACGCATGACCGAACGGGCGCGTCCGGCGAAGCTTCTACCGTCCCGTAACTCTTTATCTCGAGCGGCGCGTCCTCGGGAAGCGAATAGAGCTGTAAGCCGTATGATATTGCGGTCAGTACGGACAAAAATATGCTTATCATTTTATATCTCAGTAACATCATTTTCTGTTTATCTGAATATCGAAAGTCCTCGACGAGAACATCTTGCCCCATGTGAACTTAAAGAAATTTACCGTTACCGTCGCGTGCTTTGCTGTCGCTTTAGGTACGTCTCCTGTAAATTCGACTGTTACGGACTTGCCGGGCTCTAAGACTACCGCCTTTTTGGGCAGCTTAAAGGATATATCGGCGCCGTCAAACGAAACGTCCGTGACGGTGACCTTTTTTGATGAAATGTTGGTGATAACGAGCGCTTTGTCCTTTTCGCCGAGATAACCGGGTTTTGAAGAGTCAAACTCAGCGTAAACGCCGTAATGCGGACATCTCGACGTGTTGAACTGCGGATATTCGGGATATGTGTATATGTCTGTCTTTTCGTTTGCGAAAAGAAGCTTTTCGATAAGCGACAATGAATACGGGTCGTTCGGATAACAGCCGTGACACTGCCCTTTGATAAACCATGTATCTTCGGGAAGATATGCCGCCGAGGCGTCGATCTCCATTGACGGCGAAAGATGATTATGGCTCTTGTTTTTGCATACGGTATACGCGCACTTGTATCCGTCCTCGAACCTTTCGCCGAAATCCTTGCAGATGGCGCCGCTCGTGCGTTCCGCGTCGAGAAGCATGTCGTTTATCTTTTCGCCGCCGAACGCGCTGTGGGAGCCGTAATTACAGATTATCGAAATGTCCGTCCCGTTTTTCTGGAGCTTCGTGAAAGTTTCATGATAGTTCTTCATAAATTTATAGTGAGTGAGGTCGCTTTCCTTGATTATCTCCGCATTTTCGACAGGATCGAGATATTTCTCTTTCATCGCCGTATAGTCGTCGGGCGTAAGAAGATCCCAAAGCGAGCCGTAATAGATCGGCATGGCTCTAACCGAAGTCAGGAAAGCGGAAGCTGTCTGGTTTATCGGTCCCATACCGCTGTCGGGATCGAAAAATCCCGCGAAATTCGTCTCCGAGCCGAGAAGCGTCTCGCCGAGGGTAACAAGCTCATACATCGACAGATCGACGTCTCCCTCAAAAAATCTCCTTGCGAACGATGTTCCGCCGAGCGCGGGAACGTCGAGAACGACGTTTTTCGTCTTGTTTTCGTCTCCGAACATGCTTAAATACGTCGCTATGACAAATCCGCCGTAAGAATGACCGAAGAAGCTGACCTTATCAGAGCCTGTAAAGGCAAGTACCTTGTCAGCATATTTTTTAAGAAGCTCGGCGTTATCATATCCGCCGAATCTGAAATCGTAGTGGAAAACGAAGGTGTTGTCGCCGCCTATCTTATCGGCGACATATGCGCTTAGCGCTACCTCGTCTATCTCGTCTTCCTTGGCGCTTTTAAGGTAATTGTATGTACTCAGCTTCGGCTCGTTCGGCCAGGGCTGAACGTCATATACCGACGTGCCGTCCGGATTATTGAAAAGAGCGGGCAACAATTCCTGTACGGCGTCGGCAAACTGCTCTCCGAAGGCTTCGGGTCTTCCGGTAAACGACCTGAACAGCGCAAACACGATTTGAGGAATATTCTTTTTTACCTCCGCAAGGGCGTCATCCTTGCTGAAAAGCCATACCTGCTTTTGATCCTCCGTCCCGAAGTCGGTAAAGAGCGACGACGAGGAATAACCCGATAAAAAAATAACGGGAGTAACATCGGATTTTCCTTTTGCTCCGACGGCGAAAGTCACAACACTTAACAGGATGGAAACAACAAGCATGAGACCTATTACTCTTTTCAAAACTGCCACCTCATTAAAACTATTAAAAAAAGACATCATTAAACGTGTAAAGCTATATAACCTTACACGCCCTTTCCGCACTTCTTTATTATATAATAATCTGACAAATTCTGCAACCGTTTTTGTAAAAATATAAAAACAAAATATTAGAATTATTACAAAAAGGTTTGCCTTTTTCCATGATATAGTGTATAATCAAAAAGATATATGATCGTTTTATATCAGAAAATCGATTTACGGAGGTCATTCGCATTGAAGCTTAAACTCACGCTCTTAAAAAAAGGACTCGCGATCATTCTCGCGGTTTTTTCGGTCCTCAAGATCTCGCCGTTCGGCATCGAGCAGGTCGCCGCTTGGGTGGTCGGACCTGACTACTATAAAGCCTCTCTTGAAGAGAGAGCTGAGCTTATCCTCGACGCATATATCAACCGGGGCTTTATAAGTCTCGGCGACGACGCGGAGGACTTCGCGCGATCCGTCATAACCGAATTTCTTATCCAGATATTCGGCAGCGCAGGCGACAGCGACAAGGTCATCGAATGTCTCGACAGCCTCCCCGTCTATAAAGAGAGCGAGATAAATTTCGAGCGCGGTTCGTACGATAAGGATCCAGAAGACATTATGAAGATCAAGCAGAGCCTGCTTAAGCTTATCGCATCGACCAAGTTCAGCGACGATGTTAAAAATGCGCTCAGCGCCGTTCTGAAGGGCTGTTACGATGTGCGCATCTACTTTATTTATACAAACAATCCCGACGTGTATGAGTTCTGCGGCGACGCTATGAACGACAATGACGAAGTGATGTTTTCCAAAACGCACGTCTATTACAACCACAAGACACATATCGTTTCCGGCTGGAAAAACAAGGGTATATTTGAGATAGGCTTCGACTGTGACACCGATCAGTTCGGAATGACAAACCCCGTAAACGCCTGGCACAGACAGTACGGCTACAATATCTCATACGATGTTCTCGGCAATATTCTCCTTATCGACACAAATACCGTCCGCGTATTTTTCGACTACGACGGAAAGCATAAGATGTTCCAATTCTGGAAGGGAAATTATACAAAGATCTCAAACGGAGCCGAGATAGGCCTTTATAACCGCAAGGATAAATCAGTTCTCCGTTACGACTCCGTGCCCGACGAAGAAATGCTCGTCATGCAAATGGAGCTTTATCATAAGGGCGAGCTGTTTTATAAGACCGATCCCACGAGGCATTGGTGGCTGACGGGATATGTTCCCGGCGACCTTATGAAAAAGAAGGATATACTCTTTAAGGCTTCGATCGAATTTCCGAACGAGGAAATGCTAAAAGCATTCTATGACGCGGCTGTCAAGGCGTTCGGAAAGAGAGGCACTGTAACGACCGAGGATCTAACGGCATACATCGTCTGGCAATAATTAAATACAGCATAAAGTCAGGTGCTGTCGCATTTAGCGAAGAACGAAAAAGGCTCAAAATCAAAAACGGTTTTGATTTTTATGTAAAGCAGAAAAGAGAAATTCTGTTTGTTAACAGCAAAACTTAACA
>JAILLJ010000169.1 GCA_024693205.1 Clostridiales bacterium | reverse complement strand
TATTATACCCGTATTGCGCCGCATTGTCAATAAAAACCGAACGCTGCGGCGCGGGATAAGGAAAAATAAATTTTCTGCCGTCTGTTTTGTCACTTGCTTTTGAATTTTACGCATGTTATTATTATCATAAGGAGGCGATATCATGAAGCATCTGAGGACAGTTACGGCTTTTATCACGGCGCTTATCTTACTGCTTCTTGCGGGGTGCGTCGGAAATGTTGACGACCCGGCGAAAAAGACCTCGAAAACCGACAAGGGCGATGGATCGCTTTATTTTGAGCTTGATAAGCTCCCGAAGCTCGAGCCTTATAATAATAAGGCGGTAAAAAGGGTAAATAATGAATATACCGATAAATTAAAGCCCGGTAAAAATTACGGAACGCTCGTGCCGTATGTCGGGAAATATAAAAAATATTCATCCAATGAGGCGTCGTACTCATCCGAAACGGCGTTATACGGCCTTGCGACAGAGGACGGACGGATAGTCGTCGATCCCGTTTACGCCTATGTAGGGAAGATAGAATTTAAAGACGGCAGTTACGTCTTGAGGCTCCCGTATTACGGAACAAACGAAGAAGAGTATGGCGAAGACTTTACTGTTGCCGCCGCGGACGGCTCATGGGCGCTCGACTTTAACGGAGACTCGTACTGCACCGTAGGGGACGACATGATAGTCGTCGAAGAATATGATGCAGACGAGGCAAAGATGAGCTATTACGACAAAAACGGAAAGCTTATCTCGTCGTTTTCAAAGCCCCAGCCCATATCAATGAGTATCGTTTCCGAAGGACTTGTCTTATGCAGCGTTTATTCGGAGGGAAAAGAGGAAGCCTATTTTACCGACATCTACGGTAAGACGGTACTTTCGGGCTACACATGGGCCAACAGCTTTTACGGAGGCTTTGCGAGGGCATGTAAAAAAGGCGGTAAGGAAGGCCTTATCGATAAAAAAGGGAACTGGGTCTTTGAGCCGGTATATGAAAGCGTAACAGTCGCCGAAAAAGGTTATATAGGGCTTATGGACAGAGAAAAGGTTTATGTTTACGACTTTGACATAAATCTTCTGGCGACGATCCCGATAAACTATGATAACGGCACGTCATTTTCATTTCCGGGCGGCTATGACGGCGACGGAGAATATTTATGCACCAACGATTCCGGCGAGACGTTGTATTATTCGCTTCCGGGCGGGAAAAAGATCGTCTCTAAAGAGACGGGAAAGCCGGCAAGTGATATTTATTTCGGACCGACAAAGGAACAGATGCTTTTCTCCGCTGAGGATGAGGACGGCAGGACGTATATCGTCTTTGATGAAAACGGCGAAACGGTCTTAAAGATCAAGGATCTTACCGGCCTCGATCGGATCTCCGAAAACGTGGTGTGCGCCGACACATATTACGATCCGGACAACGACTACGAAACAGACGACAACGTGCGCACGACGTTCCTTTATAACGTCAAGACCGGTAAGACGATTCTGAAATATAAGAACGAAAGTAAAGGCAAAGACACTTATATCAATTCGCTTTTATATGACGAGCCGTCGAACCGCTTTGCGCAGATCAATTTTTACGATTACGCTACGGACGAAATGAACGGCGAGCGCACATGTTTGCTTTACGATACGGTAAGCGAAAAATTCATGCCGGACGATCGTGAGCTCGCATATGTGAACGCGTTTGATACGGGAGAAAAGGTTTATATAAACATCCTTCGCGGCGGAGTGTCGTATCTCTGCGACGGGGAATTCAAAGAGATAATGCGTTTACATTATACCGAGACGGACTGACGGCAGATCGGACAAATATATTTAAAAGGAGTATATGTAAAATGAAAAAAATCACGGCGCTTCTCATTCTGGCAGCTTTTATCCTTTCCGCCGCGGCGTGCGGAAAAAGCGCGGGCGGCGGAGCTTCATCGTCCGATACCCCGACGGCATCTTCGATAGGCAATTTCAACTTTACAAAGGACACTTACCCGAAGATGGGAGGCTCGCTCGCCGCTCTTCCGCTCGGTGAAGCGGTAACAGCGACCGTTCTCGGGCTTGACCGCGATACGGCGTCCTCGATGATAACCTTTGAAGGCTCGACTACCGACAACTATGTCGCGCTCGCTGACGGGAAATTCGATATCCTTTTGGCGTATGAGCCGTCGGAGGAAGCGAAGGAATACGCAAAGAACAAAAATTTTGAGTATGAAATGACGCCGATAGGCGTCGACGCGCTCGTATTTATCTGCAGCATCAAAAATAAGATATCCTCGCTGACGGTGGATCAGATCAAGGACATCTATACGGGAAAGACGACGAACTGGAAGGACGTCGGCGGCAGCGATATGGAGATCGTTCCTTATCAGAGAAACAAGGACAGCGGCAGTCAGACGCTGTTTGATAAGCTTATAAACCTCGGCGACGACCTTATGACTCCGCCGAAGGAACAGATAGTCGAGTCGATGATAGGTCTTCTCGAAGCCATCGCGGACTACGACGGAGCGGAGGGCTCGCTCGGATATACGGTTTATTACTACCTGACGAACATGGAAGCTTCAAAGCTCGAGACGAGCAAGATCCTGTCTGTTGACGGCGTCGTTCCCTCAAACGAGACGATAGGCAGCGGCGAATATCCGCTTTCAAACGACTTCTATGTCGTTATCTCAAAAAAAGCTCCGGAGGATTCGCCGGAAAGGATTTTATATAACTGGATATGCTCGGAGCAGGGCAAACAGCTTGTCGTCAACGAGAACTATCCCGTAAGGACGAAATAAAACAAAACATTGATTTAAGACGAAGGGCATAGCGGCGATCATATAAATATATGTCGTTTTCGGGCAGACAGCGTAAGGTTTCTTACGTTCTGTCTGCTCGAATTGCGTGCAGACTCAGTCTGATTTAGCGAGAGAGGGGGCGTCAATGACGGAAGAAATAAAAACAGCGGATAAATTCGCGTCGAACGAATACAGGCGTTCGCGCGTTTCATATCAGCTTCAATGCATGTTCGAGTACTTTATCATCTTGCTCGTGACGGATTCGTTCCTCGCGTTTCTTCTGTCGTCGATCGGGATAAAGGAAGCTTATATAGGCATCATCTCCTCGATAAGTCAGCTTGCCGTTCTATTTCAGATCCTGACCGTGTTTTTCGCGAGACGGATAAAAAACGTCAGACGTTCTTCGCTTTTATACCACATGCCGAGCGATCTGTTTTTCCTTTTTATATATCTTATCCCGCTCATACCGGCGTTTAAGAATTACCGTTCTCAGGCGGTGATCGTCTGTATTTTCATCGCATATTTCGGAAGATATTTCATGACGTCGGTCATCTACCGCTGGGGCAATTCATTTGTCGAGCCGCATAAAAGGGCTGAGTTTTCCGCGATAAAGGAAATGATATCGCTCGTCGGCGGGATAATGGTCACCGTCGGATTGGGATACGTTATGGAACGCTGTCAGAAGCTCGATAAGATCGAAAGCTGGTTTATTTACGCCGCCGTTTCGATGGCTGTTTTCACGCTTCTCGACCTTATCAGCATACTGTTCATCGAAAACAGGGTGACGGAAAAGAGCGAGCCGGAGGAGCTTCGCGTCGTATTCGGAAAAACCTTCGGCAACAAAAAATTCAGAAAGATAACAGCACTCAGCGCGATGTGGGGGATATCCTCATATTTTCTGCTCGGTTTTATGGGAACATATAAAAACCTTCTGTTTTCGCTGTCGACTGTCCAGGTGATAAACGGCGCAGCATATTTTTTGCGATTTATTTTTTCAAGACCGATAGGCATATATTCCGACAGACATTCCTATTCGCAGGGGATGCGACTCGGGTTTTCCATGGTCGCGGCGTCGTTTGCCGCCGTGATGTTCACAACGCCGAAAACGAGGATGCTCCTTGTCGTGTTCACCGTCCTGTTTAACGTCGGGATCGCCGGCATATCCGAGAACATGCTCAACATCCCGTATGACTATGTCGAAGAAAAATACATGGCGGAGGCGAACGCTATAAGCTCGGGCATAATGGGCATAGCCGGCTTCCTTTCGTCGCTCGTCGCCGGAGCGCTGTTTTCGTATATCGAGTCGAGAGGCAACGTGATCTTCGGCGTCCGCATACACGGCCAGCAGACGCTCGCCCTCATAGCCCTTATCCTTCTCTTGATAACGATGCTTTACAACAAATGTGCAGTCGGACGCATGAAGGGCGACTACGACCGTTACGCCGTAAAAACGGAATAAAACGAATTAAAAACTTCACATAAAAAACATCCGCCGGAATGATTTTTCCTGCGGATGTTTTAATGAAGTTCTCCTTGATAACGAAACCGGTTTTATTCAGAAAATCGGCGATGTTTTTGCGCCCGAGCATCTGCCCGTTGGCGTCAGTGTGAAAAAAGGAGCCGTTGATCGTGCGGCGCTGAACACTTGGTGGACGGATCGCTCCATCCCTGCAAGCCGTTCCGGTGTGCGCGAGGCGATGGAAACGCTTCAGATCACCGATACCAAAATGCTTTTGATCCGCTGCTTCGGACTTTCCCTTTCAGATCAGTATTGGATCCGTCCCGAAAACTCCGAACTTGCCTGGGAAAATATCAACTTTTTTGAAAACGAATTTTCCGACGATATAGGCGATGTTCTCTTTGGCGCGGATAAGAAACCTGACCCTTTGAATTTTTCTTCGCCCGATAATACCTCCGACGGCAATCTGAAAAAGCGGTGGAAGATCATCGACGGTAAACGCTGTCTTGTCAAAGGCGGCTCAAACCCTTACCGTCAGCAGCCGCTGAATGAGGTGATCGCCTCAGAGATCATGCGTCGGCTGAATATTCCTCACGTGCCGTACACGGTGACCTGGAATAAGGGCGCTCCGTACAGCGTTTGCGAGGATTTTGTCAGTGAAGATACCGAGCTTGTCCCGGCGCGGCGGATCATTCAGACCAAAAAACAGCCGAACAACAAGTCGATGTATCAGCATTTTGTTGACTGCGCGGACTCGCTCGGGATCCCCGGCGTCAGAGATTTTTTGGACCGCATGATCGTCCTTGATTATATTATTGCGAACGAAGACAGACATCTCAACAACTTCGGCGCGATCCGCAACGCCGAAACGCTCGAATGGCTCGGCATGGCGCCGATCTATGACAGCGGTTCGTCTCTCGGCTATGATAAAAGCGTACCGATGCTGCGAGACGGATCGGAAGTCGTTTGTAAACCGTTCAAAAAGCACCATGAAGAGCAGTTAAAGCTTGTTTCCTCTTTTGACCGGATCGACTTCTCTGCGCTTGCCGGCGTCGGTGATATGATTACGAGAATTTTCTCTGACAATAATGCCAAGGACTATATGGAAGAAAACCGTATCCGCGTTATTGCCGAGCTGACGGAGCGCCGAATCAAAAACCTGCAAACTCTTGCGGACTCAAAGACGCATAAGCAAACCATCACAACCGATGACGAAGTCGGCAAAAACATTGCCGCGTCGTATGGTGATACGAAATAATTGAATTGAAAGTAACAATACACGCTCGCAGAATCAAAATCAGTCGAAGCATAGTTAATAACGATATTTCATAACGTTGGCGGTTGTCGGACGGCTTTTCTTCAGATACAGATAGTACCATTGTCCCCATATTCATATTTTTTTAAATTATCTTTCACAGCAAATCCCTCCTTTGCGATCTCATTGTACCGCAAAGGAGGGATTTTAAAAATGTGCGATCATACAAAAAGCCCGACTCTTACGGAAAACCGAAGGAGTCGGGCTTTAGGTTTATAACCTAAACGGTCTGCGTTTAATTATTTCTTAGCCTTGATAGCTGCCTGGGCTGCCGCGAGACGTGCGATCGGTACGCGGAACGGCGAGCAGGAAACATAATTGAGGCCGGCGTTGTAGCAGAATTCAACAGAGGAGGGATCTCCGCCGTGTTCGCCGCAGATTCCGAGATGGATGTCGGGGCGAGTCTTCTTGCCGAGATCGGCTGCCATCTTGACGAGCTTGCCTACGCCTTCCTGGTCGAGCTTCGCAAACGGATCGAAGTCATAGATCTTGTTCTCATAGTAGGAGCCGAGGAACTTGCCGGCGTCGTCGCGTGAGAATCCGAATGTCATCTGGGTGAGGTCGTTCGTGCCGAAGCTGAAGAACTCAGCTTCCTGCGCGATCTCGTCGGCCGTGATGGCGGCGCGCGGGATCTCGATCATTGTTCCGACCTTATATTTAAGAGCAACGCCCTTGTCGGCGATGATCTTATCGGCAGTAGCCGTAACGATGTCCTTAACGAACTTGAGCTCTTTTACGGAGCCTACGAGCGGGATCATGATCTCCGGAACGATGTTGTATTCCGGATGCTCTGCGTTGACGTTGATGGCGGCGTTGATAACAGCCGTCGTCTGCATCTCGGCGATCTCGGGGAATGTCACGCAAAGGCGGCATCCGCGGTGTCCCATCATCGGGTTGGACTCTTCGAGCTTAACGCAGATATCGTCGATCTTTTCGACCGTTATGCCCATATCCTTGGCGAGAGCGTCCTTCTCGGCTTCCGTCTTGGGAATGAACTCATGGAGAGGCGGATCAAGATAACGGACTGTCATCGGTCTGCCCTCAAGGACTCTGTACATCTCTTCAAAGTCGCCCTGCTGAAGCGGGAGGATCTTTGCGAGAGCCTTTTTACGCTGTTCGACTGTATCGGAGACGATCATCTCACGGATAGCCATGATCCTGTCGCCCTCGAAGAACATGTGCTCGGTACGGCAAAGGCCGATGCCCTGAGCGCCGAACTTGACTGCCTGAGCAGTATCGCGGGGATTATCGGCATTTGTGCGGACCATGAAGTCGCCGCGCGCAGCGTCGGCCCACTCCATGAACTTCTTGAAGTCGCCGGAGATGGTGGCGGGAGCTGTCGGGATAGCTTCGCCGTAAACGTTTCCGGTCGAGCCGTCAAGCGAGATGTAGTCGCCCTCGTTGAATCTGAGGTCGCCTATCGTGAAATATTTCTTATCGGCATGCATAACGATGTCGCCGCAGCCGGATACGCAGCATGTGCCCATGCCTCTTGCGACAACAGCGGCGTGCGAGGTCATACCGCCGCGGACAGTAAGGATACCCTGAGCGGTGACCATGCCTTTGATATCGTCGGGAGAAGTCTCAAGACGTACAAGGATGACCTTTTCGCCTCTTGCTGCCCACTCCTCGGACTCGGCCGCCGTGAAGACAACGCGTCCGCAGGCTGCGCCGGGAGAAGCGGCAAGACCCTGAGCGACGACCTTGGCCTTTTTAAGAGCCGCGGCGTCAAACGTCGGGTGAAGGAGAGCGTCGAGCTGCTTGGGTTCTACGCGGCAGACGGCCTCTTCCTTTGTTATCTTTCTCTCGTCAACGAGGTCAAGAGCTATGCGGAGAGCCGCGGAAGCGGTACGCTTGCCGTTACGGCACTGGAGCATGTAGAGCTTGCCGTCTTCGATGGTGAACTCCATGTCCTGCATGTCTTTGTAGTGATTTTCAAGTTTCTTTGCAGTCTTGATGAACTGAGCGTAAACCTCGGGCATTTCTCTTTCAAGCTCGGAGATCTTGGAGGGTGTACGTACGCCGGCGACGACGTCTTCGCCCTGAGCGTTGATGAGGTATTCGCCGTAGATCGCCTTTTCACCGGTCGAGGGGTTACGCGTGAAGGCGACGCCCGTGCCGGACTTGTTGTTGAGGTTGCCGAATACCATGGGCATTACGGTAACTGCCGTGCCCCAGCTGGAGGGGATGTCGTTTCTCATGCGGTAGATCTGGGCGCGCTCGTTGTCCCATGAACGGAAAACTGCCTTGACCGACTCGAGCATCTGATCGTGAGGATCGGTCGGGAAGTCAGTGCCGAGCTGCTCTTTATAGTAGGCCTTGAAGCGAACGACAAGCTCTTTCATGTCGTTTACGTCGAGGTCGATGTCGTTTTTAACGCCCTTCTTCTCTTTGATCTCGTCAATGATAACTTCAAACTGCTTTTTGGAGATGCCCATGACGACGTCGGAGAACATCTGGACGAAACGGCGGTATGAGTCATAAACAAAGCGCTCAAACTTGGGATCGGGATTGCCCTTGATAAGAGCAGCGGCGACCTCGTCGTTGATGCCGAGGTTGAGGATCGTGTCCATCATGCCGGGCATGGAAGCGCGGGCGCCCGAACGTACCGAAACGAGAAGGGGCTTCTCGGGATCGGCAAACTTCTTGCCGTTGATTTCTTCGATCTTTCCGAGATACTCATCGATCTCGTCGATGATATCCTGAGAAAGCTTCTTTCCGTCTTCGTAGTAACGCGTGCAGGCCTCTGTCGAAACGATGAAGCCCTGCGGTACCGGCATTCCGAGATTGGTCATTTCGCAAAGGTTCGCGCCCTTGCCGCCGAGGACCTCTCTCATGTTGGCGTTGCCTTCGTTGAAGAGATAAACATATTTGTGCGCCATTGAAAATACCTCCGTGATTTATTATTTTTTATTTGACAAAATCAGTTAAATTTTAACGGCCGCAAAAGAAGATACGTTAAAATTCAAAGTATATTTTAACATACCCGTTAAAAAAATTCCATACATTTTTATCATAAATATATTTCTCATACATAAAACATTTTGTATATTATGTTCATTTTTGTTTTATCATTCGGGATATCGGCGAAAAAACGGGACAAAATGCTCCCGAAATGGTGATTTTATATATAAATGTTTTATATTTACTCTTGTATTTTTACATGTTTTCTGTCATAATTATATTGGTTAGGCGGGACGATACGGTCTGCCGAAAAATATTAAAGGAGGCACACGCTATGGACGAAAATTGTACATTGATCCTTGCAGCCGGAGAAGGAACAAGGATGAGATCTTCTAAGCCTAAGGTGCTTGCAGAAGTGCTTTTCAAGCCGATGATCGATTGGGTGACTGACTGCGTTCAAAGATGCGGCGTCAAAAAAGAAAACATATGCGTGGTTACCGGGCATATGAAAGAGATGCTGACCGAGCATCTCGAAAAGGGTATATCGACCGTCTATCAGGAAGAGCGTCTCGGAACGGGTCACGCCGTTATGCAGGCAAAGGATTTTATCGAAGCGCACGGACACGCGGATATTCTTATTCTTTGCGGCGACGCTCCGCTTATCGACGACGGAACGGTGCTGTCGGCATATGAGTACCATAAGCGTACGGGCAACGCCGCCACTGTGATATCCGCAAACGTCGCCGATCCTTACGGATACGGAAGGATAGTCAGGGACAAGAGCGGTATCTTTTCAAAGATCGTCGAGGAACGCGACGCGGACGAAGAGATAAAAAAGATTAACGAAGTCAATTCCGGCGCATATTGGTTCTCCTGCCGCGCTCTGCTGATAGCTCTCGACAAGCTCGGCACCGACGCCAAATACAGGCTCGGCAGCGCCGCCAAGGAATATTATCTGACCGACGCCATCGAGATACTTCGCGATATGGGACAGAAGACAGCTACCTTCAACACTAAAAACAGCAACGTGGTCTTGGGAGCAAACGACAGGATACAGCTTGAAGATCTCAACAATATCGCGAGACGCGGCGTTCTTGAATCGCTTATGAAAAGCGGCGTTTCGATACCCTGCGCCGACGGTATCATGATCGGGCCGGACGTCAAGATCGGCGCGGATACAGTGATACTTCCGGGAACGATAATCAAGGGCAGGACGGAGATAGGCTCCAACTGCACCATAGGCCCGCAGAGCTTTATCGAGAACGGAAAATTCGGAAACAACGTCAGCTTTATGAACTCGTACTGCAATGACGCCGAGGTCTGGTCGGGAGCGGAGATAGGCCCGTTCGCAAGACTTCGTCCCGATTCGAGGATAGGCGAAAACGTAAGAGTCGGTAACTTTGTCGAGGTAAAGAATTCGATAGTCGAAAGCGGGACAAAGATATCCCATCTCTCCTATATCGGCGACTCCGACGTCGGATGCAACGTCAATATCGGATCAGGATGCGCCACGGTAAACTATTCCGGAAAAGAAAAACACCGCACTGTGATCGAAAACGGCGCGTTCATCGGATGCGATACCAACCTCGTCGCTCCCGTAAAGGTCGGAGAAAACGCCTATACGGCGGCAGGTTCGACAATTACGGAGGACGTCCCCGCAAACGCTCTTGCGTTGGCGCGTGAACGTCAGATAATCAAAAAAGACTGGGTAAAGGTCAAAAAGCCCTATAAGAGACAGGGCTGAGTGATCTCGGAGGAAAAATGAAAGCGTTAAAAAAGGTTTTGCCGCTTTTTCTTGCGTTCATAGTTATCGTCACCGCCGCCTCATGCGGCGGTAAGACGACTACCGACGCGTATTTCGGCAGTATTCGGGGGTCGGATTTTCTGACCGATTATATTGACAACGGGACGGGAAGGGATCATGTCCTCTCCGGCTTTGAGTTTACCGAGAAGGGGTTTGAAAACAAATTCGTAAACGGGGACGAGCGCTGGTTCGGCGCGTCCGTCGACGTTTTGTTTACAAACAAAAACGATTTCGGGATAAACGTTCTCGGGCTTACTGCCGACGACGGCGGCGACAAAAAGCTTTATATTTGTAAATTCGGCGACGCGGTCATGGGACTTCCGGAAAAATACGACGGATATTACACGATGACCTTCAACATTATTGCGAGCGCGGAAAAATATTCCCTGAGCACCGTCTACGACGGATTGAAACAGCTAAACGCCGAGCTGATATACGTCGACTCCGCGACCGAGATCGACGACCTTAAAAACGCCGCCGAATCTGATCTCATTTACGAAAAGATAAGGATGGCGGAAAAATCGGACTTTTCCTTGGAGACGACAGCTCCGACGGCGCAGACGCTGACGACGAAGAAGGTCGACGACATTACGTCGGCTACCGAAACTAAGGCCGACAGCGGCGCGACATCATCGACAAAGAAGGACAAAGGCGTCACAGCCGCCGCGTCGTCAAAAGCTTCTTCGACAAAAAAGCCGGTAAAGGCCGGATAAAAATTTTAAGACACGGGCGATAACATGAAAAATCTAAAAAAATATGCAGCCGCCGCGGCAGTTCTTGCGATAGTATTCGCTTCCGTTTCGGGATGCGGCGGAAAGTCGGCATACGATCCGGAGCCTTTGGAGCCTTTATCGGGGATAACCGAAGGCGCATACTCCCAATACGCCGATGAACAAAGCGAGACGTCGTCTAAGGCGCCGAGAAAGTCAAAAGAAACGACGGTCGCCGCTTCCGCTTCGTCAAAAAACAAGGCGGATAAATCAGACGTTAAGGGTACGACGGCGGGCAAAGGCGAAACAAAACAGGATGCGGCTGAAAATGCGAAGGATAATGCGGGGGATAAAACGACCGCCATGGGCGGAGCCGCGTTCGCGTCGGATAATTCCGGCTTCAGCTTAAAGGATCCGACGCTTCCCGAGGGAAATGATGTAAAATATCCGGACAACACAAAACCGTCAAAATCGGACGACAAGACCGCTTCGACGGGCGAAAAAAAGACGACGGCGTCCTCCGGCTCTTCCGCGTCGTCTTCGGGAAAGGGCACGACTGCTTCGTCTTCAAAGCCGACCGAAGGCACGACAAAGGGAACGACTCCTACGTCAAGCGATAAACTGGAAGCCCTCGGCGCGAGGTTTACATATCTCACCAATGCCGATTTTAAAACAAGATATGCCGACGAAAAGAAGCTCGGCAAATTTTCGATGTCCGAGAGCGATAAAAAGAGCTATCTGAAGGACAGATCGAAGTGGAAGGAATACACGATAGCCGTCGAGTTCAGCAACGACACCGGTAAGGACATAACCGTATGCGGCATGTCCGTTCCCGGAAGCGTGGGAGACGGAGTTTATCTAAATCCGCGCGGCGACGGCGACGTAGGTCTTTCGGCTAAAAACACGGGAAAGACGACGATGCGCTTTGACGTCATTTCAAGCGCCGATAACGACGAGCAGGCTGTAGTCGAAGCGATAAGAAAAGCATCTCCGAAGCTCTCCTACGTTTACGGCATGGAAAACAACGGCAAGGGATACAAGTACGTTTCGATAAAATAAAGCTTAATTTGACGATACAAAAGTGAAAGGTAAAGGCGCCGTGAAAAGGGCAAGAGTCGGTTACGTCCGGACGGCGCCGCAAAGATCGGATATGTTCGGAAAGATCAGGTCGGATATTTTTTCAAAAACGGAGCGGACGTCGTCCGCTCCCGAATTTATGATAGTCGGGCTCGGAAATCCGGGTGAAAAATACGAATTCACGAGGCACAACACGGGATTTCTCTGCGTCGATTATTTAGCGATGAAAAACGACGTAAAAATAAAAAAGCTGAAGTTCAAGTCGCTTTACTGCGACGTCTCTCTCGGCGGGCGTCGCTGTCTTTTAATGAAGCCCCAGACGTTTATGAACAACAGCGGAGAGGCCGTGCGCGACGCCGCGGAGTTTTATAAGATACCTCCCGAAAAGATCATCGTCATCTTCGACGATATCTCCCTGCCGTGCGGTAAAATGCGTATACGCCGAAAGGGGACGGACGGCGGCCATAACGGGATAAAGAGCATTATTTATCACCTTAAAAGCGACAATTTCCCGCGGATAAAGGTCGGGATAGGGGAGAAGCCCTCTCCCGAGTGGGAGCTTGCCGATTGGGTGCTGTCAAATTTTAAAAAGGATGAGCTTTTAACGCTCAAGGAAACGGCTGAAAAAGTCTGTTCCGCCGCAGAGCTTATCGTCGGCGGCGAAACAGAAAAGGCTATGGGACTTTTCAACGGCTGATCATTTCATCATATACTGAATGTTGTCGAGCATTGCCGTCATTGATTTAATGGCTTTGGCGGCAGTTTTCTTACCGCTTTTTTTGAGAGATTTCTTTTTAAGGAGCGAGCTTCCGACGACTCCGGAAACGCCTCCGACAGCCATGCCGATGCCCATGCCCTTCATGATGCTGCCTGTGCTTTTCTGCATTGTGTTCAGTCCTTTCTTTTTGTGTTCGGGTATATTTTACCCGAAAAAACGGAAAAAATACCTGCAAAAAACGGAAGTGTTAAAAATGAAAAAAACGCTCAACGTCGTGCTTGTCGAGCCTCAGATACCGCAGAATACGGGAAACATCGCCCGTACATGCGCCGTCACGGGCGCGAGACTTCATCTCGTCGGCCCGATGGGCTTTGAAATAGACGATACAAAGCTCAAACGGGCGGGACTTGATTATTGGCATCTGCTCGATATAACATATTACGACGGGCTTGACAGCTTTTTCAAAGAGAACAGCGGCAGCTTCTTCTACTTCTCGACAAAGGCGCAAAAGATATATTCCGACGTCGAATATCCCGACGGCTCATACCTCGTTTTCGGGAAGGAGACGGCAGGTCTTCCGGAGGAGCTTCTGTTCAACAATCCGGAGTCGTGCGTAAGATTTCCGATGATGGACGAGGCGAGGAGCCTGAACCTCTCGAACAGCGCCGCGATAGGCGTCTATGAGGTGCTTCGCCAATGGGGCTTCCCGGAGCTTTTATGTAAGGGCGAGCTGAGAAACTTCAAGTGGAGCGACGCGAACAACAAATAGGATAAAATATAACCAAAATAAAACCAAATTAAAACCAAATAAAAACAGAGTTTTCCTTTTCGGATCTGTCAGCGATGACTTTGATACGTTAAGGAAAACTCTTTTTTGATTTATATTTATTTTACGCAGGCTCGGTTTGAAATACCGAGGCTCATTATTTTCCGACGCAAAATCTTGAAAATATTTCGTTTACGACTGCTTCTCCCGCTTTTTCGCCGGTTATCTCCAAAAGCGCCTCGATACAGCTGTCGGCGCAGACGTTTACGGCGTCGGCGGTAACTCCGCTTTTAACGGCTTCTATCGCTTCGCTTAGATATTTTACCGCCTTTTCACAGCAGCTTTTTTGTCTCTCGTTTCCGAGCATGGCGGACGACGAGTCAAACCTGTCCGTTCCCAATATCCTCTCGACCGTGTCGCTCAGCTCGTCGCGTCCTTCGCCGGAAAAAGCCGATATCTCGACGACGTCGTTTATATATCGTTTTATCTCGTTTTTGTCGAGCGTCTTTTCGAGATCCGTCTTGTTGATAACGGCGACGGCGCGTTTGTTTTTACAGCTTTTTAAAAGCTCTCTGTCCTCGTCCGACAGCTCCTCCGAGCCGTCAAACACAGCGAGCACGAGCGACGCTTCCGAGAGCTTCTTTTTAGCCATGCCGACGCCTATGCTCTCGACGGGATTTTCCGTATCGCGTATACCGGCGGTATCGGCAAGGCGCAGTACGACGTTTCCGAGACGCACCGTTTCTTCGACGACGTCCCTTGTTGTGCCGGCGTAAGAGGTGACTATCGAGCGCTCGAAGCCCGTAAGAAGATTCATGAGCGTAGATTTGCCGACGTTGGGTCTTCCGACTATCGCGGCGTTGACTCCCTGGGTCACGGCCTGTCCCGACTCAAATTCGGTGAGGAGCTTTTCGAGGCTGTCTCTGACGGAAATAAAAACGGAAAGCATATTTTCCGGCGCCATCTCCTCCGTCTCGTCGTCGGGGTAATCGACCCATGCCGCGAGCGTTGCGGAAACGGCGATAAGCTTATCCGCCTCGGCGCGTATCTTTCGGCTGAGCGCGCCGTCGAGTGCGTTTGCCGCCGCGAAAGCGGCCTGTTCGCCCTCGGCTGAGATGATATTCATGACCGCCTCGGCCTCGGAGAGGTCAAGCTTGCCGTTTAAAAACGCGCGTTTAGTAAATTCTCCCGCTTCGGCAGGTCTTGCTCCCGCAGAGAGTACGGCTGAAAGAGCCTTTGTGACGACATACATCCCGCCGTGAAGCGAGATCTCGACGACGTCCTCACCCGTATAGCTTTTCGGAGCGCGAAAGACGAGGCATACAGCCTCGTCCAAAATTTTTCCGTCACATATTATTTTTCCGAAATGCGCCCTGTAGCCCTTTGAATTTATCAGCTTCGCGCCGCTTGACGATACGAAGACTTTGTCGGCGATCTTCGTGCTTTCGGGGCCGGATATCCTTATTATTCCTATCCCGCCGGCTGAACGCGGAGTCGAGATCGCGGCTATTGTGTTTACTATATCAAGCATTTTTATTCTCCGCTGTTAAAGCTTTTTTTCTCCCTTGAGGGCGTCTTCAACGTTTCTCAGGATAGTGTTTCTGACGTCCTCCGCTGTGCCCGTCAAGGTACATCCCGCGGCTCCGATATGGCCGCCGCCGTTCATCCTTTTACAGATATCCGCGGCGTTCATCGGCGGATTTGTCCTGACCGACGCCTTGAAGGTCCCGTTGCTCTGTTCTCTTATCGTAACGCCGACGAGCACATCCTCAATCTGGCGCGGGAGGGCGGCTATCCTGTCAAATTCCTCCGCGCTCGAGCCGCATTCCCTGAGCATTTCGGCGGTGATCGTGATAAACGCGCAAAGGCCTCCGAAATAAGTTTCTATATTGTTCAGCGCCATCTTCTCGAGCGCGACGAACGACTTGCTCTTTGTCTCGAAGCAGTCCTTGTTAATCCTCGCGAAATCGGCGCCGAGGTCAATAAGCTCCGCCGCCGCGCGAAGCGTGCCGGACGTAAGATTGGGATATCTGAAACAGCCGGTGTCGGTCGAGATGCCGGCGTAAAGACATTCCGCGACAACGGGCGAAATGTCCGTGCGCATCTCCTTGAAGAGACGCAGCATTATTTCCGCGCACGCAGCCGCCGTGTCGTCGAGCAGCGTGTTTTTTGCGTAAAGCTCGTTAGTAAAGTGGTGGTCTATACAAAGGTCGACGCCGTCTCCGTAGCGCTCCATGACATGACTGCCCATAAGCTTTGTTCCGGCGACGTCGGCAGCGACGATGAATTCCGGCTCAAAATCGAGTTCACTCAGTCCCGCCGCCATGAATGAAAACATTTTCGGGATATTGTCCTCACATATGACCGCAGCTCTTTTTCCCCGCGACAGAAGCACGCGGCAGAGAGCGTAGCTGCTCCCGAGCGTATCTCCGTCGGGGTGGGCGTGGGCGATTATAAGGATATTGTCATGTTCATTCAGAAGCTGTACAGCTTCAGCCGGATTGACCTTCATAATATTCATCCCTTCAAAGTGAAAAATCGGACGGTAAGGGTCGTTTGCTTTTTATTCTTTTTTGTCTTCGTCCGTTTTTTCAATGTTGAGATCGTTTATGATCTTAGCGATACCGATACCGTGAGCCACGGAATCGTCCGCTATGAATTTAAGCTCCGGAGTTTTGCGGAGATGCAGGTTCCCGCCGACCTCTCTGCGGATATATCCGGTAGCGTTTTTAAGTCCCTTGACGGCATTCTGAGCCGTTTCAATACCTTCGAGCGCGCTGATATAGACCTTAGCGAACGATGCGTCTGAGCTGACGTCAACGCGGACGACGGTAAGGAAGCTGCCGGCGACGCGCGGATCCTTAAGCTCGCGGATAACGGCCGTTATCTCGCGCTTTATATCCTCGGCGACTCTGTCCGTTTTATATCCTGCCATACTTTCCGCTCCTTTCGGCAGTCGAGTGATCGTCAGTCTCTGTATTCGACTATCGTATATGCCTCGAAGATATCTCCCTCTTTGATATCGTTGAACTTGCTGAGACCTATGCCGCATTCGTAGTTGGACGCGACCTCTTTGACGTCGTCCTTGAATCTGCGGAGAGAGGCGATTTCCGTGTCGGCGACGACGATGCCGTCGCGGACTACTCTTATCTTTGAATTTCTCGTTATCTTTCCGTTCAAGACGTAGCATCCGGCGATGTTGCCGACAGACGATATCTTGACCACCTGACGGACCTCTGCACGGCCAAGCTCCTCCTCCTTGAATTTGGGAGCGAGCATTCCCTTGATGGCGGCCTGGACCTCCTCGATGCAGTCGTAAATAATTCTGTATGTGCGGATCTCTACTCCGTCGCGCTCAGCGTTTTGCTGCGCCACCGGATCGGGACGTACGTTAAATCCGACGATAAGGGCGTTTGAAGCGTTTGCGAGCATGACGTCCGATTCGCTGATAGCGCCGACGCCGGCGTGGATTATCTTTACCTTTACTTCTTCGTTCGAGAGCTTTTCGAGGCTCTGCTTTACAGCCTCGGCGGAGCCTTGGACGTCGGCCTTGACGATGATATTGAGATCCTTCAGCTCGCCTGCCTGGAGGGAATCGAAGAGGTTGTCGAGCGTGACCTTCTGGAACGCCTTGAACTGTTCCTCTTTTTCGTGCTGTTTTCTCTGTTCGACAAGCTCTCTCGCAAGGCGCTCGTCGGAGACGGCGTCAAACGCGTCGCCTGCCTGCGGGACGTCCGAAAGACCGGTGACCTCAACGGGAACGCTGGGGCCTGCCTGCTTGACCTTTTTCTTTCTGTCGTCGAGCATGACGCGGATACGTCCGACGCTGCTGCCGGCGACGACGATGTCTCCCTCTTTAAGGGTGCCGTTTTGTACAAGGAGCGTTGCGACGGGGCCTCTGCCCTTGTCGAGCCTCGCCTCGATGACGATACCCTTTGCCGCTCTGTTGGGATTGGCCTTAAGCTCCTTCATCTCGGCGACGAGAAGGATCGATTCGAGCAGCTTGTCGATATTCATATTTTTTACCGCGGAAACGGGCACGCATATCGTGTCGCCGCCCCATTCCTCGGGAACGAGCTCATATTCAGTGAGCTGCTGCATTATCCTGTCGGGCGAAGCGCCCTCCTTATCCATCTTATTGATGGCGACGATTATCGAGACGTTTGCCGCCTTGGCATGGTTGATGGCCTCTATCGTCTGGGGCATTATGCCGTCGTCGGCGGCCACTACGAGAACGGCGATATCCGTCGCCATGGCGCCTCTCGCGCGCATGGCGGTGAACGCCGCGTGACCGGGAGTGTCAAGGAACGTGATGTACTCTCCGTTGCATTTTACCCTGTATGCGCCGATATGCTGGGTTATTCCGCCCGCCTCCGTCGTCGTTACGGACGTATGGCGGATCGCGTCGAGGATGGACGTCTTGCCGTGGTCGACGTGTCCCATGACCACAACGATGGGATCGCGCGGCTTTAATGAGCTTTCTTCGTCCTCGCTGTCGTCGATTATCCTGTCCTCGATCGTCACTACGACCTGCTTTTGTACCTTTGCGCCGAGCTCTGTCGCGACATATTCGGCTGTATCGAAGTCGATGACCTCGTTTACCGTGACCATCTGACCTATCTCAAAGAGTACCTTGATGACCTCGGACGCCGTTCTTTTAAGCATCGCGGCAAGCTCGCTGACCGTTATCTCATCGGGTACGGAGATAACGAGCTGGGGCTTTTTGGCCCTCTCGGCGGCGATCCTCTTAAGTCTTTCCGCCTCAGTCTCCTTACGGGACTGGCGCATGCCGCCCTGTCTGCGGTACTGCTGTGATTTTTGTTTGAGCTTCTGTTTATTTGTCGATGTATCGCTCTGGAGCGTCTTGTTTACGGGAGCGAAATTCTCGTATCTTTCGTTGTATTTATCTAAATCGACCTCATCGGAACGCGTGTTGACAGTTCTCGTCTCGCCCTTTGTACGAGCCTGAGGAGCGCGGTTCGCATCCTTGTTTTTCTTTTTGGGCTGTTGACGGGGGATTATTACGGCGGGCTGATGCGGCTTTGCGTCGGCTCCGTCGGCCTTAGGCTGCTTTGCGCCCTGCGCCGTTTTTGCGCCGGAAGGCGTCTTCGCTCCGGAAGTCGCCTTCGCGCCCTCTGCGGGCTGCTTCGTTTTGGCGGGAGCCTTCTGCTCCTTTTCCGCGGCGGCTTCGGCCTCTTTTTTTGCGGCGGCTTCTTTTTCCGCAGCTTCTTTTTCGGCCTGTTCGGCCGCTGCCTTTTCCTTTTCGGCCTGCTTTTTCTTTCTTTCGGTCTCTCCGGCCGCAAAGTATTCGTCAAAGCTCTCGACCTGATTTTGCTGGGTGAACGTCTCGAAAATAACGTCGAGCTCGATCTCCTCAAGAGCCGTCATGTGCTTTTTGGTGTCGCCGAAGTATTTCGCCAAGAGGTCGATAACGGCGTTGCTCTTCATGTTGAAATCTTTTGCAACCTCGTGCACTCTGTATTTATTTATCATATATTCAGTTCCTCCCTGTCATTTCTTCATGAAGCTCCGCTGTCTTTTTTGCGAACCCCTCATCGTCTGCCGTAAGTACCGCCGCCCTCATGCCGACGGCTTTTTTCATATCGTCCGATGTGTAGTCGGTCTCGATGTATTTAAGCTCCCGTCCGTTATATCCGCAGGCCTTTATGAATTCTTTTTTGAGCCTGTCGGACGCGTCGGAGGTGAGTATACAAAGCTTTGCGTTCCCGTTTATTATCGAGCCGAGACATGCGTCATGTCCGAGGCTCAGCCTATGCGCCTTGCGGCAGATGCCGAGAAACGAAAGAAATCTGTCATTCATTTTCCTTCAGCTCTCTTTCCATAAGGTCATAGACGTCCTCGGGAACGGGACAGCCGAATTCCTTTTCAAAGCGCTTTGCCTTACGCGCGATCCTGAAGCAGTCGAGGTTCCGGCAGATATACGCGCCCCTGCCGGATTTTTTTCCGGTAAGGTCGAGCGATATATTTCCTTCGGGATCCTTGACCACGCGGACAAGCTCTCTTTTGGGCTTCATCTGTCCGCAACCGTTGCATTTTCGTAACGGGATACGCTTTTGCTGCATTTTTTGACCGCCTTACTGAATTTCATCAAAGTTTATCGAGCCTTCCGCCGTTCCGCTTTCGGGCTTGATATCTATTTTCCAGCCCGTGAGCTTTGCGGCGAGACGGGCGTTCTGACCTTTGTTTCCGATAGCGAGAGAGAGCTGACTGTCGGGTACGGTGACGGTGCAGGCTCTTTCGGTCTCTTCGCTGATATCGACCGACAGGACGTCGGCGGGAGCGAGCGATGACGCGATGAATTCGGCGGGATCGTCGCTGTATTTGATTATATCTATTTTTTCTCCGCCGAGGAGATCGACTATCTTGCCAACGCGAGCGCCTCTCGGGCCTATGCAGGCGCCGACGGGATCGACGTTTTCGTCGGAGCTGTAGACAGCCATCTTTGTTCTCGAGCCGGCTTCGCGCGACACGGCGCGGATCTCGACGGTACCGTCGTAAATTTCGGGGACCTCTGTCTCAAACAGCCTTTTTACAAGTCCCGGATGAGTTCTCGAAAGCGTCGCTCTCGGATATTTTTTGTTGAGCTCCTTGACGTCGACGACATATACTTTAATGATGTCGCCTTCCTTGAAGGTCTCCTCCGGCATCTGCTCCGACTTCGGAAGAACCTCTTCGAGCTTGCCGATCTCGATTATCGCGTCGCCTGTCACGGGATCGATCTTTTGTACCTTAACGGTTATTATTTCCTGGTTCTTGTTCTGGAATTCCTCTTTAAGCTGACCGTGCTCCGCCTCTCTTATGCCCTGACGGAGGACATGCTTGCCCTTGTCTGCGGCTATGCGGCTGACGTCCTTTGTCTCGAGGGGGATCTCGATGATATCTCCCGGGATCGCGCCGGACTTGTATTTCTGGGCGTCCGCCTCAAGTATATCGCAGTCGATATCCGATATCTCGGAAACGACGTTTTTTCTGACGTATACTTTAAGCTCCTTTTTTTCGGGATCTATCTCACAGAAAACGATGTCCTTGTTGTTGTAATCTCTTTTGACAGCCGTAACGATCGCTTTCTGAATACCCTCGCAGAGGGCTTCGATTTTGATACCCTTTTCCTTTGACAAAAGCTTTAGGGCCTCGAAAAATTCCGCATTCATTTTTTATGTCATCCTCTCAAATTATTGATTATTTTATTATTATTTTCATTCGTTAAAATCGTCAAGCTTTATATATGCGGCTTCCTTCTTTTTAAAGCAGAAGCCGCTTCCGTCGTCTAAACGGACGCATATGTCTCCGTTGTCGTAGCTTTCGAGCATACCCGAGAAATCTCTTTCGCCGTCTATCGGGCGAATCGTTTTTACATTTACGCGCTGTCCGATACATGACAAGAAGTGGGCGGGCTTTTTCAGCTCGCGCTCAAGACCCGGGGAGGAGACCTCGAGACAGTAGCTCTGTTCGATCGGGTCGGCTTCGTCCAGAGGGCCGTCGATCATCCTGCTGAAATTTTCGCAGTCATTTATGTTCACTCCGCCGTCCTTGTCTATGATTATCCTCAGATACCACGAGGAGCCTTCCTTTAAAAAGGAGATGTCCCATATCTTAAGTCCGAGACTCTCGGCTATCGGTAACGCTATCTTCGCAACCGTCTCGGCGGTCGAACCGCCCTTTCCGCCCTTTGACAAATGATCGCCCCATTTTTCTTAATATGAATAAAACAATTAAAGCAAATTAAAGAGCGGGTCGCCCCACTCTTCACAAATCTCCGAAAAAGGAGACACGTCGTTTCAAAAATTAAATCATCATCTTACATCCGCATTATTTTAACACATCGCGCCTTAAATATCAAGTATTATTTTTGATTTATCCTTATATTTGTAAAATAAATCGAAATTTTACGCAAATACGGCTTAAATCAGGCGGGAGAAGTGTGGTTTGTCAGCATTATTTTTCCGTCGTCGGTAAAATATGCCGTCACTCCGTCGTTGTCATAAGTCGCGTAAACGGAGGCGTGAGCCTGCATGATAAGGTTCCATTTTACGTTCGGATATATCTTTCCGAGCTGGTTGGTGACTATGGCTATTTCGGGCTTCAGTTTTTTAAGGAAGCGCATCGACGAGGAGCCGTAATAACCGTGATGGCCGATTTTAAGCAGGTCGACGTCGCCGACCTCGTCCTCAACGAGCTGTTCCGAGCCGGAAACGGAGGTTATATCCGCCGCAAGGAACGCCGACTTACCGCCTTTTTCGAGCTTGACTCCGACGCTTTGGGCGTTTTCACCGCGTCCCTTTAAGGAGACGGGAGTGACCGTGTTGTAAAAAGTGATCTTAAAATCGCCGAACATGAACGGCTCTGTCGGAAGGTCGCTGACGACTTTAAAGCCGCGGTCAATGGCGTCTTCGACTATTTTTTCGTAGACGTCGCCGAGACGCCATCTCTCATATTCGTATTCTTTTCCGAACGACGGATCGTATTTTTTAAGATAAACCGTTCCGACGGTTATGTCGCTGTCGGTGAATATCCTGTCGAAGCAGCCGATATGGTCGTAGTGGCAATGCGTCCCGAGGGCAAAATCGAGATGCACCTTTCCGTTTTCGTCGGCGGCGACGCCATTCAGGTAATTTATCACATACTCCTCAAACCCGTGATAGGGATTTTTCCTTCGCGGATTGCTGTTTCCCTCGCCGGAATCGATAACGGCAAATCTTCCGTTGCTTTCGATAAGAATGGCGTCGGAATTCGCGGTATTGAGAAAATGTATCTTATCGTCGCCGAATCTTCCGTCGAACGTCTCAGCGGTGACGGTATATCTTGCGGCGTATTTGTTGCTTAAAGCGACGGTGACGATATCGAGAACGAAAACAGATATCATCAGAGGCACCATTATCCAAGTAAGTATTTTTTTAACCGTAATATCATTCCCAACGATCGGATTTTGAAATATGATAACACACCGGGAGATATAATTCAACTGTTGTTTTTCATCAGCCGTTTTCGGCTGTTTCGTCAGATTATTTGCCGCGGTGTAAAAAACGGAAAAGCGGACGAATAAATCGTCCGCCGTCCCGTTTTATTTAGAAGTTTTTAAGTGTATAAATCAAGTTAAATTAAAGGATTTAAGCCACCTTGCGGCTGTGCTGCCTATGCTGTCTGCCGCTCTGTTCGGTATCTCTTACGGCAGACCTGCGTTCCGTTTCGTATTCGGAAATAAGATCTCTCTCGACACGCCTTTCCGCAGCCTTTGCGGCGCGGCGTTTACGCATATAAGCTCTTATAAGTCTTGCGCAGGTACGCTCGAATTTAACGAATTTATTTTCGTTTAAAAAGCCGATAATGAGAAAAACCACAACTGCGAGCTCTGCGGCGCTTTTAATAATAAGTGATGTTGTTGTCATTAAAACTCCTCCTTCGCACGAACAAATTTTCGCGGAACGTTTGTTCGTTACGATTATATTATAGCAGAGTTTTAGAAAATGTCAAGACAAATGTTCGATTTTTCTCAAATATTTTCTTTTGTTCCTTACGCTATGGAGTATATCACAATATATCAGTCTTGTCAATAGTCAAAAGCACAATTTGTAGTACTTTCTTCAAAAAATTTTTTTGTTTATTTTGTTATTTTCACGTTATTTTTTCACGTTTTGTCGTTTTTATTGAAATCTTTTTTGTCTTATGCTATAATTTCGGCGAACATATTTTTCTCACGGGAGAGCGAAAATGAAAAAGCTTATCATTTTTTTGCTTCAAAAATTATATGAGCTGAAGGTGGCGCTGAGGGACGGATCGAGGGCGTTCTTCGACTTTTTTTACCGCGCTTTTACAAAGCCGCCGATCGTCGCCGGAGTCGACGAGACGATAGACGCGATAGTTAAGGATAAAAACTCCTTCGCGCGTTTCGGCGACGGAGAGATAAAGCTCGTCTCCGGGATAGACATATCGTTCCAGGACGCGACGCCGTTCGTTGTCAAAAAGCTTCGCGAGGTGCTTTCGAGCGACGATCAAGGGATGATGATAGGTCTGCCGGACGCGTTTCTGGACCGTTCGCGTTACAACGACGACGTCAACATCTACTGGAAGAAGCATCTCGCGCGTTTCCGCCGCGTCTGGTATAAGTATACGCGGAAAGGAAAGAAATATTACAACGCGTCGGTGACAAGACAGTATATCACCTTGGTCGACCGCTCCGAGAGCGAAGATATATATAATAGGATAAAGGCGATATGGGACGGCAGGGACGTTGTTTTAATTGAGGGAGAAAAGACGCGCATGGGCGTCGGGAACGACCTTTTTGACAATGTATCGTCTGTTAGGCGTATACTCGGCCCCGCGAAGCAGGCGTTTGACAGATACGATGAAATATTACAAGAGGCGAAAAAGCAGGATAAAAACGTCCTTTTCCTTCTCGCGCTCGGGCCGTGCGCCACGGCTCTCGCGTACGATCTTCATAAAGCGGGATATCAGGCGGTAGACGTCGGCCATATCGACGTAGAATACGAATGGATGAAGAGCGGAGTGAAAAACAAGGCGCCGATAAAGAACAAGGCGGTATTTGAAGCGGGAGGTATACCCGACGCCGACACCATGGACGATCCCGTTTATTTTTCACAGATCATCGCAAAGATAATATAAGGATATTAAATATGTATGGAAATCTCGCCGCTTCGGCGGCGTCCCACGGGGTGATAAGTAATGAATAAGATAAAGTCGTTTATTTATCTTGTCTTCGTTTTTGCCGTGAGACAGCCGAAAAAACTTATAAACATTATTAAAAAAGCGTTCAGAAAAAACAGAACGCTGTTTCTTATCGACACGCCGTGCTACGGGAACCTCGGCGATCAGCTTATCGCCGTAGGAGAAAAAGAGTGGCTCAAAAAATATTTCATCAATGAGGAGATACGCGAAATAACCCACAGCGAGCTTTTGAAGGACAGACGGTGCAGGCTGTTTTTATCGGGGGTGAAAAAGGGCGACATACTTTTCATCCAGGGCGGCGGCAACATAAACGACCGATACATGAACTGCGAAAATATCCGTCGTACGATCATTTCAAAGTGTAAAAATAATAAAATCATCATCTTTCCGCAGTCGATTTATTTTTCCGATTCTCCCGAAGGAAAGAGGATAGCCGCCGAAACGTCGCGGATCTACGGAGAACATCCCGACCTTACCGTCATGACGCGAGACGAAAAGAGCAGGGAGATCGCCGAAAAGATGTTTCCTTTTTCAAAGGTGAAGCTTTATCCCGATATGGCTTTGTTTCTTTTCGGAAAGCTGTCGAAAGAAAACACGGAGCGAAGCGGGATTTTGCTCTGTTTCAGGAACGATGCGGAGTCTTACTTTCCGCTCGGCGAAAAAAAGGCGCTTAAAGCGCGTCTTGAAAAGCTTTATCCCGTAAAATTTTCCGACACGCACGTCTACAGGGAAGTTTATCCCGACAAGAGGCTTACTGAGATAAAAGCCAAGCTTGACGAATTTTCCCGCGCGGAGCTGATAATAACGGACAGGCTTCACGGCGTCATCTTTTCCGTCCTGTCCGGAACGCCCTGTATAGCGCTCCGATCGGCCGATCATAAGATAACCGAGGGCGTAAAATGGTTCGGGGGATACAATGGGGTAACGCTCGCTTCATCCCTGCACGAAGCCGGGGAGACCGCGGAAAAAATGAAGGAGATAAATTATTTAAGCGCGCCCGACATGTCGGAGTTTTTTGAGGACATGTATCGCGAGCTTTCTCTTTAAGGACTTGAAAGCGGCGGCGGAAAGAGAAAAACGCCGAAAGTTTTGTAAAAATATTCAAAGATTTATTTGACTGCCGCCCATTATCTATATCTTTATCCAAAAATAATTCAAAAGCTTTTTTACACTTGAAATTTTTTGTATTTAAGTGTATTATTTACGGTGGAAACAGATTGAAAGGGGTATAAATATGACGTCTTCTTTTACAAAAAACAAATCCGTTCTCGATTGGATCGAGGACAAAATTGATCTCGTTAAGCCCGACAAGATCGTCTGGATCGACGGATCAAAGGAACAGGTCGAGGCTCTCAGAGCAGAGGGCTGTGAAACCGGCGAAATGATAAAGCTCAATCAGGAGCTTCTTCCCGAGTGTTATCTTCACCGTACAGCCGTGAACGACGTTGCCAGAGTCGAGGGACGTACCTTTATCTGCGCGCCGACAAAGGACGAGGCGGGACCGACCAACAACTGGATGGATCCGGACGAGGCTTACAAAATGCTTTATGATATCGCGCGCGACTCATATAAGGGACGCACGATGTACGTTATCCCTTATTCGATGGGTCCTGTAGGCTCGCCGTTTTCAAAGATCGGCATCGAGCTTACCGACTCGATCTACGTTGTGCTCAACATGGTGATAATGACAAGAACGGGCGTTAAGGTGCTTGAGGCTCTCGGCGACAGCGACGACTGGGTAAGAGGTCTTCACTGCAAATGCCAGATAGATCCCGAAAAGCGCTATATCTGCCAGTTCCCGCAGGACAACACGATCATTTCCGTAAACTCCGGTTACGGCGGAAACGTTCTTCTCGGCAAAAAGTGCTTCGCGCTCCGTATCGCGTCCTACCAGGGCAAGATGGAGGGTTGGCAGGCCGAGCATATGCTCATCTTAGGCGTTGAGGATCCGACAGGAAAGGTCAGATATATCTGCGCCGCGTTCCCGTCCGCCTGCGGAAAGACAAATCTCGCCATGCTCATTCCTCCCGAGAGCTACCGCAAAAAGGGTTATAAGGTATGGACTGTCGGCGACGACATCTCATGGATCAGAAAGGGACCGGACGGAAGGCTTTACGCGATCAATCCCGAAAACGGCTTCTTCGGCGTAGCTCCCGGAACAAACGATAAATCAAATCCCAACGCGCTCGCGTCTACGAGACAGGGCACTATCTTCACGAATGTCGCCCATGACCTCGACACCAACACCGTTTGGTGGGAGGGACTTGACAAAAACCCGCCGACGAACGCCATCGACTGGACGGGCAAGCCCTGGAACGGAAAAGAGAGCACCGAAAAGGGCGCCAATCCCAACAGCCGCTTTACGGCTCCCGCTGTAAACTGCCCCTGCATAAGCAGCGAATTTGAAAATCCCGACGGCGTACCGATCTCGGCGATAGTGTTCGGCGGACGCAGAGCGAAATTAGCTCCCCTCGTTTATCAGTCGAGAGATTGGAACCACGGCGTATTCGTCGGCTCCGTAATGGCCTCCGAGACTACGGCCGCCGCCGCGGGCGCCGTTGGCGTCGTTCGCCGCGACCCGATGGCCATGCTCCCGTTCTGCGGATATAACATGGCAGATTACTGGCAGCATTGGATCGACATCGGTAAAACGCTCGAAAAGGACAAGGCTCCCAAGATTTTCAACGTAAACTGGTTCCGTAAGGACGACGAAGGCAACTTCATGTGGCCGGGCTTCGGCGACAACCTCCGCGTTCTCGAATGGATACTGAAGCGCTGTGAAGACAAGGTCGACGCCGACGAAACTCCGATAGGATATGTTCCCAAGGCGGAGGATATAAACCTCGAGGGCATCGAGGACAAGGTCACGATCGACGACCTCAACGCCATGCTCGATGTCAGCAAGGATCTTTGGAAGGAAGAGACCGACGGCATCGAAGAATTTTACGGCAAGTTCGGCGACAGGATCCCGAAGGAGCTTGCGGCCGAGCTCGATACTCTTAAAAACAACCTGAAATAATGGAAGATCGCTGTGTGATATTCGGCGCGTGCCGGATGGATACAAACAATATAAAGATCCCCGAAGGCAGCTTCATAATAGCTGCCGACGGGGGTTATTCCTGTTTAAGGGAGCTTAAAATAAAACCCGACCTTACGGTCGGGGATTTTGACTCCCTCGGATATGTGCCCGACGAAAAAAACGTCGTCCGCCATTCGCCGATAAAGGATGAGACAGATACCGTTTTAGCTGTCGACGAGGGGCTTTCACGCGGATATAAGACTTTTTATATTTACGGCGGGATGGGCGGAAGGCTCGATCATACCTTGGCAAATATCCAAACGCTGTCATATCTTGCAGAGAAGGGCGCCTGCGGCTTCCTTTTCGGCGACGACTTCGTAATGACAGTTTTAAAAAGCGGAAGGTTAAAATTCGACAAAAGCTTTTCCGGCGTCGTCTCTGTCTTTTGTCTTGGGGACCGGGCAAAAGATGTTACGATAAAGGGACTTAAATATAATGTTGAAAGCGCCGAAATGACATGCTCTTACCCGCTCGGCGTAAGTAACGAATTTATCGGAGAGGCGGCTGCTATAGGAGTCGGCGAGGGTATGCTCGCCGTTATGTGGCAAAGGCAGAAAAGCGCCGATCTTCCCGTTAAAGGCTGAAGCCGAAGGGCAAAAGCTCGCCGAGCGTAAACGCTTTTATCTTTTCGCCGTCAAAAAGAACGATCCTGAAATCGTCCCCGCAAAATTCTCTCATAACCTGGCGGCATGAGCCGCAGGGCGAGCAGGCGGAATATTTTTTATCTTTTTCGCCGCCGCTGACGGCGATCGCGGTAAAATCCCTCTTTCCCTCGGAAACGGCCTTGAAAAACGCCGTCCTCTCTGCGCAGACGGTCAGGGGGAACGAGGCGTTTTCGATATTAGCGCCTGTATAAACCGTTCCGTCGGCACAGAGGAGCGCCGCTCCTACCGCGTAGCCGGAATACGGACAGTAAGACGCTTCCCTCGCTTTTTCGGCCTTTGAAAAAAGGACTTCATCGGATATATTTTTCATAACAACATCGCCTTTCGGTCACTTACTGTTATATTACCGACTATAATATATATTATAGCGCCGCTGTTTTCAATAGCGTAATTATCAAACCGCAAAATTTCATTAAAGGGTGAAAAACATGGTCGTCGATACTCTCGTACATTTTTCAAACAAATACGGCTCCGACAGCGAGCTTGTCCTCGCCGGCGGCGGAAACACCTCCGCCAAGGAAAACGGTATACTTTATGTAAAAGGCTCCGGCACGTCCCTTTCCGACATAACTGCCGACGGCTTTGTAAAAATGGACATTCAAAAGCTCATGGTGATGCTCGATAAAAAATATCCGTCGGGCGACAGCGAAAGAGAGGCGGCGGCGCTTCATGACCTTATGGCGGCGAGGCTTCCGTCGGAGAGCATGAAGCGTCCGAGCGTCGAAACGCTGCTTCACGCGATCTTCCCCCAAAGATATGTCCTTCATCTCCACCCGGCTCTTATAAACGGGCTTACATGCGGCGCGGACGGGAAAAATATCGCCGATACGCTTTTTAAGGACGATATCCTTTGGATAGATATTTGTAAGCCCGGATATATTTTAGCTAACATCTGCAATAAAAAAATGAAGGAATATAAGGCGAGAACGGGCAAAGACGTCTCGGTGATGCTGCTCCAGAACCACGGAGTTTTCATCGCCGACGATACGGAAGGCGGACTTTCCGAAAAGCTCGATTTCGTTATGTCGACATTAAGATCGCTTCTTACCGAGCATCCGGACTTTTCACCCTGCCTTTCCGAAAACGCCGAAACTGATAAATTTAAGGCCGCTCTCGTTTCCCTTTACGGCGAAAACTCGTTTGCCGTTTACTGCGGAAACAAGGAGGCTGTGAAGTTTTCAAGCTCTTTAAATGACGCTGACGAGCTTTTAAAGCCGTTTACGCCCGACCATATAGTATACTGCAAGGCAAACCCGCTCTTTGTAGAAAGCTTTGACGCGCTCAGGGACGGATTTGAAGGCTATAAAACAAAATACGGCTACCCTCCGAAGATCGTCATGGTAAAGGGCATGGGTTTTTTTGCCGTCGGCGAAAGCGAAAAAAAGGCGGAGACGGCAAGGCTGCTCTTTATCGACGCCATGAAAATAGCGGTATATTCGAGGAGCTTCGGCGGGAGACTGCCGATGACAGATGGGCTTACCGATTTTATAATAAATTGGGAAGTCGAATCGTACCGCAGTAAACAAAACTGAAGGAAGATGAAATAATGACACTCGAAGAAGCTAAAGAATACGCTAAACAAAACGTAAAAAACCGTCTCTATAAAAGCGGACGGCTTTCCGGAAAGATAGCCGTAGTCACAGGCTCCGCCCAGGGCTTCGGCCTCGGCATCGCAAGAGAGATGCATAAAAACGGAGCGTCCGTCATGGTCGCCGATCTCGAATTCCAGCGCGAAAAGGCGCTTGAGGTCGTAAAAGAATTCGGCGACGGAGCTGCGTTCGTTTCCGTAGACGTCTCGGACGAAGCGTCGGTCGAAAACATGATATGCGAAACGGTCAGGATATTCGGCGGGCTTGATATAATCGTCTCAAACGCCGGCGTCGCCAAGGCGGGCAGCCTCCACGACATGGACCTAAACACATTTGAATTTGTCGAAAAGATCAACTACAGGGGATATTTCCTCTGCGCAAAATACGCGTCCGAAATAATGAAGGCCGAGTTTGAAGCGGACAATACGAGATATTCCGACATAATCCAGATCAATTCAAAGTCCGGCATAGTCGGCTCAAAAAACAACTTCGCCTATTCGGGCAGCAAATTCGGCGGCATCGGACTTACCCAAAGCTTCGCGCTCGAGCTTGCGCCCTATAATATAAAGGTGAACGCCGTTTGCCCCGGAAACTACTACGACGGGCCGCTTTGGTCCGACCCGGAAAGGGGACTGTTTATCCAGTACCTTAAAGCGGGCAAGGTGCCGGGAGCCGAGACTGTCGAGGACGTAAAGCGTTATTACCTCTCAAAACAACCGATGGATAAGAGAGGATGCTTCCCCTCCGACGTCGCAAAGGCGATATTCTACTGCGTCGAGCAGGAATTCGAGACGGGACAGGCCATACCGGTGACGGGCGGCCAGGTAATGCTCGCATAAAAAAGAAGGGCGGATAAAAAATGAACGAGATACTTGAAAGACTTAACCGCGGGACGGCGGACGACAGGCTGAACGCGCTCAGCGATATAATATCCTCGGAAAAGGAGCATCCCGCGCGTTCCCCGCAGTACGCAAACAACCATATCCATACCTTCTATTCGTTTTCTCCGTATTCGCCGACAGCCGCCGTATATTTCGCGAGGGCGGCGACGCTTATGACGGCGGGGATAATGGATCATGATTCAATAGCCGGAGCAAAGGAATTTATAAAGGCGGGCGAAATAGCCGACGTCGGAACGACTGTCGGACTTGAATGCAGGGTCAGCATGAAAGGCACGCCGCTTGAGGGCAGGCGCATCAACAATCCCGACCAGGACAGCGTTGCGTATATGGCGCTTCACAGCGTGCCCCATAAAAACATAGATATTCTTCAGAACGCCTTTGCGCCTTGCCGCGAAAAAAGGAATGTGAGAAACAGGAAAATGACCGACAACATAAATTCGGTCATCGGTGAATTCGGGCTTTACATAGACTTCGACAATGACGTTTTGCCGCTGTCGCGATTTTCTGAGGGCGGAAGCGTTACCGAGCGCCATCTTATTTACGCCGTATGTCAGAAGGTCATCGAGGCGGCGGGCAAGGACGGCACGGCTGATTTTGTCGAAAAGGGTCTTAAGATAAATCTCTCCGAAAAACAGAGATCACAGCTCAGCGACCCGGAAAATCCCTATTTTGAATACGATCTTCTCGGAGTCTTAAAGGCTGATTTTGTCGGCCGCATATACGTCCCCGCGACCGACGAATGTATGCATATAAGCGAGCTGTCATCCCTTGCGAAGGAGGTCGGCGCACTTTTATGCTACGCATATCTCGGCGACGTGACCGATTCCGTGACGGGCGACAAAAGGGCGCAGAAATTCGAGGACGATTACCTCGACCTTCTTTTCGATACATTGACAAAAGAGGGGATAGACGCCGTAACATATATGCCCTCGCGCAACACCCCGGCACAGCTTAAAAGGATACAGGATATGTGCCGCCTTCGTGGGATAACCGAGATATCGGGCGAGGATATCAATTCGCCGAGACAAAAATTTATCTGTAAACAGCTTGAACAGCCGGAATTCAGACATCTTATCGACGCCACATGGATGCTGATAAAAAGAGAACGTATGTAAGAGAGGAAGTACGATATGCCGTTTTCGATCATCTCCGGAGACATAACCGAAGCCGACGTCGACGTTATCGTAAACGCCGCCAATACGCGCCTTCTTATGGGTGGAGGCGTGTGCGGAGCTGTTTTCAGAGCGGCGGGGATCAGCGAGCTTACCGAGGCTTGTGAAAAAACAGCTCCCGTCGAAACAGGAAAAGCGGTGATAACTCCCGGCTTTCGTTTAAAGGCGAAATACATCATCCATACGCCGGGGCCGATATACGGAGAACAAAGCGCCGGTGAGAGCGAGAGACTTCTCCGTTCGTCATATACCGAGTCGCTGAGTCTGGCGAAGGAATACGGCTGCGAAAGCATAGCGTTCCCGCTCATATCGAGCGGGATATACGGCTATCCGCGCGCCGAAGCGCTGTCCGTCGCGGTCGACGCCGTAAGGGATTTTCTTAAAGACAACGAGATGGACGTCTATCTCGTTATTTTCAACAGAAATGATATTGACCTGAGGCGCGGACTTGAGCTGTCGGTCGAGAGATATATAAGAAATAACTGCGTCGAGATAAAGGAGGCGCCAAGGGCGTCTTTCATGCCGCTTTTCAACATGCCGGAGGCGTCTGCGGCGCCGCGGAAAAAGGGCTTGTTTTCCGCCGACAGGGGAGCCAAATCAAAAAAGGCCGAGGAAAGCGTCGATCTGTCAAGGTCGGAAAATGCGGTTTTTTCGGAGGAGCCTTGCGCGGGGAGCGTCCGGCCTTCCGTCGACGGGCTTTTAAGCAATCTCGACGAGCCGTTTTCGGATATCCTTTTAAAGCTTATCGACAAAAAGGGCAAGACGGACGTCGAGGTTTACAAAAGGGCGAACATCGACCGCAAGCTTTTTTCAAAGATAAGGACGGGCAAGGGCTATATGCCGGGAAAGCGCACTATATTGGCGCTGGCCGTTTCGCTCGAACTCGATATCGACGAAACAGCCGACCTTTTGAAATGCGGCGGATACGCGTTGTCCCACAGCCGCAGGTTTGACGTCATCGTCGAGTATTTTATAGTGAACGGCATGTACGATATTTTTGAAATAAATGAGACACTCTTTAAATTTGACGAACCTCTTTTGGGCGGATGACAGCGTAAACCGGGGCTGTCACATTCAGATGAAGACGCCGTTTTCTTCGCCCGACAGGCGTATACAGATACGTTGAGGGCGAAAAAACGGCGAGAAAAAGGCTCAAATTCAAAAGCTGTTTTGATTTTTATTTAAAGCAGAAAAGAGAGATTCTGTTTTTCAAAAGCAAAACTTAACTAAAAATTCGGGCAGATAGCGTTGATAAAATATCACACTGTCTGCTCAAATTGTCTGTCGGCACTGCCCGCCTTTTTCGTTCTTCGCTGAATGTGACAGCGCCATAAAATATGTCGCTTTCAAAGCGACCATACCTCCTGTTTTGCGGCGTATAATAAAGCCACAAAAGAAAGGGAGGTAACGATCATGAAAAAAGGTTTGACGGAGCTTGTATTTATCTTAGACAAAAGCGGGTCCATGGGCGGACTTGAGCGCGACACTGTCGGAGGCTACAACTCGATGCTCGAAAAGCAGAGAGAGGTCGACGGCGAATGTCTCATCACAACGGTGCTGTTCAACAACGGATATGAGCTTTTACACGACAGAGCCGACATAAGGGCGGTAAGCCCGATAACCGAAAAGGAATATCAGGTCGGCGGCTCGACGGCGCTTATTGACGCGGTAGGCAAGACCATCGACAAGATAGCGTCGGCACAGAAGCACATCTCCGAGGACTATCGCGCCGAGCACGTCATGTTTGTCATCATAACGGACGGAGAGGAAAACTCGAGCCGCGAATATTCGTCCGACAAGGTCAAAAAGACTATCGAGTCAAAAAAAGAGGAAGGCTGGGAATTTATCTTCCTCGGCTCCAATATCGACGCTGTCGAGACGGCGGGAAGGTTCGGGATCTCCGAAGACAGGGCGGTAGACTATGTGCCGGACGGCAGGGGAACGAGACTGAACTTCCACGCGGTCGGCAAAGCGGCGGCGGCGATGAGAAGGGGATGCTTCGACGCGTCCTCGCTCGAGGAGGTGCGCTCCGATATGAAAGAAAGAGGCGGCAAAAAGTAATAAGAAATAAATAAGAAAAAATAAAAATAATACTTGACAAGCGCCGAACGGGCTGATATAATAGCTTCACAATAAAGCAGAACGGAAACGTTCTCACCTGCGGGGTTCTGTCCGGCGCACGGTCAATCGGTTTTCGGCTGTTGCCGTTTTACTAAACGATCGCACGGGCAGGTTTCTGTCCGTGCTTTTGATTTTTCGGGAGGTGCTTTCTTATCAGTATCAAAGAATTGCAAATCAATGAAGAAATCCGCGACAAGGAAGTAAGAGTTATTTCCGATACGGGCGAGCAGCTCGGTATCATGTCGTCCGAACAGGCGTTGAAGCTTGCCGAAAGCCGCAATCTCGACCTTGTGAAGTTTGCGCCGCAGGCGAAGCCGCCCGTGTGCAAAATCGTTGATTACGGAAAATATTGCTTCGATCAGGCAAAGAGAGAAAAAGAGGCAAGAAAAAATCAGCGCGTTGTCGAAACGAAAGAGATCCGTCTCTCGCTTAAAATTGATACGCACGATTTTGATACTAAGGTAGGCCATGCCTTACGGTTCTTTAAAGACGGAAACAAGGTCAAGGTGTCCATCCGTTTCCGCGGCCGTGAAATGGCGCATCCCGAGATCGGACTTAAAATCATGGAACGTTTTGCGGAGGCCTGCGCCGAGAGCGGCAACGTCGAAAAGGCGGCTAAGCTCGAGGGAAGACAAATGCTTATGTTCATGGCTCCCAAGCCTTCCAAATAAATAACAAGGAGGAAATTCCAATGCCCAAGATCAAAACTCACAGCGGTGCGAAAAAGCGTTTTAAACTTTCTAAAAACGGTAAGCCCATACGCGGTCATGCTTATAAATCGCATATCCTGACCAAAAAGAGTACAAAACGCAAGAGAAATTTACGCAAGGCGTCTGTTGCTGATAAGACAAATCAAAGACAGATCAAGCGTCTCATCCCTTACAAATAATAAGGAACAACAATTCAGATCAGGAGGTAATTTACCATGGCTCGTATAAAAGGCGCAACAATGACCCGTAAAAGAAGAAATAAAGTTTTAAAGCTTGCAAAGGGATATTACGGCTCAAAGAGCAAGCTTTTCAAGACAGCTAAGCAGGCAGTTATGAAGTCCGGCCAGTATGCGTATATCGGCCGCAAGCAGAAGAAGCGCGATTTCCGCCGCCTTTGGATCACACGTATCTCGGCAGCCGCGAAGATGAACGGAATGAATTATTCAACGCTCATGAACGGACTTAAAAAGGCCGACATCACGCTCAACCGTAAAATGCTTTCCGAAATAGCTATCAGCAATCCGGAGGGCTTCAAGGATCTTGCCGAAAAGGCGAAGGCTGCTCTTAACTGATAAAAGACTTACGTCTGATACACGGACGGACATGTAAAAGTGATGTCCGTTCCGTGTTTTTTTATGTTTGCGATATTTAAGGCAATACCGCACAAATCGCGGCGCACGCCTTGCTTGAATCTTATTCCGTCATGCTGCACAAAAATCTCTTGACTTGCGACAGCAAATCTTCGATCTTTTTGTACAACCTGACGAAAAATCTTGCTTCGCAATTCGCACACCCCGATTGTGCGGTGTTGCCTTAAGTTTTGCTGTTAACAAACAGAATTTCTCTTTTCTGCTTTACATAAAATCAAAACCGTTTTTGATTTTGAGCCTTTTTCTCGCCGTTTTTTCGCCCTCGACGTATCTTTACACGCCTATCGGGCGAAGAAAACGGCGTCTTCATCTAAATGCGACAGCCCCTTGTTATTTGTTTATTGTTTTTTATTCAACATAAGTATATACCGAAAGGGTTACCTCTGTATCTGTCGGATATCTTAAAAGTATCCTGCTCGGAGGATCCTGATAATAGACCTTTTTATCGAGCGAGGGATCGTTCTTTTTGATCTCCTGTTTTTTGATGTTGTGAAATCCCGCGTTATTAAGAGCCTTTACGGCGCTGTCATACGACATCCCGACTACGTTCGGCATAAAGCTCCTGTCAAGTCCGAAAAGGTCGATCAGCGTATCCCCTGCCGAAATATATTTTATCCTCGCTTCGCTCCCTTCCGACCATGCGGGATTCTTTTCATCATATCTTTTTTGGGCTTCCTCGTTAAACAGATATACTGTCTGCGTCGTTTTCCAGCCGAAAAACGCCCTGTCGCCTATATAATTAACGCCTTCCGGTATCTCGATGCTCGACACCGTACAGCCTTCAAAGGCTTTATCGGCTATCGCCTTTATGTCGCTCCGAAGAACGCTTTCGTTCGCCTTGACCGTTCCCTTATATGAATAGACGATGTTTCCGATATAGACGATCCCGTCCTGCCGTTCGTCAAACCAGCGCGTTCCGTGGAACGCCGCCGTTCCTATCTTAAAAATGCTTTCGGGAAGGGAAAAGGACGAAAGATCCGAACAGCCGTAAAACGCTCTTTCGCCTATCGCCGTAACGCCTTCGGGTATCGTGACGTTCGTAAGATCAGTACAGCCCTCGAACGCCGAGCTGCCTATTTTTGTTACGCCGTTTTCGACGACGACGTTTACGACGGATTTATCATATTCCTCCCACGGCGGAAGCGTCATTTCCTTAAAGTCATACATTTCGCCCTCGCCGCTTATCGTCAGCGTTCCCGTGACGTCGTCAAATTCATATATGAGCGTCTCGCCGCACGCGCTTCCGTTTTTAAGAGAATGTCTGTAGCCCTGTTCCTCCGCGAATTTCATGGCGTAGGCGTCGGCGCTGTCGGAGCTTATCAAAAGATCATTTATGCCGTAAAATGCGCCGCTGTTTATTTCGGTCACGGTCGCGGGAATAAATGCGGAAACAAGCTCCGGATTTCCCGAAAACGCGCCGCTTCCTATGGAATAAAGACCGGACGGGAGCGTGATGCTCTCTATCGCGCAGTTTGAAAACGCGTTCGCGTCAATTTTTTTAAGTAAACTTCCGTCTTCGGAGAATTTCACCCTTGAAAGATCATTACAGCTTGAAAACGCGAAAATCGGTATTTCCCGAAGGCTCGGCGGCACCGTAACGTCCTTTATCCCGCACCCGTAAAACGCGTACGCTCCCACCTTTTCGAGCGATATGCCGTTTCCGAATACGAGCGTGACGAGCTTTTCACAATCTCTGAACGCGCTGTCGCCGATCGTTCTCAGCCTTCCGCCGTCCTCAAACTGTACCGTCTCCAATTTAAGACATTTGTTAAATGCGTATTTGCCGACGGACACGACGTCCGAAGGGATAAAAACGCTTCGGAGAGAGGAGCCCTCAAACGCGTGGTCGCCGATGCTCCCGACTTCCTTTCCGATATTGACCGATTTTATCCTTCCTGTATACCGATCCCACGGGCGCTCGTCGTTTTCGCTGAAATCTATCATGTCTCCGCTGCCGGAGATGTCGAGAGCCTTCGTGCTTTCGTCAAAGCGCCACCTGAGCGATCCGCCGCAGGAGCCGCTGACAATGTTTCCGCCCTCGCCCGTTTCATCCGATATATCGTCTCCCCTTTTACCGAGTACGCCGCTGAGGATGAATATAAGAGAGACGACCGCAACTAAGACAAGACAGGCGGCAATTATCGCCGTTTTATATTTTTTAATAAAGCCGATATTTTCGGCGGGCTTCTCTTCGGGTCCGCCGTCCGATACGCTTTCGTCGGGATAGCTTTCTTCCGTTTTTAAATAAGGCAGGAATATTTCGTAAAGCTCCTCCGCTCCGTATATCCTGTCTCCGGCACTGACCGCCATTCCGCGCATCACGGCCTCTGCCGCGTCATCGGGGATATCGCCGTATCCCATGAGGTCGATCATCCCGCTGTTGCTTAAGCGTCTCACAACGCTTTCCGGAGGCGTCTCGCCCGTCAGCATCCTGTATATAACGGCGCATACCGAATAAACATCGGTAGCGGGCGTTAGTATTTCACTATGACCGTAACGTTCCGGCGGCGCGTATCCCGCCTTTAACATGTAAGTCCTGCTCTTTTCGTCTGTCAGCGCTCCCGCTCCGAATGAGCCGAAATCGATCAGCTTGACTTCGCCGCTGTCGCAGATAAAAATACTGTCCGGCGAGATATCGGCATGGACAAGTCCGGCTTTATGAAGCTCGGAAAGCGTCTGTAACACCGGAAGCATTATTCCGACCGTGTCGGAAAAAGAGAAGCTGTTTTCGTAATCGAGCCTTTCGGAAAGCGTCTCGCCCTCTAAAAGCTCCATTATGACATACGCCGTGCCGTTGGCTTCTCCGCAGTCGTAGACCTGCGCGATACCGTCGATGTCGCTCAGCCGCGCCAGCCTTTTGCCGTCCTCAAGCACCCTTTTGATCCCGGAGAGAAAAGACAGCCTTGTTTCGTCACTATGGCAGACGACGTTTTCCTCGCCTTCGGCACGCGACGCAAAGACGGAGGGAAGATATTCCTTTACGACCACCTTTGTCTGAAGCTTTGAATCCCATGCGATATATATTATTTTAGACTTACTGCGGCTTATCGCCCTGCCGAGAACGTATCTGTTTAAGATAACGGTCATTGGCGGGAGCTGATCCGGCGATCCGGGGCCGCTCCCGTGGACGTATCCGCAATAGGGGCATACGTCGTAGGTAAAGTCATATTCGTCCATACAGCCCATACAACGACGCATTTATTTCACCCCGTAAATATTTATTTATCAGCGCGTATAAAAATACTGTTTATCATGAAGAAACGTCGGCTGCCGCCCTTTCGGCGCATCAATAGTCTACCGTTTTTTTGGTAAGCATCGATCTGCTCACCCAGCCTTCCGTCCCGTCGTAGATTATCCTGCACCAATCGGGATTGTTCTCGTCATCCGTGTGGCGGAACTCGATAACTCGGACCTCTTCGCCCTTCGGGACCGTCCCCAAGATCTCGCCCGTCGTCGACGGAGTTTTTCTGAGATTGAGCGCGGCGCTTTCCGTTGCGACGATATATCTGTCGGTCTCTCTCAGCTTATGTTCATATCCCTTTTCCTCGGCGTATGTTTTGGCGTAGGCGTCGCTGCTGTAATAATAGATCGTGCAGACCTCGCCGTTTATTATCTCGCCGTTAATGGTATCGACCTTTTTGGGGATAATAAGCGATTTTAAGTAAACACACTCCGAGAATGCGCCGTCGTCTATCGTCGTAACGCCGTCGGGCACTGTATAAAGCTCATTTTTTCTTCCGGACGGATAAAGGATAAGCTCCTTGCCGTCGCGGTCAAACAGCACTCCGTCAATGCTCTTATATTCGGAATTACTGCTTTTTACCGTTATCCTCTCGAGCGAGACACAGCCGTCGAAGGCACCGCTCCCGATAAGCGCAACGTCCTTCGGGATAATTATTTCTTTAAGGTTCTCACAGCCCTTGAACGCGTCGGCGCCTATGTTTATAAGATCCTGAGACAGCGTCACGCTCTTTAAATTGACGCAGCCCCAAAACGCTCCTTCTTCTATGTCCGTCACCCCGTCGGGAACGGTCACGCTGTCAGCGGTCAACCCCTCCGGACACTTGATAAGCGTTTTCATGGCGTTATCGTAAAGGACGCCGTCCACGCTCTCGTAGCTGTTGTTTGCCTTTGAAACGTCAATGGCGCGAAGAGACGGGCAGTCTTTGAACGTATCTTTTCCGACTTCTCTTACAAAATCGGGTATCAGAACGGAGCTGAGCTTGTTACAGCCCTTGAACGCTCCGTCGCAAACGGACACCATGTCCTTAGAAAAGACGACTTCCCTTATCCTTTCACGAAGCGGATACCACGGCGCGTCGACGTCGTAGACGCCGTCCTTTGAATAATCCATTTCGCCTCTTCCGGTTATCGTGAGCCTTCCGGCATTTTCTTCAAATTTCCAATAAAGGTTGACTCCGCAGTCGCCGCTCAACGCCTCTCCGCTTATTTCGGACGCGGCCTCGGTCGTCGTCGTTACGGGCGACACGGTAGAGATCGCTCCTTTTTTTATAAGTATCAGCATGACGACGACAAAAATGAGGATAACGGCGAAAACGGACAGTATCACGGACAAGACCGGTCTTTTTTTGCTTTCATCGGAAGACACGTCCGTTTTATCGGTCGGATCGGCCGCTTCCTCATCGCCGCCGCTCTTTTTTACGCTTTCGGCGAGGATATAATAAAGCTCGTCGGCGCTCTGATATCTGTCCTCGGCGTTGACCGACATGCCCTTCATTATAGCGAATCCCGCTTCCTCCGGTACGCCCGGGATGTCACGGACGTCAAATGTCGTGTCGTTTTCGGTTCTTCTTATTAAGCTCTCGGGAGGAACGGCTCCCGTCAGCATTCTGTACATCGTGGCGCAGACGGCGTAGATGTCGACGCACGGGCCTTGTCTGCCCCTGTTCGAGTACTGCTCAACGGGAGCGTAGCCCGGCTTTAAGACAACGGCGCCGTTCATATCTCCCATATCGGACGCCGTGCTCGCCGCTCCGAAGTCGATAAGCTTTACCTTTCCGCCCTTACAGAGGAAGATATTGTCCGGAGCTATGTCGCGGTGTATTATATTTGCCTTATGCGTCGCGGAAAGCGCCTTTAAAACGGGAAGCATTATCGCGACCGTTTCCTCAAACGAGAGACTGCCCGCGTCCCTGAGCCTTTCCTTGAGCGTTATTCCGTTCAGAAGCTCCATTATAATATATGCCGTGTTGTTCGCCTCGAAGCAGTCGTAGACCCTGACGATCCCGGAAACGCCCGTAAGACGCGCAAGGCGGCGGCTCTCGTCGAGGACTCTTTTGACGCCGATCTCAAATTTCTTTTCGGCTTCCTCGTTATAGCCCTTCACGTTGTTTCCTTCGCCCGATCTTATGGCGAGCATATCGGGCATATATTCTTTTATTGCGATCTCCTTTTGGAGCTTTTTGTCCCAGCCGATGTATGTGATACCGAACCCTCCGTGACCTATCGACTTGCCGACGATATATCTTTCGGCAAGGACGGTGGAAGGCTTAAGCTGACTTATCTTTTCGGCAGGACTGCCGTAAACATATCCGCAAAAGGGACAGACGTCCGTCGTCCCGTCATATTCCTTCATGCATCCCATGCAGCGCCGCATATACTTTCACACTCCGAATATTATTAACTATTATTATATAACTTAAGCGTTTTGTTTGTCAATCAAAGAATAAAAAATGACTGCCATTTCCTGACCTTTCGGAAAAAATGACAGTCGGTAAATACATATTCAAAGGTTTCTTCGATTTTATCGGGCGTTTCGTTAATTGCTTCCGTATAATTCGTATTCCGGTACGAACCTGAATGCGGGACACACGCCGAAATATGTATAGTCGACGCGGCAGACGCTGTGCGCCACTCCGTCGCTCCAAACGCGGCAGGCGCGCCTGCTTCCGTTGCCGGGCGAACGCAGCCACCAATGCGAATATCCGTCGTTCGGATCGACAAAAAGTCCCTGACATACGGCGTAATCCGTGCCTCGTCTTCTTCTCGCGCTGTCCGCGGCTCCCGATTCGGTATTGAAGCCGTATAGCTTACTGCATATATCGGAATACGAGAGGAGGAAAACAAGATCCTCCGTTTCGGAGCCGTCATATTTAGAATATTTTTTGCTGTAAGACTTGTTTTCAAGCTTCGATACGGCTATCTGACTTTTTTCGCTGTCGGTAAATGCCGTCTCGTAAAAATCGGTGTGAAGCCAGCTTCTTATCGAGCTCGTCTCATAATCGCAGGCATATACGCTCAGCTCTTCGTCATTGTAATAATTTCCGCTCATATCCTCATAACAAAGGTTGCTGAACGGCTGCGCGTCGATTATATCCCTACAGACGACAAGCCCCTCTGACGGATCGAGCACACGCCACTCGAGCGGTTCGTATCTGAACCAATAAACGGTATTTGCGACATATTCGTTGCTTTCCTGGTTTGAATTTCCCGAATCGCATACGCCGCTTGAACAAAACGGACGGTAGTCCGTAAAGATCACCGCGCGGTATTTATCTCCCTTATATGAAACGTCGGCATATTTCGTATAATCCTTGCTCTTCATCGTCCCGGGGTCGCCGAAGCCGTCGCCGTTCAGATCTTCTCCGCTGTAATAGCCGAGGCTCTTCCAATCCTTTTTCAGTTTATTTAGCTCCTCTATCAGCTCCTTATCCTTGATAAGCCTTTGGGGATATTTTCCGAACATGACGATATTGCCGACAGAGTATTTTGAGATGTTTACGCTCTGGATTATCTTCGCGCTCTGATCGCTGTTGTTTTTCATCAGGGATTTGTTTTCGATGATGATCGTGTCGATGTCCTTGCCCTTTTTTATCTTTTTTATCACCGACTCTCTCTTTGCGTATCCCTGGTGTTCGGAATTTACGTTGTACACCTCCTCGGGAGGCTCAAACGCATTGTACACGAACAGAAGCCCCGAACATACGGCAAGAAACACGAGGAACGCGGCGATGATCCTTTTTATGGTTTTTTCTGTATGAAACAGTTTTTTACGTTTTTTAACTTCAGAGGGCGCAGGAACCCCTTCGGCTCCCGTCCGCATGCTTTGTCTGTATTCGCATACCGGACAGGCGCCGCTCTTCTCGTCATACATGTTCATGCAGCTCTCGCAGCGATGCATCTCTTCACGCTCCGAATCCATTATTATCCATATATATATGATACTTTTTTTCTCGCAAAATGTCAATTAAAAAATGTAATTGCGAAAAAAAGCCATAAAAAAGACCCACTTGAAGCTTTCATGATTTGAAAGCGTCACAGTGGGCTGTATGCTTTTTTGAGCTAAATTGCTCGCTTGCGCTCGCAGCTAAATTGTTCGCTGCGCTCATAGCTAAATTGAAGCCTTACGGCTTCAGCTGAATTTATTTTGCCGTACAGCTCGCGAAGCGAATTTAGCTTGCGAAGCAAATTCAGCTGACCGCAGGTCAATTCAGCTCGCCGTAAGGCGAATTTAGCTGGGGCTGTCGCATTTAGATGAAGACGCCGTTTTCTTCGCCCGATAGGCGTATAAAGATACGTCGAGGGCGAAAAAACGGCGAGAAAAGAATCATAATTCAAAACACATTTTTCTATATTAAAACGAAACAGGGCTGTTTTC
>JAILLJ010000111.1 GCA_024693205.1 Clostridiales bacterium | reverse complement strand
CAAAACCAAATCACCGAATATACTCTTAATTTAAGCAACGGAAAGCTTGTATATACGCGTATAAACGAAAAGGGGAAAAAGGTCATCGAAAACTTCAACGTTCCCAATGTCGAAATGTTTTTGAACGACATTGAGCCAACGGTACGCGAATATAACAAGAAAAATCCCGACAAGATGATAGAGGATAAATATGTCAGCGGCCTCACAGGTTCTTATATCCGTAGTATTCTACCGACGGCTATACTTTTCCTTTTAATGGTTGTTTTCCTGCTGTTTATGCTCAGGCGTATGAACAACACCATGACCAGCGAAAATAACAGGACGCTCAGCTTCGGCAAAGCAAAGGTAAAGCAGGTCAAGGACGAAAAGAGAAAGACCACCTTTGACGACGTCGCGGGAGCCGATGAGGAAAAAGAGGAACTGAGCGAGATAGTCGAATTTTTAAAGGATCCGTCAAGGTTCAATTCTCTCGGCGCAAGGATCCCCAAGGGCGTATTGCTCGTAGGCCCTCCCGGAACAGGTAAAACTCTTTTGGCGAGAGCTGTCGCCGGCGAGGCGGACGTTCCGTTTTTCTCGATCTCCGGCTCGGACTTTGTCGAAATGTATGTCGGCGTTGGCGCGTCGCGTGTCCGCGATCTCTTTGATCGGGCGAAAAAGAGCGCTCCCGCTATTATATTCATCGACGAGATCGACGCTGTCGGACGCCACAGAGGCGCCGGCATGGGCGGCGGTCACGACGAAAGAGAACAAACGCTTAATCAGCTCCTTGTTGAAATGGACGGCTTCGGCGCCAACGAGGGAGTTATAATCATCGCCGCTACCAACCGTCCCGACATCCTCGATCCCGCGCTTCTTCGACCCGGACGTTTTGACAGACAGGTCACTGTAGGTCTTCCCGATATCAAGGGAAGAGAAGCTATCCTTAAGGTTCACGCCAAAGGAAAGCCGCTCGCTCCCGACACCGATCTTGACGTTATCGCGCATTCTACAGTGGGCTTTACGGGCGCCGATCTCGAAAACCTCCTTAACGAAGCGGCTCTCCTTGCCGCTCGCGAAGGCAAAAAAGCGATAACCATGAAAGAGATCGAAGACGCCACTATCAAGGTAGTCGTCGGCACCGAAAAGAGATCGCATAAGATGACCGACAAGGAAAAGAAGCTTACCGCTTATCACGAAGCGGGTCATGCGATATCCACATATTACCTTGAAAGTCAGGATCCCGTCCATCAGATATCCATTATTCCACGCGGCATGGCGGGCGGATATACGATGTCGATGCCGAAGGAAGACAAGAGTTATACGTCCAAAAACGATATGCTTGACAGCATCGTCGTCCTTTTAGGCGGCCGCGTCGCTGAGGCTCTTATACTCGGAGATATCTCGACAGGCGCGTCGAACGATATCGAAAGAGCTTCCGAAATAGCGAGAAAAATGGTGACAAAATACGGTATGAGCGATTCTCTCGGCCCTGTATCTTACAGCTCCGGCAACGATGAAGTATTTTTGGGCAGAGATTTCAACCATACGAGAATGTACTCCGAAAACATCGCTTCGGCGATCGACGCCGAGGTAAATAAGATAATAACGGGTTCGTATAAGCGCACGGAGTCTATCTTAAGCACCCATATAGATCAGCTTCATCTTATCGCCGGAAAGCTTATGGAGGAAGAGAAGCTCGACGGCGAAAGGTTCAAGGCTCTTATGTCGGGTGAAGCTGTCGAAGAAGAAAAATCCGAAACAGAATGATATTTTTATGGCGGGGGCATATCTCCTGCCATAAAAAAATATAACGGAGGTTTTATATGAATAGTAAACAAAATCTGACAAAGATACTTTTCGGTATAACCGCGCTTATAGCGGGCGTACTGCTTATCCTTGTCGCGTTCGACGTCTTTACGTTTGAGGCTATCGTGCCGTACTGGACGCTGTTTATCATCATCCCGACCTTGGGAAGTATGATCTTTAACGGCATAACTCTTTGGAAGACGGTCCTTCTTGCGATCTCGGTAAACGCGCTTATCTGTCAAGAGCATTGGGGAGACTGGGGCTGGAGACAGTTCCTTCTCGTAAATCTCGCGGTCGTCTTCATCCTTGCAGGCGTCTACCTTATTTTCGGAAGAAAGCTTTCGACCGATCAAAGACGCGGAAAGGGTAACACAAATCAGCCAAACCCGTATAACGGCGCTGGAAACTACAATAATACATATAACAACGCGACATGGCAGAATAATGCCGGAAATCAGCAGTATTACGGTAACAATACAAATACAGATCAAAACGCCGGAAATAACGGCGGAAACAGCGCGCATCAGGTGGATCACAGCGAAAACCCTAAGTATGTCGCAGTTTTCTCCGGCTCCGAATTTATAAACAGTTCGCGTGATTTCAAAGGCGGCTCAGCTACAGCCGTTTTCGGAAATATCGAAGTAGATCTGACCGATATCACATTGCAAAGAGACGTTACTTTCAAAGTGACCGCTTTATTCGGCGGCGCTGTGATATTTGTCCCGAGCAATGTCAGGATCGAAGCGAACGGAACATCTCTTTTCGGCGGCTGCGACAATTTTGCCGGATCATTGACTGAGCCTTCAGTACCATGCATCAGGATAAACTATACGGCGATCGGCGGAAAAGTCGATATCAAACTCAGAGAAATCGAAAGGAATTGAAATTTCCCATGTCAAACAAGTCCAATTACGGCAACGACAGTATCCGCCAGCTCAAAGGAGCCGACAGGGTAAGAAAACGTCCCGCTGTCATATTCGGCTCCGACGGACTGGAGGGCTGTCAGCATTCCGTTTTTGAAATAATATCAAACTCCATCGACGAAGCGCGCGAAGGCTACGGAAATAAGATAATAGTGACGAGATTTTCCGATAACTCGATCGAGATCCAGGACTTCGGGCGCGGCATTCCCGTCGATTATAACGCAAAGGAAAAGAAATATAATTGGGAGCTTGTTTTCTGCGAGCTTTACGCAGGCAGTAAATACAATACCAATGAGGGCGGAAGCTATGAGTATTCGCTCGGATTAAACGGTCTCGGACTCTGCGCAACACAGTATTCCTCGGAATATATGGAGGCGGAAATACACACCGGCGGCTACAGATATCTTCTTAACTTCAAAAAGGGCAAGATATCCGGTGAAATGCTCAAAGAGGAATATCCGAAAAAGGACACGGGAACGCGCATTAAATGGCGTCCCGATCTGAAGGTATTTACCGATATCAACATCCCGCTTGAATACTATCAGGACGTTTTGAAACGCCAGTCGATAGTAAACGCGGGAATAAGATTTATTTTAAAAAATCAGGTATCGGCTTCAAAATTCGAGACATATGAATATATTTACGAAAACGGTATCACGGACTATCTTAACGAGATAACCGAGGGT
>JAILLJ010000074.1 GCA_024693205.1 Clostridiales bacterium | reverse complement strand
GGTTCTTCTCGACTATATGTACAAGGATTCGTCGTCGAAAGGGTATATCACGATAGAAGAGCTGCGGCTCGCGGACGAGGTCTATTCCGAATACCATTCCCTCGGCGGAAACAGCACGGGAACGGCGATACATCGGAAGATCCACGAGCTGCCGAACGAAAAAATACAGAATACAAAGGACGGAGGTCACGCATGGACGCAGTAGATCATGTAGTAAAAAACGCATATATACTTATTCCGGCGCTCTATATAATCGGCGCCGTTTTCAAGGGGATAAAAAAAGTACCCGACAGATTTATCCCGCTTATCCTGCTTTTTTTCGGGATAGCGGGAGCGTTGGGACTTCTCGGGATATCCGTTAATTCCGTTATACAGGGCATACTTATAACGGGAGTCACCGTTTACGGCGACCAGATAACGAAACAGCTTATCGGGAAGAGATAAAAAATTTACAAATCGTTTCTTGACTTTTTGAGCCTCAGCCCTTAAAATCTATTTATCGATCGAAAGGACTGAGGCTCGTGGCGCATCTTGTTGAACTGAGAGAGATACGTAAAATATATAATCCCGGCGAAAACGAAGTCCGCGCGCTCGACGGCGTTTCGCTCGTTATAGACGAAGGCGAATTCGTCGCAATAGTCGGTCAATCCGGCTCGGGAAAATCAACGCTGATGAATATTATCGGATTCCTTGACGTTTGCACCGACGGGGAGTATTATCTTGACGGACGAAACGTTTCTTCGCTGACCGATGACGAGCTTTCGGAGATACGAAACAAAAAAATCGGCTTTATTTTCCAGGGCTTTAACCTTATCACGAGCTTGACGGCAAGAGGCAACGTCGAGCTGCCGCTCATCTACCGCGGGATGAAAAGGGAAGAGAGAGCCGCGCTTTCAAAAGAGGCGCTCGAAAGAGTCGGTCTCGAAAAGCGCATGAACCACCTCCCGTCACAGATGTCCGGCGGTCAACAACAGAGAGTGGCTATCGCAAGAGCCGTCGCCGCAAGACCGCCGATAATCCTCGCCGACGAGCCGACCGGCAACCTCGATTCAAAATCCGGCGACGACGTTATGCGGATTCTTAACGAGCTAAACGCGGAGGGCAGGACGGTCGTTCTGATAACCCACAACAACGATATCGCCGCCTCCGCCAAAAGAGTCATAAGAGTCCATGACGGAAAAATCGTCTCCGATACCTATAACTGACGTCGGCTCCCCTTTTCCCGGGCGACGTTTTTAATTTTCAAAGGAGGGTCTCGCGTTTTTTCGCGCAGTAAAAATGAAAGACAATAAGATCATTGCGGTTTTCGCAGTCGTAGTAATAATAGTTCTCGCCGTCGTATTAAAGAGCGTGTTTTTCGGCGGCCTGAATTTGAATTTTAAATCTCATAAAGCTCCCGACGAGACGTCCACACAGAGCGAAACGGTATCCGAAACAACCGAGCCGCCCGCAACATCCCCCGAAAGCACAGATGCGCCGACCGAGAGCGACCTTTCAGAGAGCGCCGCGGAGATCCCCTCGTCTCAGGTTTCCGCCGCAGGTCAGACAGAAATACCGACGACGGCAAAAACCGCTCCCGAAACGACCGAAAACGCTCAAACATCCGCTCCCGCGCCGTCAACCACGCTGAAAGCCGAAAAAACGACGGTTCCGGCGGCGGCAACGACATCGACAACTAATGCGGTCGTTCCCGCAACGACAGCCGTAAAGACAACAAAGGCGACGACGGTAAAGTCGGAAAAAACGACGGCGGGCGATACGTCAAACACATACGCCTACGCTTACGCGGGCTTTACGCCCGTTCTTGCCGATACGAGCGTAAAATGGAACATGCTCCTCGTAAACCGTGACTTCATCCTTCCCGAGGATTTTACCGTAACGCTTTCCGAGGCGGTCAAGGGCTCCGGAGTAAATCTTGACGCACGCGTCTCGCCGCATTATCAAAAGATGTACGACGCGGCGCTGAAGGACGGCATCAAGCTGACGCCCCTTTCGGGACACAGACGCATATCCACCCAAAAGAAAAATTTTGAAAACAAGATCTCTCTTTATATGAATCAGGGCTACAGCAAGGCGCAGGCGACACAGCTCGCCGCCCAGATCATTCTCCCGCCGGGAACGAGCGAGCATAACGCGGGTCTCGCCATGGATATTATCAGCCTCGACAAATCGTTTGAAAACACAAAAGAGTTCAAGTGGCTCGACGAACACGCCGACGAATACGGGTTTATTTTAAGATATCCCGAGGATAAGACGGACATAACAAAAATAACTTACGAGCCATGGCACTGGCGCTATGTCGGCGTCGCCGCCGCAAAGGAGATAAAGAAGTCCGGGCTTTGCCTCGAGGAATATCTCGGCGTCGCGTAAAATGTTAAAAACTTAGTCGGTTAATTGTTTGTAAAATTCAGAAGCTTTCGTATTCAGTAAAAATAAAAAATCGGGCAGATAGCGTAGATGAAAAATCATGCTATCTGCCCGAATTGTTTTCAGGCTCAGTCTGCCGCTGAATATATAAATTCATGTCGCTTTCGGGCGATAAACGTATAGGTTATATCACCCTGTCTGCCCGAAATGTCAGCGGGTACTACCCGCCCCAGCTTGCGGGCAAGCTCTGCCCTCCTGTCGGGCAATAAGCGTAAAGTCTCCAACGCTCTGTCTGCCCGAAATGTCAGCGGGTACTACCCGCCTTAGCCGTTCAGGTTGGGTTCGTAGAGATTGACGCCGTAATACTCAAGCTGAAATCTTTTTATCTTTGTCTCTGACGGGTCGATATAATGATGATCCGTTTTGACGTTTCCGTCGCTGTCGATCCGCAGTACCGTGCCGCCGTTCGTTTCGCGCTCCCAGTAGCAGCCGTTGCCCGTCTTCATGGCATAAGTCAGCGTAATGCCCTCAAGAGGAAGTGAAAAACAGTTTTTATGGTCGTGGCCGAAAATGATGTTTTTCGTACTGCCGAGTTTTTTGCAAAGCGCGAAGAAGCCGTTGTTGAATAACGGCGCCCCGTTTTTTTCATGCATCTTGCAAAACGGTTCGCTCCTGTATTCCGGGCAGAGATCGCCGTTTTTATCGTGCGCGCCGTCCCATGCCGCCTGTACTTCGGGTACGGGAATATGGATGAACACGCTGCTCGGAACAACTCGTCTCTCTTTTTCCGCAACGCCCTTAATCACCCATTCGTACCACTTGATCTGGCTGTCATAAAGGTGGTCGTAGCTCCCTTTTTTCATCTCGTCCTCGTGGTGAGTATCCATGAAAACAAGCGTGTGGACGATCCTTCCGTTTTCGGTCACGTTCACAAAATAATTCCCGTCGCCCATCCCCTCGGGACCGTAATCAAAGAGACAGTTTTTCGCGTGATGAAGCCGATAGTCCGCCCAAAATTCGGAAACAAGTCCCGTATGGTCGGCGTTGCCCATAACGGGCGCCCACGGAATATTATATGACTCGATAAAGTCGATAAGGCGAAGATAGGCGAGGCTGTCAAAGGCGTTGTCCCCGGTCATCGTTATCAGATCGGGCCTTTCGGACATTACCAGCTTATCCATCGTCTCCTCGGCGAAATCTCCGACAAAGCTCATCATTTCGCCGTCGTGGCACTGTATGTCCGCGAAATTCAATATTACAAAATCCCTGTCCGATCTCTTTTCGAGCGTCTTCGAGTATATATCGGAAAAGGGAAGCGTCTCGTCCCATTTATAAAAGCACTTTTCTTTTTTTTCGACTTCATCAGGAGACGCGGGATGCTTTATCGTTTTTTCGATATATTCGGCGAGAGCTTTTAAATCAGTCTGCATTTTTACCTCTCCGGTACTCTGTTATAGCTTTTACAGCTTTATTTCGCGCGCGCTGAGCTTGTTTATTCTTTCGTTAAGCCTTTTGAGATTGTCGAGCGTCTCGGCCTGCGCGGACAAAAAATCCTGAAGATCCTTTAACGCCGCCGTGAAATACTCCTTAAAGGCGGCATATTCCTCGTGGGTGTCGATCTTTGTTTCGGAATAATATTCCCTCGCGTCGTCAAGCTGAGTTTTTGCGTCGCTGATCGCCGAGTAAAAATCGTCGTATGTTTTTCCCGCCGTAAAGTACGGATCGTTTCTTTGCAGCTCCTCGAATTTCGCCTTTTTTTCTCCCATAAGGTCGATGGCGGAATAGAGCGTTTCGGGGTCGATAATAAATTCTCCGTCGACTTTTTTGCCGTCGGAAAATGCCGCTCCGGCGCTCTTGATATCGGTCTTGTCGATTATCTCATTAACTTTTTTCGCCGTCTCGTCCCTGTTTTCACACATCCCGGCGTAGACGGTATAAAAGCCTGTCCACTTGTTTTTTAAAAGCTCTATGTTGGGCTTTTCTTTTCCCTTATATTTTTCGACGATATCAAATATCTTTTCAAAGTTGTCGCACATCCTGTCGGCCTCGACAAAGGAATTTATCCCGGAGGAAAGCGCGTCTATACCGGCGTTTATCTCTTCGACGTCCGCTCCGTCGGAAAGCTTTTCCGCCGCTTCGTCGGCTATAGACATCTCCTCGGAAAGCGAAAACGTCTCCGCCGCCTCTGTCACAGCTTCCGTCGTTTCGCCGCTTCCTCTTTCGCCGGCGCAGGATGATACGGCAAAAAAGATCGTAAGAACGAGCGCCGCCGCTGTAATTTTTTTCATTTATGTCACGTCCTTAAAGCGTTATCCCGTTAAGGCAGTCGGGGTAAAGCTCTCTTATATAGTTTATCACGTCTTCGCGCGTGCCTCTGTAGGCGCCGGGCGTTTCCATCTTGTTTGAAACGGTCGCGGTAGCGAAGAGAAGAGCCTGAGGGATATCGCCGTAAAGCCTTTCGCAGTAATACGCCGCAAAGGTCGTGTCGCCTCTGCCCGTCCTTCCGCTGAGGTTCCTCGCTCTTATCGGGCAGGTATAAAATTCCTTTCCGTCGTAGGCGAGCACCTCCGTGTTGTGGGTAATAAGTATCTCTTTAGCGCCCATGTCAAAGAGCATTTTAGCGGCTTCTTTTCTGTTCTCCGTACCCGTCATTATCTCAGCCTCCGCCGCGTCGGTCTTAAGATATTTTATATAGGGCAGCATCTCTTTTTTGTCCTTCCAGTCCTCAAAATACATCGAGCCGTCGTCGTTTCTGTGGCGAAGGAGCGTCTGAACGTCGACCGCGACGTCGTACTTCTCAGCAGCTTTTTTGATCATTTCATTGTTGAAATCCCCGTAGATCAGTCCGGCAAAATGAAATATCTTTGCGTCCTCGTCGGGAATGTCGTCGACCGAAAACGGAGTGCCGACGCTTTCGCAGCGGCATTTGCGTCTCTCCTTGTCGGCGGTAAAATATTTATTGCGCATGACCGTCGACGACGAGGCGGGAAGAAGTCGGATATCCTCCTTCGGGATAACAAGAGCGTCGAGCCTCTTTTTATCCTCGGGCGCGAGCTTTGTAACAACGAGCGTCCTGTGGCCGAGAGCGTATGCCGAAGCCGACGAAAAGGTGACCGCTCCGCCTATCACTTCGGCTTCGTTGTCAAGATGATCGATATTGTGGTCAAGGGAAATGTGGCCTATCATAACAGCATCGTACTTCATAAATCAGACTCCCTTTTAAACGGTGATATAAGAAAAAAGCCGAAGACTTACGCCTTCGGAATTTTGGTGGAGCATAGCGGGATCGAACCGCTGACCTCTACACTGCCAGTGTAGCGCTCTCCCAGCTGAGCTAATGCCCCGTGTATTTACGGCGCTTTGCCGTTTGCACATGAATATTATATATGATTTTTTTAAAATGTCAAGACTTATTTTGCCGTTTCGCGGTTGTTTTTTTATCCTTCTTATATCCCCGTCCGTCAAAAATGAATGAGCGCATATATATCAAAGTGTGTATTGAGTTAAGCGCGAACAATCAATTTAACGGGATCGACCTTTTATGTTGTCCGCGCTTAAAAAAACAGTTCAGTCCCCCGCCTTTTCAAAAACGGGAATATTCGCCGTCTCGACCTCGAAACGACCGCAGCGCACCCTTTCCCTTGTATGGTAATCTATCCAATTCCCCTCGGGGAGATAGACCTCTCTGCCCTTTTCGCCCGGAGCTATGGGAGCTACGAGAAGGCTGTCGCCCAGAAGGTATTCGTCATCTGTCTTATATGTCTCCGCGTCGTTCGTATAATCCGAGACGAGCGCCCTTGCCGGCGCTACGCCCTCGGTACGGTAGCGCATGAACGCCTTTTTGAGCATCGGTATCAGCTTTACCCTTTCGTTCAGAAGCTCGCGCACCTCGTTTTCACAGCCGTGATTTTCCCAGGGGATGCGCGGATCGTTCCAGCCGTTCATGTTGCACATGACCGAAAATACAGCCGTCTGGAGACGGCGCACGTATTCGTCCGCTCCGAACGAATACCGTACCTCGGGAGTCCATAAAAGACCCGAAAAGCCGCTGTTGCAGAGCGCGCGTATATATTCGGAAAAATCGGAGAGATCGCTGTAAAGTACGAACGGATACGGAGCGGCGAGAGCGCCGGCCGAGCGGATGAGCGACATCGTGGGCTTGCCCTCGAGAGCGCGGAGAAGCGTTCTTGCGTAAAGCGTTCCGAGCAGCGAATGATACTGCTCGCCGTCAAGTCCCGACGGGAAAGCGGCCATATTCGGAAAGCTCCATGAGCCGGTGAAGTCGCTGCCGTCACATTCGTCGAGCTTAAAGCCGTCGATCCCCAAAGAGATGAGCTTGTCCCTGTGATGCTCCGAAAAGATCTTTACGGCGTTCTCGTCGGCAAAATCGGGGACTGCACCGCCGAAGACGCGGTAGTCGCCGCAGTAAGGCAGGATATCCCTATAAAAATCGCAGTCCGGATGGACGAAACAATGCTCCCATAAATTCAGGTGGTAACCCATGCCGAAAAGCTCTTTCAGCATCTTTTCGTAATCGGGATAAAGCGTCTCCGTTCTCCATTTGAACGTGCAGGAGTACGCGTGCGAATGCCAGCCCGGTTCAAGGCCTATTACGCCTATCGGGAGTTTTTTGTCGATAAAGCTCCTTGCTTTTTCGAGCACCTCGCTGTCCCTGTATTCGACATACATGCGGAAAAACGGCATGAGTCCCCATTCCGGAACGTCACAGCCGCCGCCGGAAAAACGGTTGTATTCGGCGACGATATCCGTTATCGTTTTACCCTCGAAGATATAGACGTCTACGCCCTTTGCCGAGGGTATCTGAACGCTTATGTTTCCGCCCGCTCCCTCGTTATTATAAAGCTCATCGGTGCTTGTCCCGAGCGAATCGTCCGTCTTTCCGACCTCATGTAAAAGGAGTGGAGACGACCCGATATAGATCTCGGCATAACGTGCCGTGTCGATATATATTCCGTAGCCCGCTGTGCTGACAAGGAAGGGGACGGGCGCGTGGGAATCGCCCGTTTTTACCTCGCAGTCGGCGTTTGTGCGGAGCGTCAGCTTTTTGCCGACAAGGTCAAACAGGACTGTCTGCAGGCCGCCGCCGTAAACATGCTCGTCTTTTCCGAGCGGAAAGCGAAGACAGCAGCCGCGGCTGTTTTCATAAAATTCTATTTTATCCGTCGGGTATGAGACGGCAGTCTCTGTATAATTCAGTCCGTCGCAAAATTTTGTCGGAACGTTTTTTTCGGGCACGCCGAACGTCAGCTTTTTCATTTTAATCGCCATGCGATTCAGAATTCGCACAAAAAGAGATATAACATCTCACCTTTA
>JAILLJ010000072.1 GCA_024693205.1 Clostridiales bacterium | reverse complement strand
CTGGAGGCGGATATGATCCTCCTCGCAAAGCATGATGCTGACGCTTTCATCCTCGGTCAGAAGCAGCGCTCTGCCGTTTCTCTCCGTCGTAAATTCCGGGCTGATAAGGTGATGCTCCGCGAGGGAGACGGCTTCGGAATTAGACAGGGAGCCCATGTCGATAAATCTGAAATCATTGTTTCCGCCTTCGGAAAGCGCGGCGCGTACCGCTTCGTTGACGACCTTTTTACCCTCGACGTCAAGCTTCGCGGGGAAGGGGTATTCGTCGATATTTCTCGCGAGACGTACCCTTGTGCTGAGTACTATGTCGCCCTGATCGCCTTTTTCGATATACCATTTCTCTGCCATTTTATATTCCTCCTCAGCCGAGCTCTTTTATTTCGTCGCGCAGTTTTGCGGCAAGCTCGAAATTCTGGACTGCCACGGCGTCGTCGAGTTCTTTTTTGAGCTTCTGTATCTTTTCGTCTTTTATTTCCTCTGGAGTTTTCTTTATCTCCTTCGGTTCGCGGACGACTCCGTGAGCCGCCTTGCCGTTATGTCTTATCCGACCGTGGATCCTTTGGAGAGACGGCTGCAGCTCGTCAAAAAACGTCCTGTAGCAGTCGGCGCATCCGACCTGTCCGTCGCGGACGATGTCGCGCCATGAATTTCCGCATTTCCCGCAGCGGACTGTTTCGGACGACGTAAGCGCCGGCATTTGGGCGTCGCTTAAAAATCCGCCCAGAAAATCTCCGAGGCTGAAGCCGAAGCCGCCGAACACGTTGTCGTAGCCGAGTGACGCGGCGCATTCCGAGCAGAGATGGCTCTCCGATGTTTTTCCGTTTATAACTCTTTTGATATGTGTAGTAGCTTCATTTTTTCCGCAATTCTGACATAACATGATGATTCATCCTTTCTTCGTTAAATGAGCGTAATAAGCATTTGCTTGAATATTGACGCGCGAACATTGTTTTTGATATCGGGCGGGACGGGCTTTAAGCAGATATCGGACGTCGCCGCGAGCAGAAGCCTTGCCGTCTGAACGTCAAACAAACGGTCGTTCGCCATGTTGAGTATATGAGCGCGGCATGTTTTTTCATCAATCGAGGAGCCTACGGAATTGACCACATGCATAAACATTGAGTTCCTGTCTATCTTGACCCTGCTTATGCGGATATAACCGCCGCCGCCTCTACGGCTCTCCACGATGTACCCTTGCTCCGGAGTGAACCTCGAGGATATGACGTAATTTATCTGGCTGGGAACGCAGCCGAGCGTCTGCGCCAGTTCGTTTCGCTGTATCTCCGCCGAATCGTTCTGTTTCAGCATGTCGAGGATCATCTGGGCTATACTGTTACTTAAATTCATTTTCCCGTTCATCTCCTTTATCGGAAAGCCCGACGTTTGCACACCGCTTGGATTTGTCTTTGACTTTCCTTGACCTTACATGCGATATTATAGCGCCGATCATATGAAAGGTCAAAGGTCAAAAAAAGTCAAATTTGACCTTTAACGCCGATCACGGTATATATGATATGCAGTTATCTCGATTTTTCTCATTAAATCGCAGTTTTTCTCACTTTTTCAGATTTTTTAAAAAGGCGGAAGGTCAAACCGGATCGCGCCGAAGGTCAAATTTCGGTGATAAAAGTCAAAAATAAAAAGTGACCACATTACACAAAGGAGGTCGATCGAGCTTCCCTGTGAAATGGGCGCGAAGCTATCTGAAGGATTAAAGGCTCACCTGCGCAAGGGGAGCTGTCATGCGTTAGCATGACTGAGGGGTTGTTGTCGTTTGGAGATGATTTTTTCTTGACGACCCCTCCGTCACGCCTACGGCGTGCCGCCTCCCAGGCTCTGAGCGTTGCGCAAGGAAGGCATTGTTCCGCGCGTAAAGGAATAATAAAAAAACAGACAACGTGAAAATCACGTTGTCTGTCCGGTTTTAATGGGATTTTGTCGGGCATTTAACATAAGGGTTAAATCGCCCGATCTGCCCGAGCTTCCCGCAAAATCAGTCTTTCTTCTCGAAAAGGTTGAACAGCATGTCGCGGATCGCTTCGATGATCGAAGAGATAGTCGGATTGTTGATGGCTGCTACGATCATTTTAAGATAGGGTCTGAAAAATATCATAATGTCACCCATAATGTTACCTCCATAAAAAATTATTGTGAACAGAAAAATAATACCACATTTAAAAATAAAATGCAATATGAATTTGCTGTTTTTTAATAAAAATCTTAAAAATGAGCAGTCACCAAAACGGATGTGACGCCATAACATGACATTGAAAGCAATGAAAGGGGGATGCGTTATGGGTTGCGGATGCAATAGCAATTGGATCGTACTTCTTGTCGTTATTCTTTTATGCTGCTCCGACTGCGGCTGTAACAACAACGGCTGCGGATGCTGACGTCCTAAAATAATAAAAATTACGGGACTTTCCTTTCGGGAAGTCCCGTAAACCTTTTCAAAGAGAGATCGTCTTAAGGCGAGATCGTCAGCCGACGCGCTTGCCGTCCTTCAGCTTGATATTGCCGATAAAGGGGATCTTTGCGGTCCCGCTTACCGTATCGCCGTCGAACGTAAGGGAGATCGGGATCTCCTTTCCGGGGAGCATGGACGTTTCGGCTGAAGCGGTAAGAGTATTGCCGTCCTCCTTGACGTCTTTGATGTTGAGGCCGGGGATATCGGCTCCCTGAACGTCAAGCGAAAAGCCGTATTTTCCGCCGTCGTCAAATATGGTGATATAGGCGTCGCCCCTGAAGAGCATCGTGTTTACGTGACATAACCATTTTCCGAGTCCGATCATGGTATAATCTCCTTTATTAAAAATTAAATAAACAATAAAAAACTATCATTTATTTTTCAAATCATATTATATCTCTTAAAAAGGTGTTTGTAAAGAAAATATTTTGTTTTAAGCGCCTCTTTCGATAATAAATTCTCAACAAAAGGGGCTGCAGCTTCTTTTTAACATTGACATTCGCAGTAAAGTTATATATAATTATTATGTCTATAACTATAATTGTGCATACTGTAAATTTCTGAATAATAAATGTGGGATATGTGGTTATGAATAACAAAAAAATTGACTTTATACTGCTTTTCAGGCAGATACTTCTGATCATCGGCGACATTGTAATAGTTAATGTCGCCTACCTGTTCTCGGTGGCGGCGGAAAACTTTGCGGGACTCAGTGAAATGATGCCGATGCTGCTCGGGAGAGCCATCCCCGTTACCGCGTCGTACATACTCCTTTACTGGCTCTTCGGCCTTTATAACAGCATGTGGAAATACGCCGGAATATACGAGCTTATGAGATGCACCTTAGCGGGAGTTGTCGGAAGCGTCCTCAGCATAGCCGTCGATAAGATAGGCGCGTATCTCGGCATTTTCAATATGGGCAATTTCAAGCCGCTCATCTATGTGACGAGTATGCTTATAATAATCGCTCTTACCGGAGCGATGCGCCTTATGTACCGCATAAGCCGCCACGCGATAAACGACGGAAAGGAATTCGGCAGGCGTAAAAAGATAAAGAGAGTAATGCTCGTCGGCGCGGGCGACATGGGCATGATAATCCTTAAAGAGCTTATGGCAAACGGCTTCCGCAAGGGACGCGCCGTCGTCTTTGTCGACGACAATGTGAGCAAGATAGGACAAAAGCTCTGCGGAGTGCCCGTAAAGGGAAACTGCGAAAATATCCCGCAGTTAGTCGAACAGTACAGGATAGACGAGATAATTTACTGCATCCCCTCGGCGAGCGCCGAGCGCCAGAGGCAGATAATCGAAATAGCGATGGGCACCGGCTGTTCGCTTAAAAAGACTCCGACGATAGAGGAGATGCAGAGCGGACAAGCTATCGGCCCCAAGATAAAGGACGTCGAAATATCCGACCTTCTTCCGCGTCCCGAGGTCGACCTCAATATCGAGCAGTGCCGCTATCTTAACGGCAGGACGATACTCGTTACGGGCTGCGGCTCTATAGGAAGCGAGATATGCCGCCAGGTAGCGAAGCACGCGCCCGAAAAGCTTATACTCGTCGACAACTACGAAAACAACGCGTTCGACGTCATGATGGAGCTTAACAGGATCTATAACGGCAGTCTCTCGATCTTTGTCCGCATAGGCTCCGTACAGGACATAGGACGTATGCGTGAGATATTCGAGGAATTTCATCCCGATATCGTCTTCCACGCCGCGGCTCACAAGCATGTCCCGCTGATGGAGGACAGCCCCTGCGAGGCGGTCAAAAACAATATTTTCGGAACATACAACGTCGCCAAGATCGCGATGGAATTCGAGGTCAAAAAGTTCATCATCCTCTCGACCGACAAGGCGGTCAATCCCGCCAACGTCATGGGCGCGACAAAGAGGGTGACGGAGCTTATAATACAATATTTCAACAGAAAGACAGATAAGACGGATTTCGCAGCCGTTCGCTTCGGAAACGTTTTAGGCTCAAACGGCAGCGTCATCCCGATATTTAAAAAACAGATCGAGACGGGCGGCCCCGTAACTGTCACCGATCCGGACGTCACGCGCTACTTTATGACTATATCCGAGGCGGCGCAGCTCGTCGTTCAGGCCGGAAGTCTTTCAAAGGGCGGCGAGGTGTTCGTGCTCGATATGGGCGAACAGATAAGGATACTCTCGCTCGCGGAAAAAATAATCAAGCTTTCAGGATATGAGCCTTATAAAGATATCGACATCGTGTTCACGGGACTTCGCCCCGGAGAAAAACTCTATGAGGAGCTGTCTCTGGATGAAGAGATAGCGGGACGGAAACTGACGGCAAACAACAAGATATTCGTGACGCCGCCGATAGATTTCAGCGATTCCGAGCTTGAATCGGCGCTCGAAAAGCTTAAAACCGCCGATCCCGAAAACGTCCGAGAATGTCTCAAAGAGATCGTGCCCAATTTCACGGAGGTACCGGACTGACATTTTTTCTGAGAGGAAACCGGAATAAAAATGAAAAAAATTCTTTTTGTCGCCACGGTCCCGGAGCATTTCGCCTGTTTTCATATCCCTTGCTTTAAGATGCTCTGCGAAAACGGCTGGGAGGTCCACGCGGCGTGCGCCGGTACGGGGGATTTTGATTTTTGCTCACGGCGTTTTACCATCGACATTTCGCGTTCCCCTCTCGATCCGTCAAATAAAAGGGCGTACGCGGAGCTGAAAAAAATAATAGATAACGGCGGATACGATATCGTCCATTGTCATACTCCGATGGGCGGCGCGCTCGCGAGGCTCGCGTCGAGAGACGCAAGGAAAAAGGGCACAAAGGTTTTTTATACGGCCCACGGATTTCATTTTTACACGGGAGCGCCGTTTCTTAATTGGGCGATCTATTATCCGGCAGAGCTTATGCTGTCCCGCATGACCGATCTTATAATAACCATCAATAAAGAGGACAACGAGCGCGCAAAAAGGATATTCAAAAATACCGAAACGGCTTATATCCACGGCGTCGGCTGCGATACCTCGCGCTTCGGAAAATTGGACGCCGCCGAAAAAAGCGAGCTTCGCAAAAAATACGGCTACGGCGACGATGAAAAGCTTTTTATATATGTCGCGGAGCAAAACAAAAACAAAAACCAGAGTATGCTCATAAGGGCGGTCAAAAAGCTTGTGGGCGACGGGATAAACGCAAGGCTCCTTATAGTCGGAGCGGATAATTTCGGCGGGCAATATAAGGCTCTTGCCGAAAAAGAAAACGCGAACGTCGACTTTTTGGGAGTCAGGGACGACGTGCCGTCGCTTCTTAAAATTTCCGATATTTATCTGGCGTCAAGCTTGCGCGAGGGACTGCCGCTCAACGTCATGGAAGCCATGGCGACGGGGCTTCCCGTTATAGCGTCCGACAACAGGGGACACAGGGAGCTTGTTGAGGACGGGAAATCGGGATTTATCGTAAAGCCCGACGATTTTTTAAAGACGGCGGAGTATGCCGAAAAGCTCATCGGCGATAAAGCTTTATATGAGACGCTTTCAAACGGAGCGCTTCAACATGTAAAAACATTTTCAACAGAGAACGTGCTCGGCGAATTAAAAAAGCTCTACGGAATTTGATAAACTCTACGATAAAGGAAAACGGAGATGGAACCTGTAAGAGTACTGCATGTCCTTCATTCGATGAACTGCGGCGGAGCGGAGACGCTCATAATGAATATTTACCGAAGCGTCGACAGAGAAAAGATACAGTTTGATTTTCTCGTCAATGTTTTCGACAAAATGTTTTATGAGGACGAAATAACGAGCCTCGGCGGAAGGATATACCGTATGCCTTTTTTAACGAAGGTATCGCCGCCCGTTTACGCGCAAGGTCTTTATAAATTTTTTCGCGAACACGGAGAATTTAAAACGGTACATTCCCACCTCGAGACAACGACGGGTCTTATACTGAAGGAAGCAAAGAGGGCGGGCGTTCCCTCGAGGATCGCTCACAGCCACAACTCAAGATACACGCGTACCGGAGCGGCGGCGATCGTCGAAAACCTCTATAAGGATCACTGCAAAAAGCTGATAGTTCCGAACGCGACGCTCCTTTTCGGATGTTCGGATCTCGCTTGTAAATGGCTTTACGGCAAAAGCGCAGAAAAGGCCGTCATAATCAATAACGGGATAGATACCGAAAAATACCGTTTTTTGAGCGGGAAGCGCGCCGAAAAACGCGCGGAGCTGAAGCTCCCGGACGGCGTTCCCGTTTTAGGTCATGTCGGCAGGTTCAACGACCAGAAAAATCATCTCTTTTTAATTGATATATTCGCCTCGTTCTTAAAAATATGTCCTGACGCCGTTCTCGTTTCGGTAGGCGAGGGTCCGCTTTTCGAGACGGTAAAAAACAAGGCGATCTCTCTCGGGATCGAAAAAAACATCATCTTCACGGGGCTTCGGAGCGACGTCGACGGTCTTATGCAGGCGTTTGACGTGTTTTTACTGCCGTCGAAGTTCGAGGGACTGCCGGTCGTTCTGGCCGAGGCGCAGTGTTCGGGACTTCCCTGCGTCGTTTCGGACAAGGTTTCGGCGATGTCCGATCTTAAAAGCTCCTTCATGAGATTTCTTCCGATCGAAAATGCCGACGTCTGGGCGGATAATATCGCGGATATTTTAAAAAGCGAAGATATCGACCGCGCTGCCGCCTGTAAAAAAACTGCCGACGCCGGATTTGATATAAAAAAGACCGCGGATATGCTATCAAAAACATATCTGAATGCGGAGCGGGGAAGTGATTAAGATGGTCGACGTTGTTTTAAAGCTGAGCGAGGTTCCTCTCCATCTTTATCAGATAACGCTCGGATTTATTCGCCTTAAAGAGGCGGGAGAAATTAAGCTTACCGTCGAAAAGCTCTCCGAAAATTCCCCCGAAAGATTGCCCTATAACATGCTCGAGGCAAACGTCGGCGGCACGAGGATAATTTACGACATGAACGACGGCTACGACAACCTTATTTCCGAGGGCGAAAGCTACGTCGATTTTTATAACGGGCTTCTTTCGCGCTGCGATCTGATGTTTAAAAGAAGCTTTAACGCCGGGATGAATTCCATGCTGTCACAGCCCGAAAAAATAAAGAAGACCGCTCCGAATTTTTTTGTGACGTCAAAGGGAAATATCGCGAATTTTCCCGTTCCCTGCGACCCTAAAAGGGAAAAAATCAAAAAGCTTATAAGGATGCTCCCGTTCAGCGAGTTTTATAACGGCCATTATTACGAAAAGGCGTTCGTTTCGGAGCCTATGATAAATAAGGATCCCAAGATACTTTTTACGGCGAGGCTGTGGGACCCCGCGGGAGATTTCGAGGGACAGATCGGAAAAGAAAAGTCGCTCGAGCGTCATGAGATAAACGAGAGCAGAGCGAGGTGCATCCGCCTTTGCCGGAAGGAGTTCGGCTCCTCGTTTTTCGGAGGCATAACATATTCCGATTTTGCCCAAAAAAAATATCCCGACGTCGTGATGAACGACGCCTCGGCGGGAAAGAAAAACAGATACCTCGAATTTATGAAGACCTTCGACATAACGATCGCCACGATGGGGCTGCATATGTCGACCGGCTGGAAATTCGCGGAATATTTAGCGGCGTCAAAGGCGATAGTGACCGAGCCGCTTTACTACGAAAATATCGGAGCTCTTGCGGACGGCGTAAACTATCTGACCTTTAAAAACGACGTCGAATGCGTCGAAAGGATAGGCGCTCTTTTCGACAGGGACAAAAGATATAAAATGATGTGCGCCAACAGGGATTACTATGACCGCTTTATGAAAAGCGACGTTCTGATAAAGAACACTCTGACCGATGCGGGAATACTTTAAGGATGTGATCGCGTGCCGCTTTTGACGGTATTTACTCCGACATACAACAGAGCATATATACTGCCGAGATGCTATGAGTCCATGAAGCGCCAGACAAACAAGGATTTCGTCTGGCTGGTAGTTGACGACGGCTCGACAGACGGCACAAAGGAGCTTGTCGAAAAATGGCTCTCTGAGGACAACGGCTTTATTTTAAAATATGTCCGTCAGGAAAACATGGGTATGCACGGCGCTCACAATCTCGCCTATCAGAATATCGATACGGAGATAAACACCTGCATCGACTCCGACGACTATATGCCAAACGACGCGGTGGAAAAGATAATTGATTTTTGGACAACCTGTGAGAAGGACGAAAAGACAGCCGGGTTTTTGGCGCTCGACGCCTACGAAAACGGAGAGGTGATCGGAACGCGCTTCCCCGAAGAGATCAAAAAGGCGCGAAGCTACGACTATTATTACAGATACGGCGTCAAGGGAGATAAAAAATTCATCCTCCGAACCGACCTGACAAAAAACGATCCGTACCCGATTTTTGAGGGAGAAAAATACGTCAACCTCGCGACGAAATACAGCGTTATCGACATAGATCACGAATTTTACGCGCTGAACGAGGTCGTCTGTATCGTCGAATATCTCGACGACGGCTCGTCAAAAAACATGTTTACTCAATACTTTAAGAATCCTAAGGGCTTTGCGTACAGCCGAAAGCTCTGTATGCAGCTTCCCTACGCCGATTTTAAATTCAGATTTATTCAGGCCGCGCACTACGTTTCAAGCAGCATAATAGGAAAGAACAAAGCTTTTCTTCGCGAGAGCCCTAAAAAGCTGTTGACACTTTCGGCGTTGCCGGCGGGATGCGCGTGGTATCTTTATATAAAACATAAGGCAAAAAAATGACGCCGAGGTAAAAGAATGGAACTTGTAATAAATCGTTATATGGCAATATTCGCCACGATAGTTATTATAACATATGTCATGGCGATAATGGGAAAAACCTACGGAAGAGGCAAGCGCGGCGGAATAGGACAGCCGAAGCCGAATTTCATTGTCGGCTACGCCATACCGGTCATTATTTTCTCAATTTTTTCAGGGCTCAGAAATACGATAGGAGATACGGACGCTTATATCTGGTCATATGAGCTTTTGACATACGAAGAAGCGGCGGAAACAAAGCTTCAGATCAAGGGCGGAATGATGCTTGACTTCCTTCAGGCCGTCGCCAAAAGAAACGGATTGGATTTCCAGGTCATTCTCATTTTCGGAGCTTTCCTCTCGTGTATGGGGGCGCTTTATGTTATTTACGAATACGCGTGTCCTTACGAACTCGGAGTCGTGCTTTTCGTTCTGACGGGTTATTATACATTCTCGATGAACGGTCTTCGGCAGTACATGGCGTCCGGGATCCTTATGCTCGGCGTTAAATATTTCCTTTCGACCAAGAGGATAGACTTTTTTAAATTCCTTATTTTCGTTTTTATCGCCTGGACGTTCCATTCAACGGCGATAGTCATGATACCGATCTACTTTATAATCCGGCGAAAATCGTGGTCATTATCGACTATCCTTTTACTTGTAGGTACGGTCGGCGTCACCTTGATGGCAAACGCGCTTTTGCCGGCGCTGTTCAATGTGCTTGAGGATACGTCATACGAACACTATGCCACAGGCGGCTGGTTCACCTCGGGCGAGGAAGCCGGCTCAAATATCATAAGAATATTCGTCCTTATCGTCCCGCTTGTTCTTGCGTACCTTTATAGGGAGAAGTTGGCGGTGCTCGGCAGGCTGGGCAATATAGTAGTAAACATCTCGATCATCAACCTTTGCTTCTATATCGTCTCTCTTTACAACTGGATCTTCGCGAGGTTCGCCGTGTATACGAGCGTCTACGCTATCGTCCTTATAACATGGCTCGTGTCGTTCGGATTTGACCGGGATCAGGAGAGAGCGATCTATTGGGGCGGACTCGGGCTGTATTCCGTTTATTTCTACTTCCTTGCATATACGGTCAACATCTATTCGAGCAACTACTTTTGATCGAAAAACCACAATACTCTATCCCGGAGGAAAGAAGCATGATACCGAAGACAGTGCATTACTGCTGGTTCGGCAGGGGCGAGAAGCCCAAGCTTGTAAAAAAATGTATCGAAACATGGAAAAAATATCTTCCGGATTATGCTCTGACCGAATGGAACGAGGATAATTTCGATATAAACTCAAATCTTTTTGTGAAGCAGGCGTACGAACATAAAAATTTTGCTTTTGTCAGCGACTTTGTCAGAGCTAAAGCGCTTTATGAAAACGGAGGCGTGTATCTCGATACCGATGTCGAGGTCTTAAAAGGGCTCGACCGTTTTCTTTCGGATAAAATGTTCGTCGGCTTTGAAGAAAAAAACTTTGTCGGAACATGCGTCATGGGAGCCGAAAAGGGCAGTCCCATCCTTCTCGAATATACGGCTCATTACGAGGGCATACCGTATGTTTCGGATGACGGCGAAATATATAAAAAGACAAACGTCCTTTTACTTACCGAGATGCTCGAAAAAAAGGGGCTGAAGCGCGACGACAGTTTTCAGACTGTAGACGGAGTGAGCGTTTATCCGCGTACGTTTTTCAGCCCATACGACTATATAAACGGCGTGAGCTATATCACGGACGAGAGCTGTACCATCCATCATTTCGCTCAGCTTTGGCTTCCCAAAAGCGTAAGGATGAAAACGGAGCTGAAAAGGGCGGCGATAAAAATTATCGGCGGCGAACGCTTTAAAAAGATAATGAAAAGATAAGGAGCTGCGCGATGAAAAAAAAGATCCTCATAACGGCTTCGAGCATGTGCGTCGGAGGGATCGAGAGAAGTCTCGTCGAGCTTCTTAACGCCTTCGATTACGAAAGGTACGACGTTGAGCTCCTTCTGTTTTCGCGTGAGGGAGAGTTCCTTCCCGAGATAACCGACAAATGCGTCGTTCTTCCGGAAATAAAGCAGTGCGCCGATCTTCTGAAGCCGATAAAAAGAAATATCCTTTCGGGTCATTTTATCATGGCGCTTTCAAGGCTTTATTCAAAGCTTTATATGGCTTTAAAATATAAGGATCACGGCGAAGACAACGACGCGCTCGTGTTCGCAAGTCTCCAGACAATGTGGAACAACGCGATAGATTTCATGCCGAGGCTGACAAAAAAATACGACGTTGCGATAAGCTTTATGTGGCCGCATCATTTTGTCGCGAAAAATGTAAACGCCGTCAAAAAATTCGCGTGGATACATACCGACTATACAAAGGCGATACTTGACAGAGACGCCGACGCGGAGATATGGGAGTCGTTCGATAAATTGGCGGCAGTCTCCGACGAATGCGGAAAAAGCTTTTGCGAGGTTTATCCGTCGCTTTCAAAAAAGGTCGTTACGATCGAAAACATACTGTCGCCCGAAACGGTGAGAAAAAAGGCGGCTGAATTTGTGCCGGACGATATGCCGGACGAGGGAAAGATAAAACTTCTGACCGTCGGAAGATTTTGCTTTGCAAAGGCGTTCGACAGGGCGGTCGACGTATGCCGGCTCCTTATCGGAAGGGGAGTTAAAATTAAATGGTACGCCGTCGGTTACGGCACTCTCGAAACGGAGCTGAGAAATAAAATTTCGTCCGAAAACCTTCAAAACGATTTTATCATCCTCGGCAAAAAGAGCAACCCGTACCCCTATATGAAAGCCTGCGACATTTACGTTCAGCCTTCGCGCTACGAGGGCAAGGCCGTCACCGTGCGGGAGGCGCAGATTCTCGGGAAGCCCGTCGTGATAACAAATTTCAGGACTGCCAAAAGTCAGGTCAGAGACGGCTTCGACGCCGTTATCGCCGACATGAGCGCGGAGAGTATAGCCGATAAGATACAGGAGCTTATCTCCGACGAAAATAAGCGGAAAGCCGTTTCCGAAAACGCATATAACAGCGCTGAAAACACGGATAGACAAATGAAAAGAGTTTACGACCTGTTGGAGGGACGAATATGAGCATGAGCTTTTCGTCTAAGAAAGAGCGCGACGAATATATAAGAGCCGACCTTTTCAGATACAGCGGAAAAAGCGACAAAAAGACGCTTAAAAAATACAAAAAAGGCTTCGGCGGTTTTCAGTATACTTACTGCATGAGAATGTGCACATGGTATTCCCAATGCAAAGATCCTTTCGGAAGATATGTTCTGTATCCCTACTATAAAATAAGAGAAAAAAGGATCGGACTTAAATGCGGCTTTGAGATATCCGAAAAGACGGTCATAGGCAAGGGACTTCACATCGCCCATTTTTCGGGAGTTACCGTTCATATCGACGCGGTTCTCGGCGACAACGTATCCGTCTCGACATGTACGACGATAGGCCAGACGCTGAAGGACGGAAAGGTACTTACGCCCGTGATAGGCAATAACGTCTATATCGCTCCCGGAGCGAGGGTGATTGGCCCTGTCCGTATCGGGAACAATGTCGCCGTGGGAGCCAACGCGGTCGTTACCCACGATCTTCCGGACAACGCCGTTGCGGCGGGAGTTCCGGCAAAGATACTGAATTTTGACGGAGCCGGAGATTATATTTTAAATCCTTATTCGGAGGAAACATGACTGAAAAGGCAGATATCTCGGTTATAATACCGGTTTATAACGGCGAAAAATATCTCGGCGAATGTCTTGAGTCGATAACGAAACAGACGGCGTTCGACAGGCTCGAAGTAATAACAGTCGACGACGGCTCGACAGATAAGACGCCCGAAATATGCGGCGCGTATTCGGAAAAATATAAAAACATACGCGTGATAAGGACAAAAAATTCGGGCGTTTCCGCCGCGAGAAACAGAGGTATAGCGGAGGCGTCGGGAGAGTTTATCGCCTTTGTCGATTCGGACGATAGGCTTTATCCCGAAATGTACGAAAGACTGATTACCGCCGCGCGTAAAACGAACGCGGATATCGCGGTCTGCGGCTACCTCTATCAGTATCCCGACAGGGACGTCACGATAGATTTCCCTTTCATGAAGGACTGTTTTCTCG